>CAITND010000153.1 GCA_903893625.1 uncultured Oscillatoriales cyanobacterium
AATCCTTGACTAACTTTATTTGTTCTATTATACTATTTAACATGGTTTAAAAAATCAAAAAAAAGTGATCTCTTTTTGATTTTATCAAGAAAAGATCACTATTATTTTCTTTTTTACCCCCGACTTTGAAAACACCCTGCCGTGTACGGGGGGTTTGGGGGGCTTATTCCCTCATATAACTCTATGACTTTAAATCCTCTCATTCTTCATCAAGGAAGTTCTCTAACCCTCAAACGCACAACTCCCGATGATGCTGCTTTTCTGTTTGAAAAAATGTATTCCTGTTATGAGTTTATGCGTTTATTTCGTCTGAATGATACAGCAGAAACCGTAGAAGAAGTTAGAGAAAAATTAATCCGAAGATCCAGTTTAACACCTGCCGAAAGCGGTTATTTAGAATGTTTAATGATTCATAAACATCATGGCATAATTGGAATTATTGCCGCCGCCGACTATAGCGCTCTCCATAAAAGGGCTGAACTGTTAATTGGTATTTTTGATGAAAAACATCGTTCTATTTACTATGGGATTGAGAGTTGCATCTTAATGGGAGATTTAATTTTTAATGCTTATCATTTACATCGTTTTTATGCCTATAGTTATGGTTATAATCATCCCGCCCATTCAGTTTTAACCAAAACAGGGTTTCAACTGGAAGGAATTATGAAAGAGCATTTATATGATCCTGTCACTCAAGAATATGTTGATCTGCACATTTATGGCATGAATGAAACTCAGATGCGACAAAATCCTCGGATTTCTCGTTTATCTAAACGATTAGTCGGACGTGATATTACCCAACCTTTAACAGCACCCCTTCCTCCCCCCGATGAATCCAAAATTCCCTCTATGGGTACTGTTTCCCCATCGGAAAATCAACCTTATTTCGCCAAATCAGGAATACTCAAACGAATAATACGAATTACGAATTGAGAATTAAATTCGTAATTCGTAATTCGTAATTCGTAATTCGTAATTCGTAATTCGTAATTCGTAATTCGTAATTTACTCCCTATTCCCTTTCCTCAATCAATCCACGAAGGGGAATAATTTCAATCCGTTTTTGCTCTAAATCCACAATCGGAACAATTTCTTTCACAAATGGAATCAAAACAGTTTGACGTTGATTGGGTTTACGTTTATTTTTAGATTTACGACCGGGAGGATCTGGAGTGGGTTCAACAACGGGGGGTTCTGGGGTTGGTGGCTGAGAATTTAACTCTACTTCTAGTAAGTCATTCCCGGCTGGAATCACATCTACCACTTTGCCAATGAGTTGAGCTTTTTGTTGATCAAAGACTTCCAACCCAATTAAATCTAAAACATAAAATTCATCCGCTTCTAAATGGGGCCGATCTTGGTCAGTGACCAACAACGGACAGCCTTGTAACGCTTCCGCCTGACTCCGATCTTCAATACCCTCGATTTCAACGACATAAATGCCCTTACTGGGCATTAAATAGCCTCCCAAAAATTCCACAGGTTCAGGTTCGGTTTGTCCGGGGTGTAATAACCAGCGCTGACCCGGTTCGATAAACCGTTCAGGAAAATCCGAATTGGGATAAACCCGCACTTCACCTGTTAACCCGTGAGCCGCAACAATAGTCCCGATCTCGATCCACTCAGACATGATAGTATTTCTTAATTCTTTTAGCACTTAATCCTCTGACCTGGTTTTTTTTGGTTACATACATATTTAGTTTCACTACGATGACTTTATGCTAGTGAAATCCCTAAAATCTGTCAAGACAATATTCAAGGGGCATAAATTCCCTGGCGTTGTGTTTCCTCTGTTGTCTGAAGACTCGCTCGTTTCCAAACTCCCATCTTTTCTTATGAAAAACAAAAATAAATTTGCGATCGCCTTCACCTTTTGTCTGTTTTGGACAGTGGGGAAGCTCACGCCTAAGCCATTCCCTCAACGCAGCCGGATTGCTGCTGCGACTATTTTACTATTTTTTACGGCTTTATCGGCGGATTCCTTTGCCTTTCCCCTAGCTCAAAATCCCAATTTATCAGAACCATCCGTACAAGAACAAGACATTCAAGATCTTGTTGAAACTCAAGTTGATAATACCTTCCGTCGTCATCTAGGGTTATTAACTTTAATTTTACTCTTGTTACTGCTTTTGAATACGATTGCGGCTTGTGGAGTTTGGTTTTTGCTCAAAAAATTAGCTCAACAAACAGCATCCGCAGAACAAGAAATCGAAAGTTTAAAAGCGGATACCCTCACGGAGATGGAACGGGTACTCACAGAAGCCAGACAAATTTTATATCAATTGCAAAATAAAAATGATTTAGCTCATGAAACGTTACAAACCCTAACAACTCAAACCCCCTTACAAGTAATTGAAGCGGTTTGGGTGGAACATCCTCCCAAAACGGGAGTACCGACTGTGATTCAAACCGAATCTATTCCCGAAGTTGCTGTATTATTACCTCAAAGTAATGGAATATCTACGGCTTCTGAAACAGCAATTCCAGCGAATCATGCTGAGGAAATTTTAATCCCGGTTCTATTTCAATCTTCCCCAGAAACAGAACCATCTGGGGAAATCATACAGCCAACTGCTAACAGTCAACCCGCAATTGAATCTTCTATTTCCGACAGTGAGGAACAACTTAAACAGGCTGTTGATTTGGCTAAAAAAGGAGATAAACTCTTTTTAGAAGGGGATTTAGAAACGGCGATTCAAACCTACAATGAATCGTTAAAATTTAAACCAGATTTAGCTGAAGTTTGGAATAATCGAGGTGTTGCGCTAACGCGATTACAGCGTTATCATGAAGCGATCGCCTCCTACGAAAGAGCGATCCAATTGCGAGATCATTATGCCGATGCCTGGAATAATCGCGGGGTGGCTTTAGGAAAACTCAATCATTATGATGCCGCTATTTTATCCTATCAACGGGCGATTGAATTTAAACCAAATTATATGGATGCCTGGAATAATCAAGGCTTTGCCCTAGCTAAAATCAAAAAATACGATGATGCGATTTCATCCTATAATCAAGCAGCGAAAATTCGTCCTGATTTTTATCGAATTTGGTATAATAAAGCCCGTTGTTATGCGGTTCAGGGACAAGTTGAGTTAGCTATAGAAAATTTAAAACGGGCAACAAGATTAAATTCTGAAGCCTGTAAAAAGTTAGTTAAACGTGAAGCTGATTTTGATCCGATTCGACAGGATGAAAAATTCCAAAAGTTAAATTTTGACTCATAATTATTGAATCCCCATGAATATATCTCAATTCATTCTGTTTTTTTTCTCGTCTTATTTAAGTTTATTTTCTGTTCATTATTTAGAGTTTAAATCTCCTAATTTTGAGGATTTAATTGAGAAAATTGCTATCCCACAAACCTCTTACCGCAGCGATCGCATTGTAATCAGAGAGTTAATTGAGAATGAAGTTTCTCGCAGTATTAGGCGAGTTAACCCCTTATTAACCACTTGGATTTTAGTGGCTGTTCTGGTTCCGACTGCTAGTGTTTTGAATATTTTAATTTTGTTTTTTAAAGTCACCCAGGACAGTCGCAGGTTCTCCCAACGTTTAGATTCTATAAAAGATGATTTTATCCCTGAATTTTATGCTAAAATTGCTGAAGCTCAGGATATTGTTTATGATCTTCAAGATTCTCTCCAAGTCACAGAAGCAACCCTGCAAGGAATACAAGATAAATTAGACTCCCTTTCGACCCAAGATGATGATTTAGAAGAATATTCCCTAGAAGATGATAAAAATAGACTCAGAAATCGACGAGTTACCACATCCAAAACCTAAATCCCTATAAATTGGGCATAGCTGACCCTAGATATAATAATTTTTATATTATAATATCATAAAGTCAACCCAAGCGAAAATATCTACCTATGCGTTTTATTAGTGTTAAAACCGATTTTGGGTTCAAAAAAGTCTTTGCTTCTCCCCAGAGCAAAAATGTCCTGATCAGCTTCCTCAATGCTATGATCTATGACGGACAACCGACTATTGAAGACTTAGAAATTATTGATCCTTATGCAGCAGGAAGCGTTACAGGATTAAAAGATAGTTATCTGGATGTTAAAGCTAAAATCACTGGGAATAAAACAGTAATTATTGAAATGCAGGTAATTAATGTTCCTGCTTTTACCAAGCGAGTTATTTATAATGCAGCTAAAACCTACGCCACTCAACTCAAACCCAGAGAGGGATATTCTAAGTTAAATCCCATAATTGCATTAACAATTACGGATTTTGTGTTATTTAAAAATAACGATAAACTTATTTCCCATTTTGTCTTCCAAGAACTAGAAAACAAGTTCGAGTATCCTGAACGAGAAATCGAGTTAGTTTTTGTAGAATTGCCTAAATTTAATCAAGAATTAGAACAACTGGAAAATCTGTCTCAAAGCTGGGCTTATTTTATTAAAAACGTTTCTCAACTTGAACAAATTCCAGAGGAATTGTCATCGGTTGTCGAAATTCAAACGGCTTTTGAACTGGCAAATCGAGCCAATTTAACCCTAGACGAATTAGAAAAACTAGAAAAACGAGAAATGTTTTTTGAAGACCAACGCGGGGCTGTTCTTAAAGGCATAGAAGATGGCAAAATGCAAGGAATTAAGCAAGGAATTAAGCAAGGAATTATTGAAGGTAAATTATCATTAATTCTGCGAATAATTTCTCGATTATTGGGTGAAATCTCATCAGAAACTCAAACCCGTATCCGTGAGTTAAACCCTGAACAATTAGAGAATTTAGGAGAAGCTGTTTTAGACTTTAAAACCGTAGAAGATTTGTTAATTTGGCTGTCATCAGTAAACAGTTATCAGTAAACAGTGAATAGGGGTAGGGGCAGGTTCATCAAAATTTGGGTGAAATTAATCAAGATCTCAAAGAACCTGCCCCTACAAACGATTGTATTGTAGTAAAACTAGACATATTCTTGCTCCTTAGTTGTTAGAATTGGTTGATTAATGGCTGCATTGCCAACTACTCCACAGGCTCAATGCCAGCAGCGCGAAGTTGGGCTGCTAATCTTTCGGCCCGTTGACGTTCCTGGTCAGCCCGTTGACTTTCCTGTTCAACCCGTTCTGCACCCCACAACAGTAAATTCTCCTGGTCATCCCACCAGCGCAACCAATAGCCCTGACGGTTTTGGCGAGTTCCTTGCCATACCCCCAAAAAAAGCTGCATTTCCGGTATCCAAAACCAGCCTTGCTGATTAGCCGACTCCAGCCGATAGCGTTTGCTATCATCGAAACGATACAGTTCTAAACTGCCCGACTCTGGCTCAAAAATCCCATAATTAGGCACTTGCAAAATCTGTTCATAGAAGCAGAATTTCCCAGGAGGATAGGTTTCTTTGACCGAATATTCTCCGCCCTCGGTATCTGACAAAAATTCTAGTACCAGCACCGGAATTTCCCCCTGGAGTTGCGGGGTATAACTGCGAACTACCTGCTCTCGACTAACGGTAATTTGGGGAATGTAGGCCCAGTCTGGGGCTTTAACGGCTATTTTGCCATTAATGGTGGCACAAATGCCATAGTTTGTGGGGGTAAGGGCAGTTTCCGGTAGTTTTCCGGCTAGTTGCAAACCTTCGGTTAGAGCGGTGGCGAGGGCAGGTTGATTAATATTATCCACAGGGTCATCGGGTAGCATAAAATCATCTGGCAACTTTTCCCAAGTAATTGTGTAGGTGGGGGAGGTGGCTAACATGATCATCTGTGCAAGGGTAGTTAATTTATCTGATTATATCAATCAACTGCTTAACCTTCAACAGATTCCTCCGTATTGTCTCCAGGAAAAACAACATCTTCGTACAGCAAAGAAATAGGACAATGGAAATTAACGCTGGTTAAGTGAACTTCCAAGTCTGTCTCGTTGGCAGCAGTTTCTTCAAGGGAATAAGCAGTGAGTTCCCATTTTTCTTTCTCATTGAGTCGGTAACAATCTACACTCATTGTTTCTGCTTCAATCAGAACATATTCTTTTAAAGTATCAATTCGACGATAATTCCTAAATTTTTTGCCCTGATCGATATGTTCTGTGCCGGGTGACAATACTTCTACAATTAGACAAGGATGATAGACAACCTGGCGAGCAGTTTGATCTCGACTGTCATAAGTGACCATGACATCAGGATAGTGAAAGGGGCCATTTTGTGAAACTCCCACTTTAGCATCTGCCATGAAGACTTTACACCCCTTACCCCGCAGGTGATTTTTGAGCGCTCCGGCGAGGTTTAAGGCAATAGAGTTATGGGCAAGAGTTCCCCCGGTCATGGCAAAGACTTGCCCATTAATGTATTCATACTTAAGGGGTTGTTGTTCTTCCCATTCCAGGTACTCCTGGGGAGTCATTAGTTGGGGTTGGGGATGAGCAATCATCAGGTATTTATCCTTTCAATGTAAAGTTTTATATCATTGATATCATTGATGTTTCAACCACGCAAATATATCTCCGACTTTTAATTGTAAATCTTTAACTAATTCTGGAGTCGGTAAAATTGCGGTTTCTTCTTCTAATAATTGGGGTTGTTGTTGGGGAGGATAAACTAAAACAGATTCGGTTTCTGGATCAATTAACCAACCCATTTGACTGCCATGATTGAGGGCGTGTAAAATTTTTCCGGTCACTTTGGTTTGGTTTTGATCAGGGGAGAGAATTTCAATCATCCAATCTGGTGCAAGATTAAAAATATTAGCAACATTCCCCTGTTCATCAATCGGAATTCTTTGCCATGCAAACACCGTAATATCAGGTACAATAGCCCGTCCTCCAAATATACAGCGCAGTTCTGTATAAGCTCTCGCAATTCGTTGTTTTTTGACAACAGCATTAATCGCTTCAGTTAGATCAACTTGAATTGTACTATGATGTCCTTGTGGCTTATGTTTTTGAATAATTTCACCCTCAATATATTCACTCGCAGGTTTGGTTTCAGGAAGTTGGAGAAATTCTTCTAAACTTAGGGTCTTAACGGGAGATGTTACCATATTTTTTTAGATGAATTAGAGTCAAGATGCGCTGAAGCGCAACAACGGTTTTATATTTTTTGATTTTAGCAGAATGATTCTTGAGGTTGATTTTCTGATCAGGTGGGCATAGCCCACCCGACGTTTAGATATATTTTTTCAACAATAATTCTAATTGTTGTATTCGGTCTGAAGGAATTTGATTGAAGGGGGTTAATATGGCATATTTTAACGCTGAATGAGCTTCTGAGGTTGGTAAATTATCCTTTAAGCGACGCACGGTTTCTTGAATTACTTTTTGAGCATTGACCGCATTTTTATGTAAATTTTGAATGATCATTTCCACGCTGACATGATCATGATCGGGATGCCAACAATCATAATCGGTAACTAAGGCTAAAGTTGTATAAGCAATTTCTGCTTCTCTAGCTAATTTTGCTTCGGTTAAATTGGTCATGCCAATAATAGTTCCGCCCCAACTCCGATATAAATTAGATTCGGCTTTGGTAGAAAAGGCTGGCCCCTCCATACAGACATAAGTTCCCGATAAATGATAATCTATATCGGGTAAATTTAAACTAGCGATCGCTTCTCCCAAGACTTTTGATAATTGAGAACAAAACGGATCACCAAAGGTAATATGAGCCACAACACCCTCACCAAAAAACGTAGAAACCCGTTGACGAGTTCGATCAATAAACTGATCAGGAACCACTAAATCTAAAGGTTTGACATCTTCTTTTAAAGATCCAACAGCCGAAGCCGAAATAATATACTCTACCCCCAAACTTTTGAGGGCGTAAATATTAGCACGATAGGGTAATTCTGTGGGTAAAAATTTATGAGTTCGTCCATGTCGTGCTAGAAATGCGACTCGCATTCCTTCTAATGTTCCCACTAAAATAGCATCGGAAGGATGACCATAAGGAGTATCGATGTGTACTTCTTCCACATCAGTAAACGCCTCCATCTTGTATAACCCACTTCCCCCAATAATTCCTATTTTAACCGCGCTCATGCTTTTTTCCTTCACCAAGTTGTACTCAGGTATTGTACCGAAAATAGGAATTTTCTGTATAGAGTGAGGGAAACATCCCTTGCCAGATGTCCCCTTCTTGGTTAAGCTATTAATCAGTCATCAGTCATCAGTCATCAGTTATCAGTGAAAGAAGTTAAATTAAGACTTGACTAATTAATGATCACTGTCAACGATTTCATAACTGGTAACTGATCACTATTTACTGATAACTGATATTAGTCATCTTCTCCAACACAAAGCATGAATTGGAACTCCATTCAACAACAGAATCGTTTTTGGTCTATGAAAATCAAAAGGTTAAAATCTTTAACTCGTTCAGTTCACAGTCACATTCAAAGAATTAGAATTGGAAAAATTACCCGTTTTCAACGATATTTAGCCTTATGCTGCTGTTGCATTTTTCTAGGATTAACCTTAATTCAATTTCCCGTGCTTTCCACTTCCGTTAATATCGCCACATTGAGACAAGAACCATCGGAAAATTTATTAGCCCAGGGAATAGTTAATCCTACCAGTGCTATTAGTCATCAACGAGAATTTCGAGGAGTTTGGGTCGCCACCGTTGCCAATATTGATTGGCCGTCTAAATCTAATTTATCCGTTGATCAACAAAAATTTGAACTGATTGCCATCTTAAACCGGATGCAAGAATTAAACTTAAATGCGTTAATTCTGCAAGTTCGTCCCAATGGAGATGCGTTATATAGTTCCAGTTTAGAACCTTGGAGTGCATGGTTAACAGGAACCCAAGGAACCCCTCCAAATCCCTATTATGATCCGCTACAATTTGCCATTGAAGAAGCTCATAAACGCAATATTGAATTACACGCTTGGTTTAATCCTTATCGCGCCAGATTAAGAGGAAATGCTCCGTTTGCGCCGAATCATTTGGCGGCAAAATTCCCCCAATATGCGTATCAATATGGGGATTTAGTCTGGATGGAACCCGGTGCAAAGGAAGTTCAAGATCAAACCTATAATGTGATTATGGATGTGGTACAACGTTATGATGTTGATGGCATCCATTTAGATGATTATTTCTATCCCTATCCTAAAGAGGGAATTCCTTTTCCTGATAGTCAAACCTATAATTCCTATCGCGCTGCGGGAGGAACTTTAGGCTTAGGAGATTGGCGAAGACAAAATGTTAATCTGATGATTAAACGCATTCATGATGGCATTAAAGTGACTAAACCTTATGTTAAATTTGGTATTAGTCCCTTTGGCATTTATCGCCCTGGAGCAGCACCCGGAACTGTGGGACTTGATCAATATAATTCTCTCTACGCCGATGTTAAATTATGGATAGAACAAGGCTGGATGGATTATTTATCTCCCCAACTGTATTGGAAAATTGATCCACCTCAACAAAGTTATCCAGTATTATTAGATTGGTGGTTACAACATAATCCCCAACGCCGTCATATTTATGCAGGAAATTCCCTCTATCGCATTGAGAATGAATGGCCGATTTCTGAACTGCAACGACAAGTTACTATTTCTCGACAAAAAGCCCCCCAATTATCATTAGGAAATGTCTTTTTTAGTATGAAGATATTCCGGGATAATCGTCAGGGAGTGAATGAGATTTTCAAAACAGCAGTTTATCCGACTCCAGCATTAGTTCCTCCGATGCCTTGGTTAGATAATGAACCCCCAGAAACCCCAACGATTATTCAATCGAATTCTGGAATCATTTCTTGGAATCCTTCTTCAGCGAGTGATATTCGGTCTTGGTCTATTTATCAACAATTTTCTAACGGCTGGCAGTTAGTTAAAGTTGTGGATAAAGCCACAACATCTGTAAGAGTTCAACCAGGAAATTATGCTATTCGTGCGGTGGATAGAATGGGGAATGAAAGCGTTGAACAGGTTGTTTCTGTGTCTTAACTCAGCCAATCATGATCACGGATTTGAACGGATTTATGGATTTCACGGATTTAGTTGATGTTGGGGATCAAAATACAACTTCTGTGTCTTAAACAAAGGAGACTCAAAAATTCGGTTTCTTTGACAATACCCCCTTAATCTCTTCCTTTGTGTCTTCGTGTCTTTGTGGTTACTTCTACAGAAAAAAATGGCGAAGGTATTGTTTGAGAAACCGGGTTTTGAGTGTACCTCCCTAGCCCATCTTAAGCGCCAAGCAAGGCGGTTGCGATAAATTATTTATTGTTGATCATCAACCCGCCTTTTGGGGAGTAATCAATTTACTCACCTGATGGAGCAAATCCAATTCACCGAATAACAACAGATTATCCCCAACTTGAATATCTGTTTTAATATCAGGAAAACGGATATATTGCCGTTTGCGTCGAATCCCTTTAATTACAGTTCCAAACTGTTCCTGAAAATTAATTTCTTCGAGTTTCTTCCCGGCAACAGTGCTATTTTTGGTAACTAATACCCAAAGACAGGAATCACCCTCGTTGGGAAATGTGACTTTTTCTTTAGCTAGATAATCAAAAGCCTCAAAGTCATTAGGTGTCCCCACAATTAACAATTTATCCCCTTTCTCAATCACCGTTTGAGCATTAGGATAATCAATTTTCTCGCCATTAGAACGCTTGACTTCGATAATACTTACCCCGGTAAGACTGCGGACATGAGCTTTTTCGATAGTCATACCCACCAGAGAAGAATTAGTCGGTAAAGCATACCATTTATTATTCATGGTACTAACAGCTTCTTGTAATTCCCTGGATATTTCTTCTGGAGAACGTTCAGGTTGTAGTTGGAGATATTGAGATTGTCTGATTTTTTGAATGTCTTCTTCAATGGTGACTCTTGATAATCCTAACACCCTAAATAAATGACTAGAAAGTTCAAGACTGGCCTCAAATTCGGGTTGTATCACTTCTTTCGCACCGAGTTGATAGAGCATTTCAATATCTTCTATCTCATTGGCGCGAACGACCATATCTAGTTCTGGGTTAAGTTGTAACGCTCTTTTGACACATAATCTTGAACTCATCGGATCTGGTAAAGCGATCGCCATTCCTTTTGCTCCACCCACTTCAGCTTTTTCCAGAACCAGTAAACTAGAAGCATTACCGTATAAATAGGGAATTTTTTTGTCTCGGAGTTTTTTGATTCTTTCTTCCGATTGATCGATAACTAACACCTTATGACCTTGATTCACCAAGAGTTTAACGACATTTTTACCGACTCGTCCGTAACCACAAACAATCACATGATCCTGAAGTGGTAAATCTTCGGAAGCTTCTATGGGTAAATCGACTTTTGCTAGCCAATTTTCCAGTGAGGGTAAAGTTTCAGCCTTAGACAATAGAATCGGTAAAAATCGGAAAACAAACGGTGTAACAATCAATGTCATCGCCGTAGTTCCCAAGACTAACATATAAAGTTCTTTAGAAATTAACCCCAAATGAGTTCCTTGTTCGACGAGGACAAAAGAAAATTCTCCAATTTGGGCTAATCCTAATCCTGCAATAATTGCAGTTTTGAGAGGATAGCGAAATAGCAAGACTAAGGGGGTAATAATTAAGAATTTACCCACCAACACTAGGGATACTAATCCTAAAATTAAGGGTAGATTATTCCACAGGAAAGTCGGGTCAATTAAGATCCCAATCGATACAAAAAACGCCGCCGCACAAATATCTCGTAAGGGTTCAACATATTCAAGGGTTTGGTCTGAATACTCAACTTCAGAAATCATTAACCCCGCCACAAAAGCGCCCATTTCTGTTGATAGTCCGATTTTTCCTGTTAACAAGGCAATGCCCAAACATAATGCTACTATTCCTAATAAAAACAGTTCTCGGCTTTCTGTTTTTGCCAATAACCGGAGTAAGGGCGGAATTAACCATTTGCCTACGATAATAGCACCCAGAGCAAATAGGGCGAGTTTGAGCAAGGCAATTCCTATCGCTATACCAATTTCATCAATGGGTTGATTCAAGGCGGGTAAAACCGCTAACATCAGTCCCAAAGCCAAATCCTGTACAATCAGGATACCTAACATCACCTGACCATGGGGTGTCGAGGTTTCATTAGATTCCATCAAGGCTTTAAGCACCACTGCTGTTGAGGACAGAGAAAGCAGTTCTCCCAAAAATATACCTTGAGGAACAGAAGTTACCCATCCCGCCGTTACAGAAATGAAGGCAGTTAGGCCAATGGTTAAGGCAATTTGCAGTCCGCCACCCCCTAAGCTGATATTTTTGACTTTGTTTAGTTCAGCAAAGGAAAATTCAACACCAATTGTAAATAGTAGAAAGGTAACGCCCAATTCCGCAACGGTTTCTACTTGTTCATAATCATGAATGAAGCCTAATTCAAAAGGCCCCACAATTACCCCGGCTAACAAATAGCCTAAAATGATCGGTTGTCCTAATATAGAGGCTAATAAACCCCCGATAGCTGCTGCCGAAAAAAGTGAAATTAAATCAATCATTTCTTTAACATTTTTTGAGCTTGCCGTTGATTGTACATCAGCATTAGCGAGAAAGTCCTTGATTTCCAAAAATTAATTCTGCGACTACCACCGCAGCAGCACCGGATACCCCTAAAAATTGCCCGACCTGAAATGTTCCTAATGCCACCGCTACGGTTAGTAATAAACTACTGAGAGGATCATCTAAACGGGCAAATATTTGTAAAGCGAATTCCTTAGCTGCGGCGCTCAGAAGTGATGCACTCAATTTAGCAATGGTGACTCTAGCTAAACATTATGGAGTTCCCCATATTTTAAGTCGAATGCGTCACCCAGATTTTGCTCAACCTTTGCGTTTAGCGGGAGCTAATCAT
Organism: uncultured Oscillatoriales cyanobacterium; assembly: GCA_903893625.1. Lineage (GTDB taxonomy): Bacteria > Cyanobacteriota > Cyanobacteriia > Cyanobacteriales > Microcoleaceae > Planktothrix. Next base: position 12,775 of record CAITND010000153.1, read on the forward strand.
ATTATTAGTACCGTTGAATTAGGGGTTTCAACAATGGTAAACGCCATTGAATATCCTCAAGTAGAATCAATGATGCACTTTGAGCAAGGACAAATTGAAGTTTTAAAACTAGCTATTCCGAACAATTGTTATGTTACGGGTCGGAGTGTAGCTGAAATTGCTCAAGATTCCCTATTTCCAACGGGTTCTCTAATTATTGGTTATCAACCTCACCCCCACGATGATTTAACGATTCCCAATGGCAGTACAATTTTAGAACCCGGTTCAACTCTCCTAATTGTCACGAAACCCGGATCTTTACATCAAATGATTGACTTTATCGAAGGATGTCAATCTTGATCTTCATCTTCTTTGTGTCTTCGTGTCTTTGTGTTTAAATCCTTAATTCCTTTTGCATTAATCGTTTTTTCAACGGTTCAGGATCACCTTGACCCACAACTTGACCATTTTCTAATAAAAACGCTCCATCACTATAATTTAATTCCTCTAAACGGTGTGTCACCCACAAAGCTGTTATTCCTCGTGTTTTCACTAACCGTTTGACCTCAATCACTAAATCATTTTGACTATCAGGATCTAATAACGCTGTGGGTTCATCTAATAATAATACTTCACAATGTCTAGCCAATGCACCTGCGATCGCAATTCTTTGTTTTTGACCCCCACTTAAGGCATAAATCGGACGGCGTTGTAACTCCAATAATTTCACCGCAGCTAAGGCATCTTCCACCCGTTGTTTAACTTCTATCCAGGGTAATTTATCCTCAACTAATCCAAAAGCTACATCCGCGCCTACCGTTGGCATGACTAACTGATGATCAGGATTTTGAAACACAAACCCCACTCGTCCTTGTAAGTCAATTTCTCCCGACTGAGACTTTAATAAACCTGCTAATAAGCGCAATAAAGTTGACTTCCCGCTGCCATTGGTTCCCAAAAGCATCCAAAATTCTCCCTTGGGGACATCCAGGGAACAGGATTTTAACACCTGTACCCCGTTTGGCCAACTAAAGCATAGTTCTCGTACCCGTATCGCTGGACTGGAAGATTCCATGCTCCTTCTGGTTTCCTCTATTCTGCCTTTACACCAACAAAACCCGGTGGTCTTCCTGCGGCATTTCCCCCGGTTTTATCGGAAATTTGTACCGCAGAAATTTCACTACTGAGAATTGCCAGTTTCTTATCTGTGATTTTATCGCAAGTTAGTTCTAAGATCTGCGCTGTTCCTCCCCGCAGTACCTCTAAAATCTGATTGTAAACAGCTTCGGCATCCTCAGCAGATTTTTTTTGAATGGATAAAGGAGTGGGAGTGTATTTAACAATAATGTCTACGGTGAACATAGGATCTCAAAAACCGTTAAGAATTTCAATCTCTTACTATATCGTTTTCAGTTAACTCTGAACGGCATATTGTTTCAACTCGTCGAGAGAAACCACTTCCAACGCTCTTGCATGGGTCGCTTCTAACACCACCGCAGGCGCAACTCCCGCATCCATCTATATTTTTAATAGCTTTGAGATGGGGTAAAGTTAGGAAAAACTTGGCGCATCTGATCAGAATTTAACTGAAACTGACTGGATAAAATTGGGGAAATCACCTCTCGAAAATCCGTTGTTACTTTTAAATCCCGTTGTTCAAATAACTCCGATTTGGCTAAACCGGGCCATTTACCATAAACTTTTCCGCCTTGGATAGCCCCCCCTAACAGCCAGATCACGTTCCCATAGCCGTGATCTGTCCCCCCATTCCCATTTTCGTGAACCGTGCGGCCAAATTCCGACATTACCACAATCGTTGTATCCCGATAAACCTCTCCTAAGCGTTCCACTAACACGGCCAACCCTTCGGCTAAGGGGGTTAAACGATTCGCTAAAAGTCCGGTGACTCCCCCCTGATTAATGTGGGTATCCCATCCTCCCAAGGCCATAAACGCCAGTTGAATCCTCGAATCTCGGACTAACAAACTCGCCAGTTGTCGAGCTTCTCCCGCAAATCCCTTGGGTAAGGGTGCCCCTTGGTTGGCGGCTTCCATTTCAGCGTCTAATTCCTTGAGGAGTTGTTCACGGGCACTTCTGCCTTCTCGATAGGCTAAACTCAGGGCATCGTTACTGGCGTACAGTTGATCAAAAGCTGCTTTGACTTGATCTCCATCAATCGGGAGTTCGCGGGTACTATTGGGATTGAGGGTAATATTGGCAACGGATTGAGAACCGGATAAAATTCGTGGAATCACGGTTCCCACACTGACGGCTTCCACGGGAGTATGTCCGGGTAACACCCCTAATAAACGGTTCATCCATCCATCGGGGGTTTTTTGAGTGTTGGGGGTTCCGGTTTCTAACTGATCCTGGGCTTCAAAGTGAGAACGGTTAGAAATCGGAGAACCTGCCGCGTGAATAAAAGCTAAACTACTGTTTTTCCAGAGAGGCATTAGGGGGGATAAAGCTGGATGGACTCCAAAAAAACCATCTAAATCTAAGACCCCTTTTTCGGTTCCCGGTTTGGGAATGGCAATCACAGGACGGGAGGCATAATATTCCGGTTCAGAATAGGGAACCACCACATTTAAACCATCAATTCCACCCCGGAGGAAAATCACAATTAAGCGTTTTGGTCTGGGGGAAGTAGCAAGGCTTTTTGCAACCCATCCCTGAGTTCCTAAAGTTGCGATCGCTGATGTTCCTAAAATACTAACAAATTTTAAAAATTGCCGCCTATCCATTGTGTTAACCTCATTGAAAAGGGCATGAATGAGTATAAATATTGTTAATCAAGTCAGGAGAATGATTTAATATTGAGAAGATCATGTTAACGATTCTTTAGTATTCCCAGAGTATACCACAAAACCGGAACTTTAATAGGAGCAGTCAAGTATGATTTTAAAACGCGGTGAACTAGGGGCAAAGGTTCGAGAAATTCAATATCAGTTAGAAAAGTTAGGCTATAATATTGGGCGGTTTGGAATAGCCTTTGATCAGCAGTTAGAAGCTACGGTTAAAGCCTTTCAAGAGGAAATGGAATTACCCATTGATGGGATAATTGGGGAGACAACTCGCCTCAAGATTCAAGCAGCAGTAGCAGCCCTTGAAAATTCTACGGATGTTAATCAAAATTCTGCCTATTCTAATCAACCTCAATATCCTCCCATCGCCAATGAATTAGGAGATTTTATTAATGGCAATTGGCAACAATGGCAAGTGACTTGTTCTAAAGCGTTAAATGCTCGCAGTGGCCCCGGATTTAACTATACTATTGATATGCGTTTCCCCACAGGTACGGTGTTAATGCTGCATCCTGAATACCATTTTCCAATTAAATTTGATCAAGTGGGTAAACCTTGGTTAGTGGTTTCTTATCAAGGGGGCGCATTTTTTATTCGAGCAAATCAACGATTTATTCAACCTTTTGTTTAATTTGAAATTATAGGTTTAAATCAGAGGAGAAAACCTTTAGAATGATATTACCCGTATTTTTCAGTTTAACCCTGTTCGCCCAAGCTGCTCCTCCTGCTACTGAAATTGTACAACCGCAGCAGGTGCGACCGCTACCCGGACAATTAGATCAAATTCCGGTTTTTAATAGTAATAGTCCTGAACTGATTTTAAATGAAGGAATTTTACTTTCTACCTTTCCTAAAACCGACAAAAAACAGCCAGAAGCGCACTTAAATTTTCCCTTTCAAGGCAAATTTGATATTTTTGCCCACCACGTCGCTAAACCTCGGCAAGAAAACGATTTAAGAACGCTTTATTTAGGAATATTAGCTTATAACCCAGGGAAGAAACCCGTCACAATTCATATATTACAAGCTGCGAGTTATTTAAGTCAACCCGATGCTCCTTTTATTCCCCTGGATGCTATTTTAGATAATCCTAATGGTAATATTTATGCAGGGCCAGGAAGTCGGGTTATGAATGATATTTTAAGGGGAAAACGACAACCTGAATTTGTTGAAAAAATAATTATTCCCCCTCAAAGTAGTCGTCTATTATTAAATGCGCCTATTCCAGTTAAAAATTTAGAACCTCCCTTAAATGGTCGGTCTACATTAATGCGTTTAGACAGTGATGGAGAGGTTTATATTGCGAGTTTAGCGAAATATGCAACGGTGCAACAAAATAGAACAGAAATCGCACCAACACTGATAGAATGGGAACAATTATTAAAATTAGGAACATTAGTCACACCGAGAGATCGCATTCCCACCCCCCCGAATACAAATCCTGATCAAATTATCTATGGACGAGTCGCCGGAGTTGCATTAGGTTCTCGTTGGAATGGTAATATTGTTGATACAAATCGTTCTATTTTAACGATTCCTAAACCGGGAGAAGCCTTTTCTTATCCCCTTGCAACATTACCCAGAGGACAGTTAGGGACAAATCAAATTCAAAGTGCTCCGTTAGTGGTTCGATATCCCGATACCGCCTATCAAGCACATGGAAATTATGGCATAGAATATAACTTAAATTTACCCCTTCACAACCCCACAAATCAACCCCAAACGGTTGTTTTAACCTTACAAACTCCCATCAAAGAAGAAAAATTATCCCAACCCGGCTTAAGGTTTTTCGACCCACCAGCACCTCAAGTATTCTTTAGAGGAACAGTTAGATTTAGTTATAATAATGATCAAGGACAATCTCAAACTCGCTATCTTCATTTAGTGCAGAAACGGGGTCAACAAGGAGAACCGTTAGTGAAATTAACCTTAAAACCAAAAGAAACTAGACCCGTTAAGGTTGATTTTCTCTATCCCCCAGATGCGTCTGCTCCTCAAGTTTTGACGGTACAAACATTACCGTTAAAATAAACCTAATACTTTCTAACTGCTGATCTAAAATTGTTAAAGCTATTACTAAAAGTTAAAGAAAATACCCTTTGTTAGACTGCCTCACAACGGGAGATACTGAACTTGACTTTCTAACTCACCTTCCTGACTACACTCTACAAGGACAAGAACATCTTCAATGACCTGTGCAATTGGTGCATCTGTTTTAATTTCAATAACTCCAGGCATAGTTTGACCTTGCCTTACTCGATCGTAAGCATAGCGAGTAATTGTAGCAACATCATGAGTCAACAGAACACGACCTTCTTGGGCTGCCCATTCTAAAACAGTGGGATCGTCTTCCCCTGAAAGCCCAACATCTTGCACCCGAACAATATCAAGTGCTGAGTTACGACGAAATAATCCTCGAACAATCGTATTGTCGAAGTTTTCATCAGCAAGAAGTTTTAACATACTTCTTGTTCTGCTTTACGAGCAAGCAGGCGATCGCGCAAACCCTGTGGGTCAAATCGCGCTTGATTCATTGCTCGAATCTCTTCAGATTGCTGCCTTCGCTGCTTTAGGTAGGTTTCTACTTCTGGTTGATGATTCAGATAAAAGGCAATAGTGGCATACACATCGCCTAGTTTCAATGATGGATATCGATAAACAATTTCCTCTGCGGTTGCGCCCTGATTAAAAACTGCCACTACAGTATCTAACGTTACACGGGTTTTCCCAACAAGGATTACGCCGTCTTTATTGGCTTGCAGAGGAGCAACATCAGCCACAATTGTCAGTGTCATGAGTACAATTAAGTTCGTTAATAATATTGTTTATTATAATAAAATTTTGTGCTTTTTGTCAATTAGTTAAATTAACTTCAAACTAAAAGAAACTAGACCTGTTAAAGTTGATTTTCTCTATTCCCAGGATGCGTCTGCTCCTCAAGTTTTGACGGTAAATTTTTTACCGTTAAAATAAACTCTGCTTGTTCTACTTCTTGACGTAATTCCTCCAAAGTCTGGGAATCATCAAAAAGAGAAATACCCCATTTTTTCATCATTTCTATTACATCTAAACGAGAAACACCCAAAATTTTACCCGCCCGTCCACTGCTGATTTCTCCTACCTCTAATAACGTCATCACATAACCTTCCTTAGCTTTTTGTAAAGCCTTTTGTCGGACTTCATCTGAAAGCTGAATACTTTCTAACTGCTCATCTAAAATTGTCAAAGCCATTACTAAAATCTCCTAATTCTATGTTTTCATTTTAATTTTTAAACTACATCCTATAACAATAAGAATGTTATTTAAGTTTAATTCACTTTTAACCAACTAAATATATCCCTCAAGGTTAGAGTTAAATTAGAGATGAATTGAGGAACCGGAATTACAGCATCCAGTTCATCTAAAAACATCGGTTGTTGTCCTGAAGGATAAACAAAAATAGACTTTTCCTCTGGAACAATTAACCATCCCATTTGACAACCGGAATTCAAACAATGTAAAATATTACTGGTAACTTTAATCGTGCTTTGTTCTGGGGATAAAATTTCAATTGTCCAGTCAGGATGAGCATTAAAACTATTAGCAATATCTCCATCATTATCAAGAGGAATTCTATCCCAAACAAAAACCGCCACATCAGGAACAATAGAACGACCGCCAAAGGTACATCTTAACTCAGGTAAAGCTAAAGCGATCGCTTGTTCTTCAGCCATATTATTAATAACTGTAACTAATTTACCTTGTAGTTTACTATGTTTTCCTTGTGGCATGGGTTTCTGGATAATTTGACCATTAATATATTCGTTTGCGGGTTTGGTTTCGGGTAAATTTAGAAAATCTTCTAAACTCAATGTTTTGTTAAGAATTTGTACCATTATTAATTCCCTTATTATAATTTTAACCTATCTGATTCAATTATAACCCTGTAGGGGCGAGGTCGCCTCGCCCCTACGAGGTCTTGGAATATTATCAACAATATCACTAAGCAATATTTCGTTGTTGTGACCTCACCTACCCTACCCATTTATGAAATTATGGCCTAATATTGTTAAAGATCGGTGTCTGTAACTAATCTTCTATTATTCTCACCCTATTGGAGAAATAATTATGAACACTAGACAAAACCCCATTCCCCGTTTAGATTTAGCCCCAAAATTAAATCGTCCCTTATCCCTATTCAATC
>CAITND010000154.1 GCA_903893625.1 uncultured Oscillatoriales cyanobacterium
CTTGAGGGGTGGGACTTACTGTACGGCAGTTCACCCACAAATGTAATCAGTTGTCACTAACTACCTGAGCAGTTAGGCTAACCGTCCCGTAAACCTTTTGGCTTACTTTAGGCTAAACGAATCGCACGCCAATAACCATACCAAAAGCCTTGAAATAAATTATTGCTACGCAACGCTGCGCGAACAGGCTTAAAGCCAAAACCAGTTAAAACTGGTTAATAAAATTAAGTCTTTAGTTATCTAAAGATAACTTCAGCTATTAGCCCGAACTTTAGTTCAGGGCTAATAGAGTTTATGTCATGATTATTATTAATAATAAACGAATGAAGTTGATTATTTTTGATCATGCCAGTATTCCCTACAGTCATGGTCAGATTAATAGTTTAGTGATTATCAGTCAAGATCGCAACCATTCTTATATTCGACCTCATACCGGATATGCGATCGCTTAATTACTCAGAAACCGGGTTTCTTAACTTATCTTTCTATTAGTAGCAAAAATAATTGCAGAAACCCGGTTTCTGCAATTAACCCACTTGCACGACTCCGTATTTACTGGTCAACTTATCTAACTGATTGACTAACAAACTCAGGAACAGTCCCACGTCTGTAACAACCCCAATAGACTCCACAGAGCCGCGATCGCTGAGTTTAGTCACCACCGCCGGGTTAATATCCACACAAACCATCTTCACCCCGGAAGGCGTCATATTACCAACCCCAATCGAATGTAGCATCGAGGACAACATCAGAATCATATCAGCACCCTGTAACAGTTCAGCATAATGTTCTTGAGCCTTAATTAAGTCCATTTGCGTGTCCGGTAGGGGGCCATCATCTCGAATCGAACCCGCTAAGGAGAAGGGAATATTATTTTTAACACATTCATACATTACCCCACTCTTGACCAAACCCTGTTCAACGGCGGCGGCAATACTCCCATAACGACGAACACTGTTAATCACTTTAAGGTGATGGCGATGCCCTCCTTTAACAGCGATACCTTGTTTCATATCGACACCGAGGGAGGTTCCCATGATCGATTGTTCCATATCGTGAACGGCGATCGCATTTCCCCCTAATAACGCCTGCACATAGCCTTGGCGGATCAGATGGGATAAATGTTGCGCCCCTCCAGTATGAATCACCACCGGGCCAGCCGTCACGACAACTTTACCGCCTCGATCCCGAATTTGGCGCAGTTCCCAGGCGACTTGTTCCACAATTAACTCAACCCGGCGTTCACTGGACACCCCCGCCGACATAAAGCTGAATTCCTGGGGTGCATTCCGGGCTTCCCGTGATTCAGTTTTGCGGATGGTGCGAAGACCGACAACATCCACAACCACCCGTTCTCCGAGTTTTAAGTCCCGCAGGATCTTACATTGGGCGACTAGACCGTTGGGGGTTTCGGAAATGGCGATCGCGCCGTCCATGCGTTGATGTTGAACCGTTAGCCATTGGCCATTGACCCGAACTTCCGTGGGGTAAATCGTGGAGACATAAAAATCATCGGGGCCAACGCCATCTTGCTCTACAGGTTGTAACCGGGCGTCCCGTTGGTCTTTTTCTAAGGACACCACACCAATATCGATCAATTGGCTAATAATTTCTTCCATCACCTCATGGGAGGGGGCCGAAATTTTAATCTCGGCTTTCGAGGTGCTTTGGCGTTGTTCCCCTAAATTGAAGTTGAGGACTTTGAAACTCCCCCCGCCTTCAACCACTAAATCTAAGGCGCGGTTAATTAACCCAGCGTCTAATAAATGTCCTTCCATCAGGACGGTGTGGCTTTCGACTTTAACCACCGCATGACGATCGACAATTACGGGTTCGGTGACGCGCAGGGTTAAACATTTGGCAGCTCCGCCTGCTTTTAAAAACTCAGTTAAGGGAGTTTCTAGGACAGTAAAACCGGATTCTTCAAGTCTGGCTTTTAGGTTTTCGCTAACTTTGTTCATAATCACCCTCTGATTAATATTGACGGTGTTACAAGCAAAGTTAACGGCGTCGGGTTCTTCTACAATAATCCGTTTTTCGGGAGGAATTCGCAGTTCAATTAAGCGATTTGAATAGGAATCAAAAGCGGGAGGATAATACATTAAATACCCGCCTTTTAAGGGACAAAAACAGGTATCCAAATGATAAAAACGTTCATCCATTAACCGCAAAGATAGGACTTCAATATCCAGCCATTCCGCAATTAGGGGGTGAGAATCAAGTTCAGACCGAAAGCCATATCCCGCCCATAAATAGCGTCCTTCTCGGTCAAATAATGCGTCTCCAGCGCCTTCAAAGGGGAGGTCTTTCGGGAGTTCGTGAACGGTAAATCCTTGACTTTCAAACCAGGTTTTGAAATAGGGTTCTTCCCCTTGACGTTCTTTATGATAAAAACGACTAAGAACAACGGTTTTATCGAGAACTAACCCGGCGTTAGCAGTAAATACCATATCCGGCCAACCTTTGGCGGGGGTTACTAAGTCAACAATGGCGTGATCTTTGATCAGATGGTACAAACTTTGCCATTGTTCTCTAGCCTTGTCAAAGGATGATTTGTGGATGTTTCCCTCCATCCAAGGATTGATTACATAGTCCACATCATAGTGGTCTGGAGAACACATCAGAAAGCGAATTGATTCTGTCATAAAATAGTCCGGTAAGTGGGAAACTCAGAGTTTTTAGACCTGAGAGGGAAACGACGCGGGTGGTTTTAACCACCGTGAATCTTTTTGACCTTACCGCGCAAGGGAATTGTTTGACTCGGTGTACTTTTGTAATGCACTTTCAATGGGACAATTACCATTTCAAGCCTGACAATCCTGTACGCATAATGGTTAGACATGGTTGTGTCTAAATCCCCTGGCGGGGTAATGTTAGCTTCGCCAAAGTTATAAGGGCTTGTTAGACCTGCAACACTGTTTCAGTGACTTTAAAACTGTTTAATTGCAGATGACAGAGCAGGGGACTAGCTTCGCATCCACAGGGTGTCGTGACCCAAATAACGTAGTCAGTTAAGACTGAGGCTGGTCAGAATAGCTTGCTTCGAGACTTGCTCTTACAAGCTCAGTGTCTTTAGACCTGAGTTCCTGACTTTAGGTAAAATAGGGTAGACGCTACGGTTTTCTACCGATAAGAGATTTGAGTCACTACAAAATCCCACTTCTACAGTTGAGAAGGGGGTTTTGGTTCTATAAAAAGCCAACTGTCAATTATACCATCCGAATGTGGACAAGCCTTGCGATTCAATGTGAGCAAAACTTGACATTAACTCATGAATCACATTGATTTCTGCTTAAGGGGTTTGAAAAAAAGTGATTTCATTTTCTTGAGTCTGTAGTAAAATAAAATTTTATACCGCTACCTACAAGTTTTTTGATCCAAGCATAACTCAACGCTCAGAGGTTGGGGACAGTTTTGTATACCCAGACAATTTTAAGAGGATTAAATGATGTCTTCAGACAATTCAGCAATTTTTCAAATGACAACTTGTTCTCTGAATAATGAAGAGAAAACAGGTAAGGTTTTAGGAATTTGTACTTATGGAGATGGACGAAAAACGGTTTGTTTTCAAGTTGATAGTATTGGTCAAGGTCAATGGCTTCCTGTGACTGCGTTATTAGATTTTGTGGATGAACCAGTTTCTCAAACAAAAACAGAAATTGAAGCAGAAGTTGAGGAAGATATTAATGCGCTAGAAGATTTTGTTAACAACCTTGAAAAAAGTATTACTAATAACATCAAAGACCCCATTATTACAGTTACTGCATTAGTTGTTACTGATACTCAAAAAACTATTCATAGCTGTTTAGCTTTACCAATAGTTGCCGTAGGTGAAGTCGTAAAATTTGTTAATAATTCACTGGCATTAGTAACAACTGTTGTCAAAAATATCATAGAGACAATAGTTAATTATTGGAATATACACTGGAAACAACGCCTGGTTGGATTGTTGACAATAGGAAAAGTAAAATCTGATCTCAACCAAACCCAGAAAATTGTCCAAACAATTAAAGATACTTATCCTGATTATTCTCGTAGTCAGATAGCTCAACAATTAATTAATGAGAAAGTGATTTGGTCTACAGCAATAGGATTAGTAGGGGCAATACCTCACGCCAAGAACGTTCTGAAATTAGTGAAGGTTGATTTAGATCATACAACTCCATTGATCATTAAAATGATTTATGAAATAGCTTATGTTTATGAACAACATGAAGAACTGAATCCTGATGACATTTTTGGAATTTTAAGCCTAGCATTAGGGGCCACTCATTTAGCTATGTTAAAGTTAGATGTTTTGCTAGAGAATTCGCCGGAATTTCTTGTCCATCCAATTGCTAATGCAATGTTGTTTTTAGTAGTGGGATATGCAACTGTGCTATATTATGAAGCTAAATCTAAACAGCAAGAACCCTTGGCTTCTGAAAAAATATATAAAGAGCTAACAACTGAAGTTGGCTATTACTTGAAAGAGGCTAGTTCTGAAACCTTAGAAATAGAAAAATCTATTGAAAAAGGAATTCATTTAAAAACAAAATTACCAGCAGTAATTTAATAAAAATAGAGGTTGATTTTCTGATTTCGATAAAATCAACCTCTATTTAGTTATTTCCTATCAAGTTGCCCTGAAATAAATTTCGGGCTAAAAGCTAAAACCATCTAAAGATGGTTAAGGATTAAAAAATAACCCGTTGAAACAGGCGATCGCTAACCCCAACAACAAAGAACAATTTTTAGTTACAATATAATACTAACTGTTTATTTTATCTTTTGGGAATAATGTTAACTGCGGGAACCTTGCTTAACCATCGGTTTCGACTGAAACGCCAACTCAATGAAAACCCCATTCGCCAAACCTGGTTAGCGGATGACTTAATCCTCAAAGATAAAGCCGTTGTCAAATTATTGGCTTTGGGGGGTTCAATGCAATGGGAAGATTTAAAATTATTAGAACGGGAAGCCCAAATTTTAAAACAATTAAATCATCCCCGCTTAGTCAAATATCGAGACTATTTTTCCCTTGATGATCAAAATGTCTGGTTTGCGTTAGTCACCGAATATATTCCCGGTCATTCCTTAAAACAAAAATTAGAAGAGCATCATCGATTTACTCAACAACAACTCTACTGGATTGGATTTGAAGTTTTGGAAAATCTCAATTATTTACATCAACTTCATCCTCCGGTTTTGCATCGGGATATTAAACCCAGTAATTTAATTTGGGGAGAAGATCATCATATTTATTTAATTGATTTAGGTTCGGTGCAAATTCAACCCAGAACCCCCGGATCAA
>CAITND010000155.1 GCA_903893625.1 uncultured Oscillatoriales cyanobacterium
GTCTATTTCAAAGATAATGTTGTCTGTAAACGGTTGACGGTTGGCTGTTGGCTGTTGGCTGTTGCCTGTTGGTTAGCGAGCGAGGACGCTCCCCCTGCTCCCCCTGGCTCCCCCTGCTCCCCCTGGGCCCTGTTCCCTGTTCCCTGCTATAGTATCATTGAAATGCTTGAACCGTTACCCCAAAAGAGGTTTAGCTATGTCAGCACAAGACCAAAGCCGACGGGAACTTGCTAAAAGCGGTGATCCAAAAGCGATCGCAGACGCAATTAACCACTCGCTGAAAGCCAAAAAAATCAATGCCGATGTCATGCGGGATGGTGGCTGTCTCCATGTCATGTTAGAAGGAGATCAAGTTCCTAACCATCAAAAAGACTTAGTGAACTTCGTCCGTAATGGGATGGATCGACTCGGCGTTGAAACGATTTACACCATTAGAGTGTATGGACGTCAGTATGGAGATGATTTACCCCTGTGGGATGAAGAAATTGTTCTGAGAACCCCGCCGGAACCCGCCGTTAATCGAATGGATAATATCTATTTGGATGAATCTTCTGTTCCCCTCGTGGATGAGGATGAGGACTACAAGAACGAAGACGAAGACGAGGACTACAATATTGACGACGAAATCATCGATGATGATTACATCGTCGATGAGGATGAGTATCTGCCTCCTAAAAATAGTAATGTAACACCTGTTTACAATCCTGAAGATGATGATGATCCTGATGATGATCATGATCAAACGACCCGACAAGTGGAACCGGGAAAGGCAAAAAGCAAGGTTTTGTTATTTATAATTTTAGGTGCTTTCGCGGTTGTAGCCATCTTAGCGGTATTACATTTGACCAGAATATTCCTTTTACCCTTCCTACCGGGAGGTTCTTCCTCCTCTCCAGAGTCCTCACCCTCTAACACGACATCTACTCCTCCTGCTTCCGGTTCCCCTGAAGCTGCGACACATCCAGTCGCTAGTTCTGACCCGTTTAAAGATGCGGTTAAAACCGCGATCAGTGCAGCGAACTCAGCACAAACGGCTAAAACCAAAGCGGAATGGACAAAAGTGGCAACCGCATGGGGACAAGCGAGTGCATTGATGAAGAAAGTTCCGGCATCTCATCCGCAGTTTGCCATTGCTAAAAATAGAGCCGTTCAGTACGCAAATTATCAAAACATAGCGCAACAAAAAGCTGCTGCTGCTTCCAATTAAAATACAGTTCAAACAAAATATAGCAGGCAACAGGCAACAGGCAACACCGGAGGAAAAAACTTGAGTGTGTTTGCTACTTCAGTATGCGTTAATCACCGTGTTGGCACGACTGCTATAGTTGGGATGCAACTTTTCATCAAGTTTTAAATGAAATCGATCCCAGGGAAGGTGATCTAGTTGATAATACGGAGATAAGTCTTCTGCTATTACTATGCTCTTTGGTCGTCTATCGACATCTAAAACTGGTTTAGAGCAAACCCTGAATCAAATTATGAGAATTACGCAACAAATTCACCAGCCTCTTGAATTCGGTGACATTTTAGACGTGACAGTCAAAGGAATTCGGGAAATATTGGGGTGCGATCGGGCTTTGATCTATCGTTTCTTACCAGGGGACGATGGTGTCGTAGCAGAAGAATCCGCCAGTCCTGAATCGACTCCCATTATCGGACAGATGATCTACGATCCCTGTTTTCAGGCTAAATGGTTAGACCTCTATCGCCAAGGACATATTAGCGCGATTGAAGATGTAGAGACTAAGATCCTTGAATCTTGTTATAAAGACTTTTTACGACGATTACAAATCGCTGAAAGTGGCAAACCCTAGAAATTCAATTTCTGCAAGAAGTAGCTATACAATTGGGAATTGCAATTCAATACAGACAACTGAATCAACCGCCACAACAATTCCATCAACAGAAGGCAGAAATCCTCGGACAACAAACCCAAAGGTGCGAATGTTCCCATCCCATTCATGAATCCATGTCTGAATCCTCCGCCCATCCTGTATCAATTGCGGATTTAAAAGGATTGGATCGACTGCAAACCCCAATCTGGATTTTTGATATTGAGAATTTACAAATGTGGTGGGCTAACAATGCCGCCCTTCATATCTGGAATTCTCCTAATCGAGAGGAATTACTTCAACGTAATTTTAAGGATGTTTCAGAAGCCACTCGCATTCGTTTAAACGCTTATTTACAACAATTTAAACACAAAAAAACCGTTACCGAAACCTGGACATTCTACCCCGAAGGCAAACCTATTTCTGTTCGTTGTACTTGTTCGGGAATTCAGATTGAAACTGGTCGGATGGCGATGTTAGTGGAAGGGATTACAGAGGTAGCCAATCAAAGCACTCCTGAAACCCTGCGATCAATAGAAGTGCTGCATCATACAAGCGTGATGATTTCCCTCTACACCCTGGATGGGCTTCCCTTAATGCAAAATCCCGCCGCCCTTGATTGTTATGGAGATACTCTACATCCTAATATTAATCACGATAATGTCTTTGTCCGCCACTTTGTTGATCCGAATATCGGAGAAACCGCAATAGTAACCGCCCAATCTGGGGCAGTTTTTAGTATTGAAACTCAAGTTTATACTTTAAATGGCATTCGTTGGCATGGGTTAGATGTGCGTTGTACCCGTGATCCAGTAACGGGAAATTCCATGCTTATTGTTAATGAAAAAGATATTACCCAACAACAAGCTTCTTTAATTGAAGGTCAGCGTGTCGAACAGGAATTACGCTGGAAAGAAGCGTTATTAAGGTCGATGACAGATACATCTAACTTAGCTTTTTTTGTTGTTGATAATCGCACGGATAATATTCTATATTTTAATCATCGTTTCTGTGAAATTTGGGGAATTGAACACTTAGAAAGTCAGATGTTAGCAGGGAATTTAAAAAACAATGATATTATTCCCGATTGTATCCCTTTAATTGCTGATGTTCCTGCTTTTGCTGAGTCTTGTAAACCCTTACAATCAGAAGAAAATAGGGCAGTAATTGAAGATGAAATTGCCTTTTCTGATGGACGCACCATTCACCGTTTTTCTAGTCAAATTAGAGATCGGAGCGATCGCTATTTTGGACGATTATATATTTTTGAAGATATTAGCGATCGCATTGCTGCTCAAAAAGCTTTAAAAATTAGTGAGGAGCGTTGGCAATATGCCTTAGAAGGCAATGGAGATGGGGTCTGGGACTGGCAACCCCAAACCAATCAAGTATTTTTTTCCCGACGGTGGAAAGAAATGTTGGGATTTGCAGAACATGAAATTGATAATACCCTAGAAGAATGGGAAAAACGGGTTCATCCTGATGATATTGAGACGGCTTATCGCAATATTAAACAACATTTTCAAGGAGAAACCGAACAATACATCAGTGAACATCGGTTATTGTGCAAAGACGGAACCTATAAATGGATTCTGGCTCGGGCTCAAGTTCTTAGTCGTAGTCCAGAAGGTCTTCCCCTCCGCATGATTGGAACCCATACGGATATTACAGAACGTAAAGCGATGGAGGAAACCCTACGGGAAAGTGAAGAACGTTATCGGTCTGTAATTGTGGCCATGGCTGAAGGAATTGTCCTACAGCAAGCTGATGGTAAGATCACCGCCTGTAATCAAAGTGCGGAACAGATTTTAGGGTTAACTGCCGATCAAATGATGGGCCTAACTTCTATTCACCCCCATTGGAGAGCGATTCAAGAGGATGGTTCTGATTTCCCTGGGGAAAACCATCCGGCGATGGTGACTTTACAAACGGGAAAACCTCTGTTTAATGTGATTATGGGAGTACATAAACCCGATGAGGATTTAAGTTGGATTTCGATTAATTCCCAACCTTTGTTTCATCCCGATCAGATTCAACCCTATGCTGTCATTACCTCCTTTACGGATATTACGGCTCGCAAACAAGCGGAAGAAGCCTTAAAACAACAGGCTGAACGGGAACGGATGATTTATACCATCAGCCAACGAATTCGCCAATCTTTGGATTTAGATGAAATTCTACAAACCACCGTCGCCGAAGTTCGTCAGTTTCTACAAACAGATCGGGTGATCATTTATCGTTTTAATTCCGATTGGAGTGGTGTAGTTGTTAAGGAATCGGTGAGTCCTGGGACAAAAGCCATTCTCAATATGCAAATTAAGGATAGCTATTTTGTCGAAAATCAGGGACAATCCTATCAGCAAAACACGATTAAAGCGAATCCTGATATTTATATTGCCGGGCTTACTCCTTGTCATTTGGAATTATTAGAACTGTTACAAGTACGAGCGAAATTAGTGGTTCCGATTTTCCAAAATCAGGGTTTATGGGGGTTATTAGTCATCCATCATTGCAGTGAGCAGAGAGAATGGCAAAGATTAGAAATTGAACCTATGAAGCAATTAGCGATTCAGTTAGAGATCGCAATTCACCAATCAGAACTCCATCAACAATTGCAACTAGCTAACCAACAATTACAAAATTTAGCCATGGTTGATCAACTCACCCAAATTGCTAATCGTCGCTGTTTTGATGATATCTTAAATCAAGAATGGAATCGTTTAATCCGAGAAAAACGTCCGCTTTCATTATTGCTTTGTGATATTGATTATTTCAAACAATATAATGATACCTACGGACATTCTCAAGGAGATACCTGTTTACAACAGGTTGCTCAAGCGTTGCAAAAAGGGGTTCAGCGTTCTATTGATTTAGTTGCACGTTATGGGGGGGAAGAATTTGTGGTAATTTTACCCCTTATGGATCAAGAAGGTGCTTTGCAAGTAGCTGATAAAATTCGAGATGTCCTTCAACAGTTTAACCTACCCCATCGCGGTTCTACCGTTGCTGAACGAGTGACAATAAGTATTGGCGTTTGTACTCTGATTCCCACTTTGGATCGGGTTCCTTTGGATTTAATTAATGCTGCGGATCAGGCACTCTATCAAGCCAAAACCCAAGGAAGAAATCGAGCCGTTAGCAGTATATTATAGATTAATGTGATTGTTGATCTCTTAATTAATTCTATTCACATCCCGTAGGGTGCGTAAGCGAAGCGCACGCACCAACTATTTCAAACAAAAACAATCAGAAAAAATATCATATTTAAAATCATGAGAAAACTGCAATCTTTAATTTTTGATGTCGATGGAACCTTAGCCGATACAGAACGGGATGGTCATAGAATTGCCTTTAATCAAGCCTTTTCTCAGGTAGGTCTGGCTTGGAATTGGTCAATTGATTTATATAGTAAATTATTAGCAATTGGCGGAGGTAAAGAGCGTATTCGTTATTATATTGAACAGGATGAACCGGATTTTTTATCAACTGCAAACTTAGATAATTTAATTATAGATTTACATCAATTAAAAAATCAATATTATCGAAAATTATTAGATCAAGGTTCAATTCCCTTGCGTCCTGGGGTACAACGGTTAATTCAAGAAGCAAAGATTCACCGAATCAGGTTAGCGATCGCCACTACCAGCGCCTTACCGAATGTTTTAGCATTATTAGAAAATACAGCAATTGATCCCAATTGGTTTGAAATTATCGCCGCCGGGGATATTGTTCCCGCTAAAAAACCTGCTCCCGATATTTATTTTTATGTCTTAGAAAAATTAGGATTAAATTCAGCAGATTGTTTAGTATTTGAAGACTCCCATCATGGATTTTTAGCATCAAAACAAGCCGGGTTAAAAACAATAATTACTGTCAATGATTATACAAAAAATCAAGATTTTACCGAGGCTTTATTAGTTGTTAATCATCTCGGTGAACCCGATCAACCGTTTACGGTATTAGCGGGGAATGTTCCTGAAAAAAGTTATTTAGATTTAGCTTTAATTCAATCTCTTTTTTAAATTCAAGAAACCGGGTGGTTGATAATATGAAATCCAAAACTGGTGATTAAAGCCGAGATTAGATACCCCGCCCCCCTGCCCCCCGTGGACGGGGGGTTTCGGAGGGTTTCTGGGAGTTTCGGGGAGTTTCGGGGGAACTTTGAAAACGGAAGTTTAAAATTTACCTAACCCTGATCGAATTTCCGGCAATCTTAATAAAATTTAACAATAAACACTTGACTTTTAGGAATTGCGCTTTTAGCATCGAAGCAAAATAATAAATTTTTACCAATTTTTTGAATATATCAAAATAGAATAATTGGAGGAAAAAAGCTATGACTTTTCAATCTGGAAAAACCCTGATTGTTATTGATTCTCGCGTTGAAAACTATCAAAGTCTAGTTGAGACTTTACCCCCAAATACTGAAGTCATTGTTCTGGATGCAACCCAGGATGGAATTGAGCAAATTACGAATGCTCTATCACAACAAAGCAATATTAACAGCATCCAAATTGTCTCGCACGGTGCAGACGGACTGTTGCAATTAGGAACAACAACCTTAACATCTGAAAGTCTAAATACTTATACTCAGCAGTTGAGTCATTGGGGAGAAAGCCTAACAGCAAATGGGGATATTTTACTATTGGGATGTAATATTGCTGCTTCAGAAACAGGCAAAGCTTTTGTACAACAATTAAGTCAAATTACCGGAGCCGATATTGCCGCCTCCGATGACCTTACTGGTAATACAAACCTGGGCGGAGATTGGTTATTAGAATATGCAACGGGGTTAATTAATGCGCCTTTAGCGTTTCAAATTGAAGCAATGAACGCTTATACAAATATATTAGCAAACTTTTCCGTAGGTAACGCTTTTGACTTAACAAATGCTTTAAATCAAGCGCGTAATAACTTTGAACCGGATCAAATTACTCTTTCAGGTAATATTACTGGATTTGCTAACTCGTTTAATATCGATCTTCAGGATAACGAACCCCTCTCTATTATTGGCAACGGTAACACAATTGATGGAGGTAACAGTTCTCAAATTTTTAGTATTTTTAATGGAAAAATTGTTCTATCTAATCTAATTCTGCAAAATGGTTTAGCCAAGGGAGGGGATGGAATTACTGGCGGTGGCGGAGGTTTGGGGGCTGGAGGTGCGTTGTATGTCCAAGGTGGGAAGGTCACCGTTGAGAATGTCACCTTTAATAATAACCAAGCTAGAGGCGGAGACTCTCCTAACAATGCTGGAAGTGGCGGTAGCACTAACAATCAAGGACAAGCTGGAGGCAGTGGTGGTCAGCTAAACGGTGCGTTTGGAACTCCTGGTGCTGGTGGTCAGGCTGGTGATACAAATGGGGGGGATGGCGTTGCCCAAGCTCAAGAGGAGCAACATGGGAAGCCTGGTGATTTTGGAACAGGTGGTGGGGGTGCTGGTGGTGGCGGTGGAGACAGTTCAGATCCTGTGTTTGGCCAAGATGCGGGTCGAAATGGTGGCAATGGAGGCCAGGGAGGATTTGGCGGTGGGGGTGGCGGTGGGGCTGGTGGCGGGGAGGATGATAAAGACGCTTTCGGTGGTGATGCTGACAGACATGGTAATGGAGGGGCAGGAGGCCAACGGGGAGAATTTGGCGGCAGTGGTGCTGAGGGTGTTGGCGGTGGCGGTAGCCGAGATGGGGGTCAAGGTGGCGGTGGTGCTGGTTTAGGTGGGGCGATTTTTGTCAAGGATGGTGCATCTTTAAACCTAATTGACACAAAATTCTATAACAACCGTGCAGAAGGCGGTGTTGGTGCGGAGAATGGCCAAGGCAGAGGCGGGGCAATTTTCATGATGGGTGGTGCCACGGTTAATGCTGTTGGTACAAACTATAGTGGAAATTATGCCTCAACAGCCGATAATGATGTATACGGAAGTATTGGGACTCTTACGCTTCCAACATTAGAAATTTTTAGTTTAACTAACCCTTCAGAACCTGTTACAAATGGATCTTTTCAACTGACACTTGATCAAGCTTTTTCTAACGATATTACCGTTAATTATAATATTGCTGGAACGGCAACCCAGGGCACAGATTATACGATTCCCGAAACCATCACAATTCCGGCGGGTCAAACCCTGGCAGAAATTCCAGTTACAGTCAAAGATGATACTCGCTTTGATCCCAATGAAACGGTTGTTTTAACCCTAGCAAAGGGGAATCCAAATTTTTATAATATTACTGACTTTTTTAAATTTTTTAATAGTGTAGAATTAACTATTGAAGATAACGAACCTGAAGTTAGTATCACCGCCGGAACTACTCCCACAGAAGCGAATGAAGTTTCTGGAATCTTTAATATTAACTTGACGAAACCTGCTCCTGCGGGTGGGCTGGAAATTAAATACACAATCACAGGAACAGCTACCTCTAAAGATGATTATATTGCTACCTTAAACGGTGCAGAACTTCCTTCAGGTTCTATTATTATTCCCGCCGGAGAAACCAGTGCTGAGATTAATATTCAACCCATTGACGATAGTTTAATAGAAGGGGAAGAAAATTTAAAAATTACTTTAATTGAACCTGCCGATTTAGAAGGTTATGCTGTTCAAGATAGTCAAGGGGAAGCCACATTATCAATTATAGATAATGAAAAACAGCCGATTGTTAAATTAGGGAAAATCGGCAACCCTTCTGAAACGGGGCCAACTTCGGGCAGTTTTAGTATCTTTTTAGCCGACCCCGATACCGGAAAACTATTAGAAAATCCTCCCCTAAAAAGTGACGGACAACCTTTAGGGTTAGAGGTTTTTTATGAAATTAGTGGAACGGCTAATAACGGATTAGATTATTCTCCTTTATTATCATCTTCTATTACAATTCCTGCCGGAAAAACCCGTGCTGCTCTACCTTTAGAAACCTGGGATGATCTTATTGATGAAAACACTGAAACAGTAAAAATTACTCTCAAAAATGACAAGCCAGATGGGGCTATTTATAGTATTGATACCACACCCATAGAACACAGTATTACTGATAATGATACGGTGGGAATTACCGCTTCTACCATTAATGGTTCGACTCATGAACAGGGAGGAGAAGCCAGTTTTACCGTTAGACTGAATAGCCAACCGGAACAACCCGTTACTTTTAATTTTACCAGTTCTGACACCACAGAAGCCCAACTTCAAACCCCATCAATTACCTTTAATAGTAGTAACTGGAATCAAACTCAAACTGTTAAAGTTAAAGGGGTTAATGATAGTGAACGAGATGGCGATATTACCTATAATATCACAACTAATATTAACAGCGATGATCCTAATTATAGCACGCTGAAATTAGACGATATTACGGCGACTAATATTGATGATGAAACCGAAAATGTCTTAATTTCTCAGTCTAATGGAAGTACAGAAGTCAGCGAAAATGGAATTACAGATAGTTTTCAAGTTGTTCTTACGGGTTTTCCGATTAATAATATTGTTGTTAATGTTACCCCAGATTCACAAATTGATCTCGGTAATGGACTGGGAAAACCCATTGCTGTAAATTTTACTCCCGAAAATGCTAGTACACCTCAAACGGTAACAGTTAAAGCTGTTGATGATGAAGTTGTGGAAGGAGAACAGATTAGTAATATTAGCTATATTGCTAACAGTAATGATCCGCTTTATGTCGGGTTAAAAGGAGAAGTTAATGTAGCAATAACAGATAACGATAATCCGACTGTTAAGATTAAATCTGTGGGAAATGGTAGCGAACAAAGTATCATTCCTGGGGTGTTTCAAATGATATTAGATTATCCGGCACCCAGTCAAGGATTAACAGTTAATTATACCGTTTCTGGCGTGGCAAATCCTGGAGGAGATTACACAATTGTTGGGTTAAATACTGTTACTAAATCCGGTTCAGTCTACATTCCACCTGGAGAAACTGGAGTTAATTTAAACGTTACTCCCATTCAAGATTTAATCACCGAATTAGGTGGAGAAACGGTCAGCATTAAATTAGAAACCGGGTCAGGATATGAAATCGGAACAGTTGATCCCGTGAGCGTGCTGATCACCGATGATGATGTACCAGGTGTGCGAATTCTCGAAACTGGAAAAGGGACTCAAGTTGTTGAACAAAATCCCACTTCACCCAATTTTAATAAAACAGATACTTATCAAATTTCTCTCACCAGTTCTCCGGGTGTTGGTGAAACTGTTACGATTAAACCTAATTACGATAGCAGTCATTTACAACTACTAGACTCTAGTAAAAATTCCATTACTGAAATTAATTTTGATCCGACAAATTGGAACCAAGCTCAAACAATTACCGTTGTCGGTTTAGATGATCATAAAGCCGGAACCCTAGAACAAATTATTACCCAAAGTTCTAGCAGTACCGAGGCTATTTCTGCCTATAATAACGGTTTAGAAATTGATGGTAAACCCCTTCCTACTGTCAATGTTGCTATCAGCGAACCTACCTATAATTCCAGTGAAATTGCAGACGGATTAGCCTTACTTTTGGAGCGTATCGCCGAAAGTTTGAAGCAGATGTTCAAAGACACTAGCATTCCGATTATTGGTTCTCTCAGTGGTTCTGAACCTGCCTTTATTGAAACTTTAAAAAACAATATTGTCAATCAGATTAAAGGTACTGCTAATCTCACGCAAGAGAAGTTACAAACCTTATTAACTGATAAATTAAAAGCTGTTTTTCCCGATGTTAAGGTAATTTCAGATTCTCTACCCGAAGAAGTTTCCTTTGATATTGATCTAGGAAATAGTTATAATACAACAGCTAATTTATCGCAAGATTTTGGTTTACCCGCCTTGGGTTTAGAAGTCGATGGTCAAGCGGAAGCAACATTTCAATATGATCTCAACTTAAAGTTTGGTTATAATCAAAATTATGGCTTCTACGTTGACACCGATAAAACCAAAATTACCGCCGATGCGTTAGTCGGTTTAGACGATAATTTTAATGCTCAAGCTAACCTGGGTTTCCTATCACTTAATGTCGCAAATGGAGCCGAAGATCAAGTTAACGGTGGAACTCAAAAAACCCAAGCCGAACTTGAAGCTAAATTAGGATTAAAAGATATCGATCTCAATGCAGAAGGCGGTTTAATTGCAGATTCTGGTGATGGAAACCGACTGACTTTAACGGAATTAAAAGGGTTTAACCAACTCCAAAAAACGAATCAAGCTACCCTAGAAAATTTGTTTGATATTAATATCGACGCTAACGCCCAAGTGGGGTTAAATGCGAATACAAGTATTCTAGGAAATGCGGCAATTCCCTCCTTTAATTTTGAGTTAGTCGGACAATTTGATGCTCTAAAAGTAGACGGTTTTGAAGTAACTGGCCCCCAAACTCCTCAAATTAGTTTTCAGAATGTTAACATTGATTTAGGTAGTTTTGTTAGTAACTTTGCTAAACCGATTTTAGAACAGGTTGATCAGGTTTTAGAACCCTTCCGTCCCCTCGTAGATGTTCTAATTCAAGATACTAAATTGCTATCAAAATTGGGGTTAGAGGGAATCTTTGATAAAAAGTGGCCGATTCCCAATGGAGGGGATGGTCAGGTTTCAACCTTAGAACTTGCTGATATAATCTTACGGCTTTTAGGGAACGAACTCCCACCCAGTATTTTCAAATTTTTAGATACTTTTGTCAAGATAGATAACTTTGTACAGCAAGTTAATAGCTTACCCGCAGACCAACAAATTTTAATTCCTTTGGGTGATTTTACCTTACCAAAATTAGAGGATTTGAGTCATATTAGTTCTAGTGAAGTGAATCAAATCACCCAAAGTAGCACTAGCCTTAAAGATGATTTTGACCAAATATTAAACACAACAACGGATAGCGCAAAACAACAAGCAGCCCAATTTTTAAAAGGATTAACAGCCGATCTTTCTTTACCAAATCTTGACGATGTTCTCGCCATTCAACAAAACGTTAATCTTCTCAAGGGTGAACTCGAAAATATCTCACAAACCACAACGGATACAGCAAAACAGCAAGCTATTAAATTTCTCCAAGATTTCGCTGACCGCTTACCTTTATCAGAATTTGCTAATTTTAGCAAGATTAATTTAAGCGAGATTAAACAACAAGCTACTGATGTTAAAAACGAACTGGATAAAATTATCCAAAACCCCAGTAGTTATAGCCAAAAAGCCACAACTGAGTTTACTAAAAGTTTCACCTATGGAGATGGAAGTACCGCCTCTCTCTTTGATGTTCCCCTGCTCAAAGATCCAAGCAAAGCAATCAGTTTATTGTTAGGTCAAGATGTTCCTTTATTTACCTTTGATATTCCTGAAGTTGCGTTTAATATAGAAGTACGAAAAACCTTCCCAATTTATGGCCCTATTAGTGGTTTATTAGAAGGTAAATTTGGCGCATCCGCCGACTTTTCTATGGGTATGGATACCTTCGGTTTGCGTCAGTGGAAAGCCAAAGATTTTGCCGCTAATCAAGCTTACCGCATCCTAGATGGATTCTATATTAGCGATCGGGAAAATGCGGATGGTACGGGTGCTGATGTTCCAGAAGTTAAACTGAATGCTACAATTGCAGCCGGAGCAGGTTTAGATATTCTAGTCGCTTCTGGCTACCTCAAAGGCGGAATTGAAGGGTTATTTAACCTCGATTTAGTAGACCAAGGTGAAGCGAATAAAACTGATGACGGTCGCATTCATGCTGTCTCTGAAATTGCTCCTCGTTTTGATGATTTGTTGAGTTTATTAGGCGAAATTAACGCCTTTTTGGGAGCCGAAGTTAATCTATTTGGTGAGACTGTATATGATGAACATTTTGCCACTTTTAATTTAGCTCGGTTCAAAATTGGTAATAGCAGTATTGGAAAAGTACAGGATGGTTATATTGCGGGAGCAACTGTTTTCCTTGATGCTAATTTTAATGGAATTCAGGATTATGCTGACCTCAATTATAACGGAATTCGAGACTTTGAAGATATCAATAATAACGGAATTCGGGATACCTATTCAGTCCCCGATCTCGATACAGGATCAACAATTCAACTTCTCGAACCCTTCAGCGAACCTTTTAGCGAACCTAGCACCTTTACCAGTCCAGATGGTAGCTACAATCTCAATATTTTAGATAATTTCGATAAGAATGGTAACGGTGTTATTGATGCTGATGAAGGTCGAGTTATTGTTATAAATGGGGTCGATACATCAACATTCCTTGACCAAAGTATTCCCCTAATTACCCTCCCCACAGCCACAATTGCTTCCCCCCTAACATCCATCGCTGCAAAAATTATAACCCCTGATTTTGAACCCGCTAAAACTGAAGTTAAAAATGCCTTTAGTCTCCCCTCTAATTTAGATGTATTGGCGGATATTCCTACCGATGTAGAGATAGGAGTTTTGGCATTAAAGGTACAACTTCAAAACCTAATAATCACCGCCACACAGACAATTTCACCAACGCCTTTTATTGGTTTAAAAGTTGATTCCGCCGAAGTAAAAGATCAAGCAGGTTTGCTATACCTTGACAGCAATAATAATAACCAGTTTGATACCGGAGAACCTAAAGTTATTAGCGATCGCCTTAACGGTGGAATTCGCTTTCTTGACCTGAATGGTGATCAACAATTTGACAGTGAAGAACCTTCTTCTTCTATGACAACAGGAGAAATTGCTAAGGAAGTCTTCCAAACTGTTGCAACCCTAATTGCTCAGGGAGAAACACCGAATTTGAGTGATAAAACCCTTGTCAAAAGTTTGCTAGAAAATGCGATCGCAACTTTAACAAAACAATACCCAAAACTCAATCTCAATGATTCTATTTTAACACAAACTGTTAAAGAAATTATCAATAAAAATAAAACCATTGATAGTATTCTTAATAATAGTTCTGGCTTTTTGGATCAAGCAAATGCTCGTAAGCAAATGCTCCAATCTTGGGTTTTCTTTGATGCTAATGATAATGGAATTCAAGAGGCTAACGAACCTTTTGCGTATAAAGCCAGTGACGGTACTTATGAGCTAAATATTCCCGTTGATCAATTTGATAAAAATGGCAACGGTCGCCTCGATCCCAATGAAGGAAAAACCGTCGAAATTGAAGCCTTTAAATCCGTTGAATTAGCAACAGGTTACTCCCAACTTGTTAGTAATCCTTTTGCCACTTTAGTTAGATTATTAGCTGAACCCGTAAATCCCGAAGCAGCACAAACACAAGTTAAAACTGCTTTAGGACTTCCTAATGTTAATCTCTATGAATTTGATGCACTTAAAGAAATCGCCAATGGCAATCAAGAGGGGTTAATTGTATTTAGCCAACAAGCTCAAATTTATAATACTTTTGTGCAATTATCTCAATTTCTCAGCAGTTCTTCAACCGGGGGAATTAATCAGGCGACAAATCAGATTTTAGACGAAATCATCAAAAAAATTAATCAACCCAATGGCACAGTAGATGTCAGCAATTCCACTCAAATAAAAGGGATAATTCAAGCGATTAATCCTGATATTACAGCGAATCTTTCGGCGGGTGTTGCTAATATTATTGTTGCGGGGAATATCCGTATTAATCAAGTTATTTCAGATCCCAATATTGAGTTAGTTCAAAAATCAATAGAAATCGCTAAAATTCAGCAGGTAGTTCAAGGAAAAACAGCGACTGACCTGCAAAAAGTAGGAGCCGGAAGTCTATCTATAGAACAAGCGATCGCAGATCATACAGGTGAAGTTTTAACCACACAAATTGAAGCTGCAACGGCTCAAGATCCAACCTTCCAACTGGATATACTGAATAACACCCCTGAAGCTAAAGCTGACAGTAATGTAACGACTTTAGAAGATACTTCTATCGCTATTAATGTGCTAGGAAATGATCAAAATAATGATATTAATGACACCCTAAAAGTAACAACCGTTGGCAGTTTGGTGACTAATGATGCCGGACAAATTACAGCAATTCTTCCAGAAAGTAGTCAAGGTGGAACCTTAGAAATTAGCGAAGATGGTCAAACAATTACCTATACTCCTGCTCTTAATTATTTTGGTGAAGATAGCTTCTTTTACCTGACGACTGATAGTAAGGGCAGTGTTGCTAATGCAGAAGTTACAATTAATGTGGAATCTGTTAATGATATTCCTGTACGGATAGCGGAAATTCCTGATCAGTTAGATATTCAACAAAACCAACCATTTAATTTGGATATCTCTACTTACTTTAGTGACCCCGATGGTGATGTTTTGACATTCTCAGCGCCAGGACTTCCTAATAACTTAAGTATTAATCCGACAACGGGCCTAATTAGTGGTATTCCTACTATTAATACTATTAGTCCATTTCCCATCACCGTTACCGCCGCAGACACAAATGGAGCGAGTGTTAATGATCAGTTCAACTTGAGCATTCAAGCTATTCCTCAACCCACCCCTACACCTACACCGACTGTTACACCAACTCCTACACCAACTGTTACACCAACACCAGCACCAACACCAGCACCAACTGTTACACCAACTCCTACACCGACTGTTACACCAACACCAGCACCAGCACCAACTGTTACACCAACACCTGTACCGACTGTTACACCAACACCTGTACCGACTGTTACACCAACACCAACACCAACTGTTACACCAACACCTGTACCAACACCTGTACCAACACCTGTATCAACTCCTATACCTACACCTGTACCTACACCTGTACCATCTGAACCACCCCCAGACAGCAATAGTGACAAGCTATTTAGCATTTATGACCCCAGTAATTTCATTAAACCGATCGTTTTTCCTAACTTACAACCCACTCGAAATCTCTTAAACTCCCCTGTACCAACTGATGCAGACGATACGATTATCGGGGGTGAGGATAATGATCAAATTGCAACTGGTTCAGGAAATGACCGAATTTTCGGGATCTTGGGGAATGATACAATTTCAGGCGATAGTGATAATGACTGGATTAACGGCAACCAGGATAACGATCTCATTGATGGCGCTAATGGTAAAGATGAGGTCTACGGTGGACGCAATGACGACCAAGTGCGCGGAGGCAGTGAAGATGATAGTGTATTTGGTAGTTTGGGGGCTGATTTAATGGAGGGTAATGAGGGTAACGACATCCTCTATGGCAACCCAGACAACGATACAATTTCTGGCAACTCTGATCAAGATTTCATTTGGGGTGGTAAAGGAAATGATTTACTAGACGGTAACTCCGGTGATGATATTCTGTTTGGAGACAATGGAGAAGATACCCTCGATGGCGGAGAAGGAAATGACCAACTCATCGGCGGAAACGGCAATGACCTAATCATAGGGGCCGAAGGTGCAGATATCCTCACAGGTGGGGAAGGAAGCGATCGCTTCGTCCTCGTCCCCGGATATGGCCCCGATATTATTACTGACTTTACCAATGGTCAAGATCTGATTGTTCTGGATGGGGGTTTGAGCTTTGAGCAACTGAGTATAACCTCGGCGATGGGTACAACTCAAATTCAGGTGAATGGAATACTTCTCGCAACCCTCAATAACTTTGATGCGACTTTGTTGACTTCTGAGGACTTTACGACTTCTATTTTCTAGCAATAACAGTGTTTAAACTCAATTTTACATAAGAAATATTCTGAGTTTACTGATTAATAATTTTCTGACTCAGCAATTGAGAAACTTCCGGGAGAAATACAGCTTGTTCAAAAACTTTTTTTTATATGTTTTATGTGTTTTATGTTTCGTTCCGTAAAACCCTAAATGGTGGATTATTAGTTTCCCAGGTTTGAACAGACAAGTAAATTTGCGTTTTGCAAAAGTAAGCTTCTTCGTAGGCAAGCCGTAAATTACGTTCAAGACTGTTCGGTTCAACATCAGTAGCTTTTGCAGAGCCAATTGCTTTGTGTAAGCCGAGGGACAGAATTTCCACCAAATCATGACCACAGCAGATCTGCCAGGGATCATGTTTGCTACTTTTTTGGCTTGTTATCCGTTGTTGTAAATCTTTATTGTTCGGTGGAAGTGGTTGGGAGTCTTGGGATTTATTCTTGACTTCTTGAATTAGTTTGATTTCATCAATTTTTAGGGTTTTCTCATCAATAAACCTGCTAAATCTAATACCATCAAAAGTCAAGTTTAATCCATCACGTTGAGAAACCCAGCGCAGATATCCAACCGACATACCAGCTTCAAGCAATGCTGTTTTTAATTTTAAATTTCCACCAAAGCTAGTAATTTTTTCCTCTGACCCAAACTCATCAATCACCTTATCCAAGGCCAATGAATTGAGTAGCATAGTTTCAAGGTCATGGGTATCTGTACGAATTAGGTTAGGGCTATCATGGGGTGAAATTTCGAGATGATCAAAATCCGCATCAACAATGGCTAAAACTCCATCAAAATCGTTTTTCTCCAAAATATATAGAACATTAATAACTAGAATCTTACTAGATGGTTTCCCTGAAATACTCATTAATTGACAGGCTAGTTTATCAATAAAACGTTCATAAAAAGTTTTATCAGAGTTACCTTCAACCAATACAAAAGTCCCCGAAAAAATGCTGCGTAGCTGTCGAATTTTATTGGCATGACGGTCAACAGAAAGGTACTCCCTCATTTCCTTTCTCCTTTCAGTTCCACAGTCAGATCCCAGCGATCTTGAATGATATCAGGTGAGTGAGTAGCCATTAAAATATCTAAATTTGCCAGCTTTGTAATTTCTTGTAAGTCCTTTAAGAATTGAACTTGCCATCCTACATGAAGGGATAGTTCAGGTTCATCAATCAGAACTAGAGAATTAGGTTTAACTTTAAATAGTAATTCGTAGAGAAGAACTAACTCATGCTGCTCACCTGATGACAAATCTGTTGGGGAAAGAGTATCTATATTAGAGGAGGAGGGATAATTTGTCTTAAAAACAAACCCTTTCTCCTTACTGAAATTCATTTCTTTATAGGAATAAGCAAATTTATTATTGATAATTCTTCTGAAAAGTTCTATTTTATTAGCAATTTCATCAAAAACCATCAGTTTATTTTCTACATCTTCAACATAAACTGACAAGATATTTCTGGTATTTTCATCTATGAATTCAGGCAGAATTTGATCATCTGAATTTTTATTATTATCTAATAAACCTATCTCTATCAGACGAGAGCGAGTTTCTTCAATCTTCTCAAGTTGTTTACGAAGTTTTTCATCTGTTAAGTGGGGAGATTGTTGTCGTACTACTCTGACAGGAAATGTGCTATCAAGAGATTGAGATGTTGTGCCATATTCTGCAAGTTTAGATTCAATACGTTTTGCAAGCTCGTTAGAATAAGATGAAACAGTTGGTACCATTGAAGATGATCCAGAATTACGTCTTGAAGAACGAATAGGTTCAAAGTTTAATAGACGTTGTGATTCTATTAGGCGAACATGAATATCATTCTTCAATTTTTCTAGCCATTCTGGTTCATTTTGTAATTTTTTTTTGAAGGGAAGAATATCTTCAAATCGATCTATAACTTCGTTGAAAGAAAGAGTTTCACCAGTGGGGAGATAGACCCATGTTTTACCTGCTACTCTTTCCAATCCGGGAATTATATCGTCCAAGATACTTAATGGAAAATCTTTATCTGGGGAAACTTTCATTTCTTCTAAAGGAAAAGTTTTACTTTCTGAATCAGGCTTGTGAAATTCGAGATTTATACATTCTCCTGGGTTTTTTTTTCCAGATTTATCAGAAGTTTTTATGACCTCAACCCTACTGTCATCATCAAACTCAACTCGAAAATTGTTAAACGGGATACTAGAAAACACCGAAGATCGAGAATTGAAAAGTCCATTTAGCATCCTCAGTATTGCGGTTTTTCCAAAGCCATTTGGCCCATGAATAATTGTGATCCTTTCATCCATATTCAATGGAATTACATGATCAAAAATTCCAAATAGACCATTCACGGATACTTGCTTAATTTGCATAGTGTTTCAGTTCCATAGCCTTATGCTTCCTAACTTAAATTATAACTTCTACTTGTACTTATCTGAATAGCACAGAACTCTTGTAAATTATCTGAACTCAAAAAAGTATTCCCCGTGTCTCGCGGGGGACAAACCTTTAAGAACCGATCGCCTCTCTTAAAGCATTTTGTGTCATCGCGGCGATCGCTTGATCCGTTGCTTTGGGTAAATGATAATATTTCCCCCCCGCCGTTTTTGCTAACTCCTTCGCAAACCCCGTAGAAATGAATTTGCTCTCGGTATCAATTACTAACAATTGCATCTTTAACCCGCGAATTTTTGCCGCAATTTCTAATATTTCTTTCTTAATATCCGGCTTTTCCCCTTCAATTTGGGGCTCTCCCAAAGACCGAGATAAAGAAATATTCCCCCGTCCGTCGGTAATCGCAACAATCACCACTTGACCAATATCCCCCGACTGTTTGGCATTTACTCCGACTCTCACCGCCTGAGTTAACCCGTGAGCTAAGGGCGACCCACCCCCACAGGGTAGGCGTTCCAGCCGTTTTCGCGCCGCAGCAATCGAACGAGTGGGCGGTAACAACACCTCCGCCTGTTCCCCTCGGAAGGGAATCAAGGACACCTGATCCCGACTTTGGTAGGCTTCCGTTAACAGTTGTAACACCGCCCCTTTTGCCGACTGCATCCGGTTCAGGGCCATTGAACCCGACGCATCTACTACAAACACCACTAACGCCCCAGACTTGCGGGCCAACCGTTTCGCCCGAATATCCCCCTGTTCCACAATCACTTTCCGCCCCGGTTCCCGCAGACGTCGGGCTTGTTGATAGGGTGCGGCTGCGCGTAACGTGGCATCAACGGCAATTCTTTGGACTTTCCCCTTGGGTAAAACGGGCTTAATGTATCGCCCCCTGTCATCGGAAAAAATCACGCTGCGGCTGCCAGATTTCCCTTGACGGTTCGCCATTTGGGTAAAATACAAGACGCTATCATCGAGGATCACCCCTTCTGGGTCAAAAATAAATTCTTCGGGGATAGTGGCTTCTTCTTCTTCTGGCTGGTCTTCTTCGTCTTCGTCCTCGTCTTCCTCCTCCTGGTCTTCGGGAGACTGATCTTGAGGCGGTGGGGGTGGAGGGGGTTGCTGTTGTTGTTGTTCGGGAGGTGGCACAATTTTGGCACGGGGAACAATCACTAATTCCACCGCCCGACGTAAATCATCGGCGTTGACGGTGGTACGTCCTTCTAAGGCGGCGGAAGCTTTAGCAACTCGCACTGCAAATAATTCCGCCCGATGACCTTGAACACCGCCCCGCACAGCTTCTTGAACTAAATATAAGATTTGTTCATGGGTAATCACCACATCTTTTAACCATTCTCTAGCTAAAATAATCTGGGTTTTCAGATCATCTAATTCTTGGTTATATTGAGTTAAGAAATCCTGGGGTGATTTCGCATAATCCATCACTTGATCTACCGCTTGCACCCGTTCATCTAAACTGAGAACCCCATCGGCGGATAGGGCGATCGCAATTCGATCTAATAAATGATCTCGTAAAGGCCCTTCTTCCGGGTTAAATGTAGCGATAAATAAAGGTTTACAAGGATGTTCAAAACTAATCCCTTCCCGTTCAATTAAATTCCGGCCTTCTGTTAAAACTGTTAATAATAAATTAGCAATATTATCATCTAACAAATTAATTTCATCGACATATAAAACCCCTCGGTTCGCTGTGGCTAAAAGTCCGGGTTGAAATACGGTTTGTCCCTGTTTAACGGACTGTTCTAAATCCACTGAACCCACTAATCTATCTTCGGTGATCCCTAACGGAATTTGCACAAAGGCTGTGGGGACAATTTCGGTGGGTTGGGTCTGATCAACGGGTTCAGCGTTAGCAATTGATCCTTTAACAATTTCTATCGGAGGTAACAAAGCGTGTAATGCCCGCGCCATCACAGATTTAGCCGTTCCCCGTCTGCCAGCGATGACAACACCACCCAAACCAGGGTCAACCGCCGCAAGTAAGAGAGCCAGCTTAATGGCACCTTGTCCAATCACTGCGGTTAAGGGAAAGGAGGTGATCGTAGGGGCGCTAACGGGCGCGGACATAACTTTAGCAATGATAGAACAATATCTTACAATAGCAAATAATGGTACGTTTGTTAATCAGTTTCCCTAAAAACTTATGAAATTTCAGAATTTTGGATTATTTCAACGCGATCAAAACGCTCTGAACTCTGTTCTTATAAATCCCCAATTGTTGCTAATAGTTATGGCAGGTTTAATCAGTTTAGGGGTTAGTATTCCAGTTTTAGCAGAAAGAAAAAGTGATGTAGACAGATTAATTAGTACCAATGAATGTCAACAATGCAATTTAAGTGGAGCAAATTTAGCAGAAGCGAAGTTAGAAGGGGCTGATTTATTGGGGGCTAATTTACAGAAAGCTAACTTGAGAGGGGCTAATTTAAAAGGTGCAGATTTAAGTTCAGCAAATTTAATTGAAGCGGATTTATCGGGAGCCGATTTAAGAGATACAAAATTCCAGAGCACAACTTTGAGAAAGGCAAATTTAAAGGGTGCTGATTTATCGTGGTCTGATCTGTATCAAGCGTTTTTAGAAGAAGCTCAATTTAATGATGCTAATTTATTAAATGCGAACCTCAATAATGCTAAATTACAAGGAACTAATTTTTGTGGGGCGACGATGCCCGATGGACAAAAAGGGGGATGTTAATTATCCTAAACTAGAGAGATCATCCACAATTTTAATTTTTCCGCGATAAACTGCTCTGAGTAATCGATCTACACAGCGTCTCTCTTCCTCCGAAAGAGATTCATCTAAAATCGCTGCCATCAGTCCATAACGATCCCCAATGGTTAAATAACCTGTGGTGTTCGCTTGGGCAAATAAATCACTGAGAGCAGATTGTAAAAGTTGAACTTTAGGTATCATGACAATTCAATCTGAACTCGATAGTTTAATCTTTACGGATTTTTGATAAAATTGAAGTGATTTTACAGAAGCTTTAAGAGTGATTCCTTAGAGTAAAATTTGTGATTGAAATAACTAACAATCTGTGATATCGGTAAAATAAAGTTGTAATCTCTGGTTAAAATTTCTGTGATTTTGATCACAATTTAATCCCGGTTCCACAGACTATTGTTTCTTTGTTTAAATTTAAAATTTTATGGTTCATCCTTCAATGGTTCATTTTCAAATGTTAGCGTGTTATAATACGTTAGCAAATCAACGTTTATATTTAGATCTGACCCCACTCTGTAGCCAGGGCGTTTTCATTTTCAAAAATGCGATCGCTATCTTCAAAAAAAATCATCAAATTTTCCGATCAAATTCCCTCTAATTTTTATCA
>CAITND010000156.1 GCA_903893625.1 uncultured Oscillatoriales cyanobacterium
CCTAAATAGGTTGTAATATTTTATCGTAGGGGTTGGGTCTCCCAACCCTCTTTGCGCCTGGGTTGGGAGACCCAACCCCTACAGATTTTTATCATAATTCATTTAGGATTGCTATATAGTAAAGCTCATGTATAAAGGGAAAACGATGAAAAAATCGATGGCTAGTGTTCTAGCTAGTGGGATAATGGGCATTTTTACTGTTGTCTATCCCGCCCTAGCTGAGAATTGGGTTTATATGGGGAAAGCAGATACCGGAGAAGACATTTATGTTGATGCGGATAGTATTTATGCTGGAAAAGAAGGAAAGCGATTTATTTATACCATTGGAAATGAAAGCCTTCATGCAGCTGCAAACTGTAGTAACAATACCTGGTACGTCCTAGAATATGATACCACTTATTCGCCCCAAAGTAAAGCAACTCAACAGATGTTAGTCTATGTTTGTCAAAGCTGAAGTTAAATCTAAACTAACATTTTGATTCATGATTAATTATTAATTAGGTTGAGGGTGCATTTCCTTTAAAAAGGGTCAAAAATCCTTTATAGATCTTGCCATCGTATTAGTAATACAACGGCAAAATCAGGCGTTTAAATCATAAAAAAATACTCCCCTTTCCCGAAGAAGAAAAGGGACAGCCGCTTTTTTATCCAATGGCGGATATGATCGACATTTACGCCAGTTACGGCATAAAATTAGTATTGCACCGGGTTCTATGTTTTCTGCTTCCGGTGGCTATCAAAATTGTTTTCGGTTGAACTGTGGTTTACCTTGGTCAGAGGAATTGGAACAAGCGATGAAAACTCTGGTAAATTTAATTAATTCTATCAATAAAGAGAGCAAAAAAATTTAATATTTTTAACATTTTTATCCTAACTTATACTCCTTAAAGTATTTTTTTTGCCACTCTAACCTGATCACGTCCTTGAGACTTTGCCTGATACATGGCTTGATCCGCCGCACTAATCAACTCTTGTAAATAGGATTGTTTTCCAGGAATAGAACAGGAAACTCCTAAACTACTGGTAATATGAGAACGGAGAGGAGATGAACGATGGGGAATCTTTAAAGACCGAATTTGCAATTGAATTTCTTCGGCGACTTTACGAGCATTTTCTAAATCTAAGTGTGGTAAAATAACAGCAAATTCCTCCCCTCCATAACGAGCTACTAAATAGGGTTCGGGTTCTCTAACTCTTTGGACAGCAGTTTCGATGGCATTGGCAATTTGTTGTAAACAATAGTCCCCGGCTAAATGGCCGTAAGTATCATTATAAAGTTTGAAGAAATCGACATCACATAAGATCATAGAAAGATAGTCTTCTTGACAGGATAGCCAGTGTTCTTGTAAATAATTATAAAATTCACGACGATTAGCAAGTTGAGTTAAATCATCCAAAGAAGCTAGACGCTTAAGTTGTTGATTTTCGGCTTGTAATTTGATCAGTAATTCTTGCTGAACTTGAACTTGCTTTTGGAGAGTTTTAATGATCATGTCAGTGGGTAAAGTATTGACAGAAGGATTCGGGTTAACAAAGGGATTTAAAGCCTCAAGAGTTGTAGCAAAAGCCTGGGACGTTTGGGTTTTGAGTTCAGAATAATTATTCATCCATAGCACCGGAACATTTTGGGTAATTTTTGCCTGTTTCAGCTTTTGATTAGTTTCTTGGGGATTTCCTTGATGGGGATCAAAGGGAATCAGAATAATGTCGGGATTCGTATATTCAGCGTGAAAAATAGCACTTTCTGGATGAGGTGCAATCACAAAACTTAGGTTAAGTTGGTTCAATAAGTTCACAAATGATCTAAAATTAAAGGGATGGGTTTCTTCAATGATAATAATGATATAGGGCTTCAATTGACTTGGGTTCATGACGGGTATGCAACCTGAGAAATTTAAGTTCAGCATTTTGACCTAATCCATGACATCGGACTGAGTTCACTATCTAATGTTTGGTTGAGATTGACAGTGATAGCGCTCTTGATAAACCTGTGATAGTTCAAAAGCCTTGGAGTGACAGCAACGGAAGATTCAATGTGACAGATTGGCAAGTTTAAAAGTGATTGAGATCACAAGTTGGCGGTTGGCGGTTGACTGTAGGATAGGAAGGGATTGATGTAATGGATGTAGGGAATTTGTATTGATGTCAATTTGGCCTAGTTTAGTTACTGCTTGTGCGTTGCTGCTGTATTTAGCGGTGACGATTAATGTCGGACGTGCCAGAACGAAATACAAAATTCTGCCCCCTCAAATGACCGGAGACGAGAATTTTGAGCGAGTCGTGCGAGTCCAACAGAACACCCTGGAACAACTGGTTCTGTTTCTCCCGACCCTGTGGCTGTTTTCTGAATGGATTAGTCCGGTTTGGGCGGGAGGTTTAGGTATCGTTTGGGTGATGGGACGGATTTTATATGCTTGGGGATATTACCAAGCCGCAGAAAAACGGATGTTGGGGTTTGGAATGAGTTCCCTGGTAACGTTTACTCTTTTGGGAGGTGCTATAGTTGGGATAATTCGCTCTCTATTTTCAGGATTAAATATTTTGTAAAGCTCTGCTTTTTTGAACAGGATGGTGACAGAACTTTTATCTTCAGAACAAACCCTTAACCTCAACTTCATCGAGGATGAAATGTTGCAATCGGCTTTATTACAAGCTGAAACGGTGGGTGAACTGGCGGCTTTGATTGTTGATCATACCCATTCTGAGATTATGCAAGCCTTTGAACGGCTTTCCTATCCTCAACAACAGCAATTACAGGAACTTTGGGAACTCAATATTCCTTAATGTTGGAAATAATTATAATCTGATGTCCCACTTCCCCAACCAACCCCAACAATCACAAGATCAGAGTCATCCTGACTCAGAAGTCAACTTTACTCAACAGCCTGTTATTGATCTCGAACAGATTCCCCCAGAGAGGTCAAATTTCTGGCAGTTTTTGGGTATCGTCAGCGCTGTAGCTTTATTGGTGGGACTGTTGCTGTTTGCAAATGGGGTTTCTACAAGTACCGTAATCTTGAGCAGTATTGCTCTTGTGATTATGGTGTTGTGTTATCGATATCCCCGTCAAGGATTATGGGCATTTCTAATTTATTTACCGTTTGCGGGTACAATTTCTTACTGGATTGGGAACGATCATTTTACCTTCCATTTAGCGAAAGATGGGTTGTATATTCCGGCTTTAATCGGTTTGATTATTGAATTAAGGAAAAAAAATTACCCCTAATTCATCCGCATCAACTTAAGATTCCACTTTTAATTTTATTCACGATTGCAGTTGTTACACTTCTGGCTGTGAATGGCGTTCAACAGCGACACGCCACCGTAGATAATCAACCTTTTTTAGTCGGATTATTTGGCTTAAAAGTTTTACTGGGATATATTCCCCTGATCACTTGTGCCTATTATCTGATTCGGAATCGACAAGAACTGCAATTTCTAACCCGGTTACAAGTTATTTTGATCCTGATTTGCTGCATCTTAGGACTGATCCAATTTGGATTAATCGTAACCGGATATTGCCCGGATAATACGGGCTTACCCGAAAATTTGTTATTGCGGGCAAATGTGCAGCGAAAATGTTTGGTCGGAGGCGCGTTAGGATATTTACCCCTCCAAAATTTCATTCGTTTACCGGGAACCTTTATAGCACCTTGGCATTGGGCGTGGTTTTTAGTTTCCAGTACATTTTTTTGTTTTGCAACGGCATTTAGTGACCCGAAATTTCATTGGCGTTTAATCGGTTTAGGAACGTTATCTTTAGTCATTCTGAATGCAATTGTTTGTGGCCAAAGAACAGCCCTTTTAGCCGTTCCGTCCATTATTATTTTGCTTATAATTGCCACGAGTCACATTTCACGGGTTAAGCGAATTTTAGTGATTGTCGTGGGTATATTTCTCTTGATTCTGTCAACATGGGTTTTGGCTCCCAATATGATTAATGAACGAGTCGATAACTTTATTGGACGTTGGAATGCTGATCCTCCTGTTGTCTTTTTAACCAAGCAAACCAATCGAAGTTGGCAAGCCCATCGAGGCTTTTTAGGCAATGGTTTAGGACAAGCAACCACCGCAGCACGAGGATTAGGAAAAACCCAATTAATTGAAGCCTATTATCCTAAATTATTGTATGAACTTGGGCCCTTTGGAGTGGCTGCTTTTTTATTCTTAGTGACTAATATCACAATTTTAGGTTTTAAATCCTATCATCAATTAAGAGATCATAGTTTGTGGGGTTATGGAATTGTTTTTTGGGTTTTTATTGTTTTAATTAGTTATAATCCTTATTGGTATCCCCTTGATACTGATCCGGTAGCGGTTTATTATTGGTTCTTAGTAGGCGTACTGTTCAAATTACCTAAAATTCAACAGCAAGAACAGGATAAAGCTCAGTGAGATCTGTATCAGGATCGTTCCGATAATTATTATCACCAGGGCAGGATGTGGGAATGATGTATATCACTGTTTTTATGCCAAAAATTTGTTAAAAAAGATCAGTGAGCTTTGGGATGGGGATGATCTTTGAGATCAAACTTCCCAGCCTCAGTCTATACCCTATCTTATTTGTTGCCTATCAAAATGAACCATTACAACCTTGATCTAACTAAAACTGAGGATATTCTCATTGTTGATGATACACCGGACAACTTGCATTTATTGTCCCGAATGCTGACCCGTCAGGGATACAATGTTCGCAAAGCCTTAAATGGGCAAATGGCATTAACGGCGGCTCAAACCGTTGCTCCTGATTTGATTTTGCTGGATATTATGATGCCAGAAATGGATGGTTATGAAGTCTGCCAGCATCTAAAAACTAATCCCAAAACCGCAGAAATTCCGATTATTTTTCTCAGTGCTTTGGATGATGTTCTCGATAAAGTTAAAGGCTTTCAAGTGGGAGGGGTGGACTATATTACAAAACCGTTCCAATTTGAAGAAGTATTAGCACGAGTTCAAAATCAATTGGCTTTACGATCAGCAGAATTAGAAGTTCGGGTCTTAAATTCAGAACTAGAAGCACGGGTAAAAGAACGCACTTATCAACTTGAAGACGCTAACGCTAAACTGCTGAAAATGGCGCTTCATGATGCCCTCACGGGTCTACCCAACCGGGCTTTATTGATGACGGACTTATATCAATCTATTCAGCGAGCCAAAGCTGATTCAAACTATCAGTTTGCGGTGTTATTTTTAGATTGCGATCGCTTTAAAGTCGTGAATGATTCTTTGGGTCATTTAGTCGGAGATGAACTCTTAATTTTAATTGCTCGCCGTCTTAACCTGTATATTAAACCCCACAATACATTAGCCCGTCTGGGGGGTGATGAATTTGCGATTTTATTAACGGAAATTCCCGACTTCCCTCATGTAATCGCCTTAGCAGATAAGGTTTTAGGATCTTTTTCTGAACCCTTTCACTTAGAACGGCACGAGGTTTTTATTAATGCCAGTATTGGGATTGTCATCGGTCACGATGAATATAATGAACCAGAACATTTACTGCGAGATGCGGATACAGCAATGTATCGAGCTAAGGCATTAGGCAAAGGACAATATCATATTTTTGCTCCGGTGATGCACGTGGCAGCTTTAGAACGATTAGAGTTAGAAACGGATTTACGTCGCGGCATTGAACAACAAGAATTAGTCGTTCACTATCAACCGATTGTGGCTTTAAATACCGGAAAAATTGCCGGGTTTGAAGCTTTAGTTCGCTGGCGTCATCCCCAACGGGGATTAGTCCCACCGGGTCTATTTATTCCCATTGCTGAAGAAACGGGTTTAATTACTCCCATTGGTTATTGGGTCTTATCAGAAGCTTGTAATCAATTGCGGACTTGGCAAAAACAAGGTTTAATTGATCCGAGTTTGTTTATCAGTGTTAATTTATCCGTTAGACAGTTTGCTCAACCGAATTTATTAGAACAAATAGATTATGTTTTAGCTCAAAGTCAACTGCATCCTGACTGTTTAAAACTGGAAATTACTGAAAGTGCAATTATGGACAATGAAAAGGATGTTGCCGTGATTCTTAAGGAATTAAGAAAACGTCATATTTTAATTAGTATTGATGATTTTGGAACCGGCTATTCTTCTCTGAGTTATCTCCATTCTTTTCCCGTTGATACTCTAAAAGTTGATAAATCTTTCGTTCAACGTCTCAACCTAGAATCGGAAAATGTGGGCTTAATTCCTGTCATTATTAGCTTGGCTAAAACGATGAATATGAGTGTCGTTGCTGAAGGCATTGAATTACCTGAACAGTTAGAAATACTCAGGGAATTAAATTGTGGATTTGGGCAGGGGTATTTCTTTGCTAAACCTTTACCCGGAGAAGAATTGATTAAATTTCTATCATTAACTCCTCAGTGGTGAACAATGGATTTATCTGGGGTACTTCAAATTGCTAAAACGATTCATCTCAAGCACTTTATGAAGCCCAACAGAAAGGTCGCAATCAATATTGTGTTAAAGTTTAATTAAAAAATAAATATTAGCTTTAACTCCCAATTATCCCCATCTCGAATAATCTCAATATTACGAATAAATTCTCTAAAATAAAACCGCCGTTCAGTTTCCGATAAATCTAACCAAAACTGCGGAATACAAACCGCTTGTGCCGTTTCTTTTAAATTAACTGGGGGCAGTTGTGCTAACTTTCCTTGTAATTGAGCAATTTCTGTCCGCAGTTTATAGGTTCTTAACTCTGCGGTTTCTGTGTCTAATATTCCCGAAGTTAATAAATTAGGAATTTGTAATAAAATCTCTTGTTTTTGGTTAATCTCCTGAATAATACCCTGTTTAACGATTGGTAAATCAGGTAAATTTAAACTAGAAACTGCTTCGGGTAAATCTTGACAAATTCGTTCAATAGTTAACTCTAATCCTGTTTGATAAGATAAGGCTTTACATTTAGGATTTCGAGGACAATTTGTAGGACGCAAATATAAATATTCTCGTTCTTTGCGATAAGTTGTAACCCGCGCAACAGTGATTAAAGATTGACATTCTCCACACATTACCAACCCCGCTAAGGAACGCGGCGCACTCGCTGTCCGAGGAGGAAGCCGTTGATTTCGTCGTAATAATCGATCCACCTGGGCGGCTTCATCCCGTGAAATAATCGGAATATGGGTATTAGAAATAATCTCCCCATTTTTATATTCTAAATCTCCTCGATAAACGGGATTTGTTAACCATCTGCGTCCCGTTGTCACCGATATTTTTTTCCCATAACGTTTTTCTAAATAGCGCACCGCACCGCGTAAAGATCCATAAATTAAAAACCGATCAAAAAATTCTTTAACAATAGGTGAAACACTGCGATCTAAAATATAACGGTCTTTTCCTCGTCGATATCCATAGGGTGCTTTCCCCGGTGGAGGGAGGGCTTTAATTCTGTTTTTAGCGTGTCCCTGACGAATACGACGACTGCGTTGGCGATTTTGAATTTCTATAAATAATTGAATTAAATCAGAACGATTAATCTGACTGTCAGAGGTGTTAAAATCCGATTCAATGGCAATAATATTAATTTGGAAAGATTCTAATTGTTGTAAGCGATCACTCACCTCTAAAACCGAATTTCCTAACTCCTCTAACCGTCGAATCAATAAATAATCTGGGGCTTCTAAATCACAATCTTTTAACAATTGTTCAAGCTCCTGTCTTTCCCCTAAATCTTGATAAATCCGATCCACTTCCCAACCCCAAATCATCCGATCTGGAGGCTGTTCAAACAGAGGATCAGTATAACAATAAGCAATAATTTTCATGCTTCATTTAATTCAATAATATTGCCATCAGGATCTTTTGTAAACAATGCAGACCGACCAGAAGCACTCATTTGAAATGAACAATTATCAGCAATTAGCTGTTGTTTTGTGGCTTCTAAATTATCAACCAAAAAGGCTAAATGTCGATTTCGTCCCCATTTCTCCTGATTCACTTGATCATTAATCAAGGTTTCAGCTTGAATTAAATGAATTTGAAACTCACCAATTTGATACCAAATCTCCGAAAAATTTAACGGACGTTCAACTTTTTCTAATCCTAAAACTTGACTATAAAATTGTTCTGACTGTTCTAAATTAGAGACCAAAATTGCAGCATGAATAGATTTATTGATTTGCATAATATCCAAAAACACAACAATATATTAATTATATAACAGTCCTAACCCCTCCCAACCCTCCCCTGGTTAAAGGGAGGGCTATAGTGTAAGCGCAGCGCACACACCAAAACAATAATAATTTTACTATTTTATTTTACCTCAATTCCATCAGAATATGTTACAATAATTAGAGATACCAAAATCACTAAGTTAGAGTCTAAATCCCAAAATTTTTACAAAGTTCTTCAATAGATTTCATGGGTAAATAGAGTTTCATGGGATTTTGTTGGAATTGTTGAAAGCCATATTTGATATAAAAATTCAAGGCTTCTTCATCCAAAGCCTCTGCTATTACAGCAATAGAAGCAACTTGTATAGAAACATTCAGCGACTTTTTCAGCGCATCTACTAGCATTAATTCACCTAATCGCTTACCCTTTTGTTTAGTGTCAACCGCAAGACGACCTAATAGCGTTGCGGGTAATAATGGATAACGAGGTAAATGTTTTGCAAAAGTCTGATCC
The DNA here is from genome assembly GCA_903893625.1 of uncultured Oscillatoriales cyanobacterium. Lineage (GTDB taxonomy): Bacteria > Cyanobacteriota > Cyanobacteriia > Cyanobacteriales > Microcoleaceae > Planktothrix. Next base: position 8,638 of record CAITND010000156.1, read on the forward strand.
AAAACTGTAATATCAACAGTATAGGAACAAAGGGTGTAATAAGCTAAAACATTAAGTTCAGGATTGTCAATTAAAACAAACACAGTTGAGACCCTCCTTTTGAGATCCTGAGATGCTTGTTTACGAATATAGTTATCTAAACTATCTTTCCCACAACAGAAACCGGAGCGAATATGCTGACGAGTGTTGAGGGGTTCAATTTTGAGAACCATTAGATATCAATTTCCTGTTTATATCGTAGCGCTGCGGCTTGAAGTGCATGATTAGGTTGAGGAGAATGGAGAACTGCATCGACAAACGCTTCACTATCCTCAATACTCAATTTCAGGGTTTGGTGTTTCTCGATGACTCGGTAAGCTTCCGCTTGAAGACTTGCGACAACAAAATCAGTCAGAGTGCGTCCCTCTAAATCGGCGGCTTTCTGCAACAGAGCTTTAATTTCTGGACTCAGACGAGCTTCTAACCTCGCCATTGATTTTTGATCAGTGTTAGTCGCCATAATCAATTAAACCCGCATTTCCTAAGTATGATTTATTCTCATTATATCCGGCAACTTGCCGTATTTCAAGAATAAAATCTCTACCTGATTCCCATTTAACCCGTAGGGTGTGTAAGCAACGCGCACGCACCAAAACAAATTAAAAACCCGGTTTCTTAAAGAAACCGGGTTTTGGGGAGTCCATGAGTCAAAAAAGTGCTATAATTTCTTACAGGTAACTAGACAGCCTGAACTTTAAGCTGATAAGATGCTCTCAAGGAGTTATACCCTATGAATGCGAAAAATTGACTATTACATAACCGCCTCCGGTAATGATCCAGTTAAAAAGTTTATTAATTCTCTCTCGACAACACAAAAAAAGAAAATTTCTGATGTGTTTAAGCTAATTCTGGAAACAGAGGTAGTTTCAATTAAATTGTTAAAAAAATTAAAGAGTACAGATAATATATGGGAAATTAGAGTCAGTTTAGATGGAAATATATTTAGATTTCTAGGGTTTCGAGAACAGAATAATTTAATTATTTTAACAAATGGGTTTGCTAAAAAAACACAAGAAACGCCCTTACAGGAAATTAAATTAGCTGAAAAGCGTAAACAAGATTACTTAAACAGCAAGGAGTTAAAATGACGACGAGTGACTTTCGCCAACACCTGGAAGAATTAAAAGCTAACGATCCTGAATTTGCTGAAAATTTTGATTTTGGCTATGCTTTGTTTAAAAAAGCATGGTCTACTGTTACAGATTATGAACAATATAACCCGATGACCTCTAATATTGTAACCGGGGGAGACGGTTTAGAATTTGAACGAGAAGACATTTATGTTCCTTTAGGATTAATAGAACGTCAACAACGACCTAAACGGGATAAAAATCAAGGTTCACCCGAACAGGGAAGCGAAATTTATCAAGAAAAGATTACTCCCATTAGTTCAGATACGTTCTTTGAAGATATTTTAGGACAAGGCAAAAGTAAAAGTCAAGGAAAACGAATTGCAATTATTGGAGAACCGGGTGCGGGAAAAACAACTTTATTACAAAAAATTGCCGAATGGATATTAGTAGAAACCGATGAAATTCCCGTTTGGGTTTCTTTAGCTGACTTAGGAACAAGATCCCTGCGAGAGTATATTTTAGAAGATTGGTTAAGGGATGCAACCCAAGAATTAGAAAATCCCCCTCAAAAAATAAAAGATGCTTTTAATAAAAGTTTAAAAGACGGTAAAATTTGGCTATTATTAGATGGGGTAGATGAAATGGGGGTTGATTATCCCTTACAAACCCTGGCAACCCAATTAAAAGAAGGTTGGATTAAAAATGTACGGATTGTATTAACTTGTCGGTTAAACCTGTGGGAAGCTAACCGCAATGAACTTTATAATTTCCAGTTTGATATTTATCGAAACTTGAATTTTAATCGAGAACAAATTCATAATTTTATTGAAAATTGGTTTCAAGGGATTAACCCTGAACGTGGACAAAAATTAGACACCGCTTTAAATCAAGCAGGGAAAGAACGGATTTGTGATTTAGTTAAAAATCCCCTGCGGTTAGCGTTATTATGTTGGACTTGGCAAAGAGATCAAGGAAATTTACCCGAAACCAAAGCCGAACTTTATCGTCAATTTGTCGAAGTACATTATGAGTGGAATAAAACCCGCACAACTGATCAGCAAAGACAAAAATTGAATTCTGCTTTAGGAAAATTAGCCTTAACAGCGATAGATCAATTTCAATCTCGGTTTCGGTTACGGGAAAGTTTCGTGCGACAAATCTTTAATCAGATTGACCCAGAGTTGTTTGATTTAGCCCTAACTTTAGGATGGTTAAATCGGGTGGGTGTAGCCGCAGAAAATCCAGGGGAAAAAGTCTATGCGTTCTATCATCCCACCTTTGAGGAATATTTTGCAGCTTTAGCAATTAAAGATTGGGATTATTTCTTACCCCGTGAACATAATAATCAAAACCCTCAACCAATTTCAGGTAAAAAATATCGAATTTTTGAGAAGCAATGGAAAGAAGTATTTTTATTGTGGTTAGGTCGTGAAGATATTGCTACCACTCAGAAAGAAGAATTTCTACAAAAATTAATAGTATTTCAAGATAATTGTGACAATTATTATCGGTTTCAAGCTCACTTTATTGCAGCTTTGGGAGTAGCAGAATTTAAGAATTTTAGTCAAGCAGAAAACCTATTTGATCAACTTGTTAACTATGGGTTTGGTTATTGGGACTCTAACAATAATAAATGGCAATCTTATCCCCATTGGCTGAGAAATTCAGCCCGTTCATTATTGCAAGAAACCGATTCTATTTATACAGCCCATGCTTTAACTGAAAAAGGTTTAGAAAATTTTCAGATTCAACAAAACAATCCCAAAACTGCCGAACAATTATCAAGTATTCTTGCTGATATAATTTATAGTTTAGGAAAGGTTAATTCTGAGAATGATGTTTTCATAATATGGTTAAGAAAAGATTTAGAAAAAAATTATAAAAAGAATACAGATTTTTTTAAATATACTTTACTTCCTTACTTGAAAACTCTCAGAAAATTAGCCCCTAGTTCTATTAAAGATTTATTGAATTTTCTGAAGAGAATTTATAGAGGACTTTATGAACAAACAATGGAAAAAATTGAGACACAAGTACAACAAATAGAAGATGATATATCAACAGAGTTTCAGGAAGGTTTTTCTCGTCTTGCTTCATTAGAGGAGTTTAAGAAAGGTTTTGGAAAGTCACTTGAAAATGCACAACGAGAGCGTGAAGAAGAAGTATTTAACGAACTGCTGTCAGTTTTAGAACAGTTTGGTTATCGAAACTCTATTATGATTGATTTTATCCAAAATCTTTTGACTCTGGAAAATATCAAAGAATCTGGACGTTTTCGGTTAATTAAACTCTTAGAAAAAATTGATCCTGATTATGCAGCCAGAAGTTCTGATGAACAGAATGATGACCCAATCAGTGATGAAGACCTAATTAATTTTATTAACTCTAATCCTTCAGAATTCAAGCAAGTTCAAGTTGCTTTAAAACGATTAGACTTTAACTCGGATGATTCCCTGGCTATTGAAATTCTCAGTAATTTAATGGAAAATAGCCAAAATGAAGAACTTCGTTATGATATAGCTGAAAAGTTAATTGAATTTGATATTAAACGCGCTGAGGCTATAGCAACCCTAACAGGATTGATGAATCAAAGTCAAGACTCATCGAGTCAAGAGGAAGCTGCAAAATTAAGTATTAAGATTAATCATCAAACTTTCATGGCTGTTAAAGTTTTAGTTGATAAATATTGTCCTAAAGAACTACCAAAAGAAACCGATGATTTCTGGATTGAAGATATGGAAGAGTGCGATTCTTCTAACTATGAAGTCTTGAAAGATTATTTAATCCAATATCCACAAGTCATTGAACCCCTCAGCCAAATTCTTCGCAATAGTCAAGATGATCAGGAGAAAGAATTTGTGGTCAATCTATTAGGAGAAGCGGGTAGAAATAGCAGTAACCCGATAGCCGTTGAAGTTTTGACTGAAGAAATCATTTATACAAATGATAGTAAAAATCGTTTTAATACGGCAATAAAATTAGGAAAAATTGATCCAGGTAATTCCGAAGCTGTGGAAGTTTTGATGGCTGTTTCACAAGATCAGAATGAAGATGAATTCACTCGTATTCGCGCTGTAGAAATGCTAACTCAAATGGGTTATATTAGCAAAGAAATTATGAATAATCTACTGTCTATGATTCCTTTAGATAAAAGATTGGGTTATAATTTAAAATTGGCATTAATTAATATTTTTAAAGCCCAAGTTTATCCTGAAGCAGTTTCTATCTTTAAAAATTATTTGTCTGATCAACAATTGTCTGAATTTAGTCGTGAGAATGAGCGTCAAATTCGTGATTTGCTTTGGAATTGCGCTCAAAATATGAGCTATGCTGAATTCTATCAAGCTTGGTATCGTCAACCCACAACTACCCATCCAGAGATTTTAGAAATAACGGGAATTAAGGTTAATCTGGAAATGCAAAAATTAATTTTGCAAAATCTAGCTCAAAGTTTGACGAATCAAATACAAACTGAACCGAACCTGAACGCCAGTATACTGCCAATTTTGATTGATAGCAATACATTTATTGATCCTGATAATCCCAGCAGTAAAATTTATACAGAAATGGTAAAAGGTGGGTGTCTGACCTATGCAGAGGGAACGCCAAAAACGATGATAGAATTACAAGCGTATTGGGATTTATTAAAAAGCGATCGCATAGTTATTTTAGTGTTTTATGATAGTCAAGCTTTATCAGAAAATCCCAAAGAGTTTAGTCCAATTTTTATCAATCAACTCAAGACGTTTACAGGTGCGATCGCTTTGATCACGGATCAACCCATTGGTCAATTTCAACAATTTTCACCCCAAGAACCGCAATTGATTGAAAATGTTATTAAATGGTTACGATCGCTGGTTGCAGAGTTTTAATAGCAGTTTTAATAGCTTCAATTAGAGTCAAAGGTGGGCAAAGCCCACCCTACTTTTAATCTTTAAACAGTAAACTGGCGTTAGTAGCACTGACATACTCCAACACTTTTTGCTGAAGGTCAGTTTCAATCTCTTGTTGACCGACAGGTTGGGGATAGAGGGAGAGAATTTCAGCAATTTCCTTAACACAAACGGATAGCCGTTGAATATGTCTAGGCGTAATCTTTGTATCCGAGGAGAAGTCTAAGGGTTTTTGGGAGGATTGTACAGGTTTAACTGTTAATTTATCCTCCTCTTGAACACAGGTTCCTCCATCACAGTCGATGTGTAATTCATGTTGATAATGGGTAGGAATTGCCCATCCTCTCTGTCCCGCGTGTTCATGACCTAGCTGTTCATTTTCGATATATTCACTAGCAGATTCAAAACGGTGTTCATGCCAATAGGGAATGGTAAAATAACCAAAGGATTTGCGATATTCCTCAGAGTCTACTAACTCTGAAACCATTGCACCGACACCATGACGAAGTAAAATGTCATCCCATAGATGAATTTCTTCATTGTTTTTAGGTGCTCGTCCTAAAAAATGTTTACAAGCATTTTCTATGAATTTAACATTGGAACTTTTTTCATAAAAAAGCTCTAAATAAATCGGACGAACTGCCAGACTTTTTAAGAAATGTCTAATTCCAATTTTACCCTTCATAAAATCTTTTTCTAAATCAGCTAATTGCTTGCGCTCAGACTCATAAAGCTGGCGTTCTAAAACTTGCTGATAAATTTGTTTTAAAACAAATTCCCTTTCCTCTGGTGAAGCGTCATGACGAGTCGTTACAGGTTGAGTTAAAGACATAAATTAAACTCCTGTGTGCATCAATACTCCAAATTAGCCTAGATTTACCCACTTTGGGATAATGATTCAAATTGTAGTTCGTTTTGATTTAAACGGGGTAATACCTTGATGGAAGATGAAAAATAAATCTGCCTTAAACTCCACTTCGTTGAACATTTGCCATCAGTTTAGGTGGAGTATTTAACACATCTAAAACAATGTCCATATAGGGTTTTAATAACTGATTACAAACACTGGGTAATTGTTCTTGTAGGGTTTCTTGAAGATAAGTATAGGCTTGAAGGCACTGGGTATTTTTCTCGTGGGCTGCTAAAATATTAGCCAGCCACAACATTAAAGATTCCTTAAAAAAGTGAGGATCATCGCGTAACAAGGCAACGGACATCAAACACATCGTCATTGACATATCATAAACACAGCGTTTAGAATGCTTCTGCATGATTTCAGGATGAGACAGCATAAATTTCTTGAGCGTTTGCTTGATTAAACCTGCTGATTTTGCTCGAAGCACTTCATAGGTTTTGGTTCGAGCATTTAAAGTCTGAACATACTGATGCAGAGGCTTGAGTTCTGCATTGGTCAAATATCGGCCGTCGCACTGGATGATTAAGTCATCCCAAGTTAAATTCAGGGTTGGCATTTCAATCTCCTCTGTCTAGCCAGAATACTATCTTCTAATGTGATACAAAATTCAATATAAGTCAAGAAATTGATGTAATTTTTAATAAAAACTCAACTATTATTTTACTTTTACAACAATAATTCTACAGACAATCGTGCCGGAGTGATGATCCTGTGTTGATTCTTGTCAAGTGTCAAAAAACGATCCTTTGATGAGTTTGCCCTCACCCCACCGATAAGGGAAATCACGCTATGGTGAAAATTATAGATGAAAGGGGAGAGATCCCTACAACATGAGGTCATGGGATTATGGCAATATGGAAGCAGACCAAAGTTTTTCTAGGTCAGGATCGGAATCCTTATTATCTATCCCTGTTAACAGTCAACTTTTAATCAAACACCATGAGTATAAAAGACAAACCCAAATTTCCCCGAAATCTTCCCATCGGAAGTATTTTATTTTGGTTGGGTGTCATCTTCTTAATTGCCAATCTCACCTTACCCGGATTATTCGGGCCACAAATTTCCCGTGTTCCCTATAGTTTATTCATTAAACAAGTCGAAGATGGGCAGGTCTCCCAAGTTTATCTGAGCCAAGATCAAATCCGCTATTTAGTTAAAGGGGAACAAGAAGAACCCGGACAAATCCTATCAACAACTCCGATTTTTGATATGGATTTACCCAAACGTTTAGAAGCCAAAGGGGTTGAATTTGCCGCAGCCCCTCCTCCTCAAAATACTTGGTTTTCTAGCTTAATAGGTTGGGTTATTCCCCCGTTAATTTTTGTGGGAATTTGGGTGGCTGTCGGACAATTTATGCAAAGTCGAGGTGGAGGAATGGGAGGGCCACAAGGGGCACTTTCCATTAGTAAAAGTAAAGCCAAGGTTTATGTCGAAAATGATGCTACTAAAGTCACCTTTCAAGATGTAGCCGGGGTAGAAGAAGCCAAAACTGAATTAGAAGAAGTGGTGGAATTCTTAAAGACTCCTGAACGATTTTTAAAAATCGGAGCGCGAATTCCTAAAGGAGTCTTATTAGTCGGCCCACCTGGAACCGGAAAAACCTTATTAGCTAAAGCCGTAGCTGGAGAAGCAGGTGTTCCATTCTTTAGCATTTCTGGTTCAGAATTCGTGGAATTGTTTGTCGGTGCAGGGGCGGCGCGAGTTCGAGATTTATTTGAACAAGCCCAAAAGAAAGCCCCCTGTATCATCTTTATTGATGAATTAGATGCCATTGGCAAATCCCGTTCTAGTGGCGGAATGTATGGAGGAAATGATGAACGAGAACAAACCCTCAACCAGTTATTAACGGAGATGGATGGGTTTGCAGCCGGACAAGCGACGGTGATCGTTTTAGCAGCTACCAACCGCCCGGAAACCTTAGACCCGGCTTTATTGCGTCCCGGTCGATTTGATCGCCAAGTTTTAGTTGATCGTCCTGATTTATCCGGTCGTTTACAAATCCTAGAAATCTATGCTAAAAAAGTTAAAATCGGGCCGGATGTGGAGTTAAAAGCGATCGCCACTCGCACCCCTGGTTTTGCTGGTGCAGATTTAGCTAATATAGTTAATGAAGCTGCCTTATTAGCTGCTAGAAATAAACGGGAAACCGTCAGTCAAGCGGACTTTGCGGAAGCCATCGAACGGGTTATTGCCGGGTTAGAAAAAAAATCCCGTGTTCTCAACGAAAAAGAGAAGAAAATTGTTGCCTATCATGAAGTCGGTCATGCTATTGTTGGGTCAGTAGTTTCTGGTCAAAATAAAGTGGCTAAAATCTCCATTGTGCCACGAGGAATGGCTGCTTTAGGATATACCTTACAACTGCCCACTGAAGACCGTTTCTTACTCAGTGAAGAAGAAATGAAAGCCGAAATTGCCACCTTATTAGGGGGACGTTCTGCCGAAGAAGTGGTGTTTGGAAGTATTACCACAGGTGCAACAAATGACTTACAACGGGCGACAGATTTAGCTGAACGCATGGTCACCAGTTATGGGATGAGTAAAGTATTAGGGCCGTTGGCTTATGAAAAGGGTCAACAAAACAATTTTCTCGGCGATAATATGATGATGAATCCTCGCCGTTATGTTAGTGATGAAACGGCAAAAGCTATTGATGATGAGGTTAAACAATTGGTTGAACAAGCCCATGAAGTTGCCCTAGATATCCTCAATCAAAATAAAGAGTTAATGGAACAAATTGCCCAACAAATCTTACAAACAGAAGTCATTGAAGGGGACAATTTGCAACATTTGTTAAATCAAGTTAAGTATGAGGGTAAAATTCCCGCCGCGATCGCATAATTGATCTATCCCCCCTCGTTTCTAGGTTTTACCGGGAGAACCTAGAAACGAGAGAAACGAGAGCAAACCAGAGCAAAATTTTATGAGTATTAAAAAAAGACCTAAATTACCCAGTTCACAAAAAATTACCCAAATCTTATTAATTTCAGCCGGAGTAATTTTAATTGGAAATTGGTTGTTTCCTCAACTGACTCGTCCTCGTTTTCAGAAAGTCCCCTATAGTTTTTTTATCCAACAAATTGAAGATGGTAAAGTCTTAAAAGTTTTAGTTGGAGAAAACGAAATTCTTTATCAAATTAAAGGGAAAGATAATCAACCTCAAGAGATTTTATCCACAACCCCAATTTTTGACTTAGAACTCCCTAAACGCTTAGAAGCGAAAGGAGTTGAATTTGCAGCCTCTCCTCCTCCCAAACAAAGTTGGTTAAGTGTTATTTTAAATTGGGTAATTCCGCCTTTAATTTTAGTCGTTGCGTTTCAATATTTCATGAAACGAGATCCCCAAGGAGCATTATCAATAAATAAAAGTAAAGCCAAAGTTTTTGTTAAAGGTCAAACCGATAATATTACCTTTGCAGATGTCGCTGGAGTAGACGAAGCCAAAACCGAATTAGCAGAAATAGTAGATTTCCTGAAAAGTCCCCAACGGTTTACCGAAATTGGGGCTAAAATTCCCAAAGGTGTGTTATTAGTCGGCCCCCCTGGAACCGGAAAAACTCTATTAGGAAAAGCCGTAGCTGGAGAAGCCGGAGTTCCCTTTTTTAGTATATCCGGTTCAGAATTTATTGAGTTATTTGTAGGAACCGGAGCCGCGCGAGTTCGAGATTTATTTGAACAGGCGAAAAAGAAAGCCCCCTGTATTATTTTCATTGATGAATTAGATGCTATTGGTAAATCCAGAAGTAGTGGAAGTTTCCAGAGTGGTAGTAACGATGAACGAGAACAAACCCTGAATCAATTATTAACAGAAATGGATGGGTTTGGGGTAGGAGATGCGACGGTAATTGTATTAGCAGCAACCAACCGCCCCGAAGCTTTAGACGCGGCATTATTACGCCCAGGACGCTTTGATAGACAGGTATTAGTCGATAGACCCGACTTAGCGGGACGCAAAGCGGTTTTAGAAATTTATGCTAAAAAAGTTAAATTAGAAGATAATGTAGATTTACACACCATTGCCACAAGAACTCCGGGTTTTGGCGGGGCAGAATTAGCGAATTTAGTTAATGAAGCAGCCCTATTAGCCGCTAGAAATCAACGAAAATCGGTCAAACAAGAAGACTTTTATGAAGCCATTGAACGGGTGGTTGCTGGGTTAGAAAAACGCAGTCGAGTGTTAAATGAAAAAGAGAAGAAAATTGTCGCTTATCATGAAGTTGGTCATGCCATTGTGGGGGCATTAATGCCGGGAGGGGGAAAAGTGACTAAAATTTCCATTGTGCCGCGTGGAATGTCAGCGTTAGGTTATACTTTAAGAATGCCAACGGAAGACCGTTTTTTAATGGATGAAATCGAATTTCGGGAACAAATTGCCATGCTATTAGGAGGACGGTCTGCCGAAGAATTAGTCTTTGGAAATGTTACCAATGGTGCCTCCGATGACCTACAACGGGCAACGCAATTAGCAGAAAAAATGGTGCTGAATTATGGCATGAGTAAAGCTTTGGGGCCCTTAGCTTATGAAAAAGCCAAAGTGAATAATTTTTTAGGCAATTCAGACGCTAATCTTCGCCGTCCCATGAGTGAAAAAACCGCAGAAGCGATTGATGATGAGGTGAAGGATATTGTTAATAATGCTCATCAAAAAGCTTTAGCGATTTTGAATTATAATCGAGAGTTATTAACGAAAATTTCTCAAAAAGTATTAGAAACAGAAGTGATCGAAGGGGATGAATTACAACAGTTATTAGATCAGGTGCAACCTGTATCTTGATAATTGGTATTTTCCATCCCCGCTTAAGCAAAGATGAGGACATTAACTTTCTTCAGGAGGCAAACTCGCTTTCCATACTTTACAAATTTCTTGCGAACTCGATGTGGCAATTTTTTTAACGACTAACGTAGCAATTAAAGTAGCGATCGCAGGGGCTAGTCCTAATCCAGATACAAGCAGAGGAGCCAACATTCCCGCCGCTTTTACATAATTTTGGTTAATGACTTCATCTAATACGTTTTGCGCTTCTGAATCTGAACCCAAAGGATTACACATCAGATCATAAAGTCCTGCACTGAGTCGTTTTAGTAATTGTTGACCAGCGGCTAATACTTCAGGACTGATGGCTGCTCTAGCGGTGGCATTAATATCAATTGAATCAAGGGTTAGTCCTTTGGCTGTATCTTGAACTTGAAGACCCAACTGTGCTTCTAGGGATTCTTCATCAAGTTCTAATAACTGTGGGATTAATTCATTGTAATCTTGCATTGGAAACCTCCAGTTAAAGTCAGTATATTGTTTTTTATATCAACAGATTAAAAATAGTAAAATCCACCTTTAATCTGTTGATATATTTTACCAGAAGACTAGCTTAAAGTCAAATCAATTAATTAAGATTTTAATTATTTTTCTGTCTCTAAGCAAATTTTTGGCTGGCTTTTATCCACAAAGTTACTATTTTGTAGATAAGGTTTTGCCCACGCACAACTTTTTTCTAGCAACTGATCTAAATTTAAGGAATCCAAATTCCAGAGAATTAATTTTTTATCCCAGCCAACGGAAGCTAGAGTTTTACCATCGGGACTAAAATCCACTCCAAAAACCCGGTCTGTATGTTCTGATAAAGTAAGAGGTTGGCTACTCTCTAAGTCCCAAAGTTTTACCGTATTGTCTTGACCCGCAGAAGCGATCATTTTGCTATTAGGGTGAAATGCTAAACCATAAACAACTCCATTATGTCCTGTAAAAGTTTTCGTAGATTGATATTTACCTTGAGAATTTCGTTCCCAAACTCGAATTGTACCATCTGCACTCGCTGAAGCCAGAATAGAACTGTCAGAGCCAAAAGCAACTTGATTAATGCTTGCACTATGACCGCTAAGAATATCAAAAGCTTTCTGCTCAAACTGACCATTAATCTCTTTTTTCCAAAGTTTTACTGTCCCATCTTCATGCGATACTGCTAATATTTGATCGTCGGGACTGAAGGTTATTTTTCTACCATAAGCTAATGAATTTTCAGCATCAGCAGTTGAAAGAGTTTGAACAATTTCATAAGAGCCATTATCTGGCTTTTTCCAAATTCTGACCTTTTTGTCCGAACTGGTTGATGCCATTTCTGAACCATCAGAATTAAATGCAATTCCACGAATCTGATACCCTATATTCTTGGGTTGAGGAACTTTAGCTTTACTGAAATGACCTGTTTGATCGAGTTGCCACAGGATGATTTTACCATCTTCATCGGCCGATGCAATGGTAGAGTTATCAGGGCTAAAAGCTAGAGTATAAATTCTTTTTTTATGTCCTGTCAATAGAGGAGAGTTTTGTTCATAAACTCCTTGATTATTTCGTCGCCAAACCTTGATTGTTTTATCTGCACTCGCTGTAGCCAACCATAAACCATCATCACTGAAATCAACAGCATACACAACATCTGTGTGTTCTGAAAAAACTTGATTTTTTAAAATAGGTTCTGGTTTCCACAGTTGAATGGTATTGTCTGCACCTGCTGAAGCAATGATCGAACTATCGGAGTTGAAACTAACAGAACGAACATCACCTCCATGACCTTCAAAAGTTGTGATCAAAGCCTCTTTTTCCACATCCCAGAGTTTAACCGTCCGATCTTGTCCAGCCGAAACAATTTTAGAACTATCAGGACTAAAACTAACCCCACGAACTCCATCAATATGCCCGGTCAACTCTTTAATCAAAGTACCGTCTGATTTCCATAGCTTAATTTTTCCATCTCCATGACCGGAAGCAATATAAGAACCATTAGGACTATAAGCAATTCCATAAACTATAGTTTTTTCCTGGTCAAAATATTTCACATATTTTATGGAAGTACCGTCTATCTTCCAAAGTTTAATTCCATCTCTACCTGCTGTTACCAGTTCAGATTTATTTGGACTAAAGCTAACGGAATAAATAGCATCTTGGTGCTGATTCTGTTGGGTGCCTAAATATCCTAACCAGGTTCCATCTTTCTTCCACAGACTTACTTTTTCATCAACTCCGGCTGAAGCAATTAAAGTTCCAGTAGGATTAAAAGCAACCGCTAAAATATTACCTGTATGTTTTTTAGGATCAAATGTTCGATCAGGTTTAGTTTTAAATTGACCTGTACTGTCTTTGCTCCAAAGTCGGATTTTTCCACCTAGGCTTCCTGAAATTAGGGTATAACCATCAGGGCTAAGGCTCAAACTCGAAACTTGCCTATCCGGTACTTTAAGAGTTTGTTTTAGGGGCTGACTTCCATCTTGATTCCAAATTTTAATTTTTCCATCTTCACTGGCAGAGATAATTTGATGATCATTTTTGGGATCAAAGATAACGGTGGTTATGGGTGCGGCGTGAGCTTGCCAACGATTCAATTGTCTAATCTTATAACCTATTCTTTGCAAACTATTAATCGCCTGCATCTCTAATTCACGACCAGGCATGAATACGGAATTTGGGTTGAATATTGTCATCAAATTCTTGCCATTTTTTACACTTTCCCCAGCTTGAATCGCATTCTCAAGTGCTTTTAACGGCTGTTGAGAACTTAAAAATGCTTCAGAAGATTGAATTAATGCCTGGAATCGTTGTTTTTTGGCTTGATTTTGATTAAATAAAGCTAAAGCTGCAAATCCTAAAATGATCAAATTAACGGAAAACAAAATAATCATCAAACGAATTAATTTGTTTTGCTTCCGCTTCAGGCTATCATTAACAAAAGTTGTTTCTTCCTGATTTAACCAATGCGGATCTAATTTCAGTTGGGCTTTAACTTGGGGAAGTCGAGGATCATCATCCCAAAGTAAACGTACTACTTCTGAATTCTTAAACCCCTGTTTGGCAGTTTCAGCAGCTTTGTCCCAATCACTAACATTTGAAATCAAACTTTTTTGCAATACTAGATTTGATTGTTCTTGCTTGAGCCACTTCTGTAACAGATCCCAACCTCGAACTAAATAATCATGGGCAGGTTCAATACAGGATTCTCCGCTTTCTTGACTTTTAACAATTAAACGAGCATTAACGAGGCGTTCAGTTACTTCTTTAACTCGCTGATTTTCCTGGGGATCTGCATAAATCAACTCCGATTCTGGTATCCGACGCCGTGCGATTTCTCCACCCTCAATCATCACCATTCGTAGCATCACCCGTCGCAGGGTCATTTGGTGGGCTTCACCTGATACTTGACCAAAATCTTTGATTAGATTGTCATACTCCTCAGTCGCCTGACGGGTGAGTGCCCCGTTTACACCACCGAGTTCCTCATAGTCTTGCATTCGCAAAGCCCGATCGCAACAATTCGGGTCTTCTCTCCATCGCTGGGCAAGTTTGATATACAGTTCACTCAAGGTAAAAGAAAGTAGGGGTAATGCTCCTGGAGTCTGCGCCAGTTCATCAATTAACCGACCCACTAACTCAGAGGGTTCAAAATGTAACGCTTGTTTGCAGGCGGGCTTTTCAATGGCATCTCGTAACTCATCGGAAGTCATGATCCGAATGGGAAAACGCCCGTTTTGCCAATAGGGTGTTAAGGGAGAATTGTGAAAACGAGGTTCAAAATCTGAACGCAGGGTCACAACCAGATGGAAATAGTTAGCATGGCATTCTAAAGCCGTTTTAAACAGGGATAGGAACTGTTGCCACTGTTGTTGCTCAGTCGCCCCAATTTGAGGACTCATGGTAATCAGTTCTTCAAATTGGTCAATCACCAATAAGAGTTGAGTCGATGGATTAACTTGACTCCATTTTTTAATAATTGATGTCAAGGACTGAGGATTTTGTTGAAGTTCTTGGATCAGGGGTTTAAGGGTTTCTTGAATGGCACGATAGAGATGCTCCAGTTGTTTTTGCTCTTGGGGTTGAGCACACAAGGTTTGTAACTGATGCCAATAGTCTACAACTAGGCATAATTTGGTTTCTGGCAGGGAAAGATGCCAAGATTGGGCTAACTTTTTAATTTCATCTGATGTTGGGTTTGAGGACTGAACCCTCTGGGATTCCACAATATCAGCCAACCGTTGATCTAAAAAGCTAACTTGCGCTAGTTGAGTCAGAAGATTGGGATTTTTTACAGGAAGCAGGATTTTTGCTAACTCGATAAATGGATATTTACCCGGTCGCATGGTATCGAGAATATACCAACGTTTCTGTTGCGGGTCTTGGTTCTGGCGCAGAATAGGTAGTAATCCCGCTTTAACTAAACTAGACTTACCTGAACCCGACGCACCGACAACAACGGTTAGGGGATGGGCGGATTTAACCAGGCGATCGCTCAATTCTTTTACAAGAGTTTCACGACCAAAAAAGAAGAGAGAATGCCTTTCTTCAAAAGATTTTAAGCCTCGATAGGGATTATTAATTTCATTGAGTATGGGTGCAGGTTGTAGCTGTTTCTTGGCATCAAAATCGGGTTGGGTAAAGATAAATTCGCCCTTATCGTATTCTACGCGCATAGAATAAAGTCCTGGTTTTTGATGTTCACGGGACAATTCAATGACTCGCTGTTCCAGATATAAATACAACTCATGGGCTGTAATCACTTGATCGTGAATAAAATCCGCTTTATTTTCTAATAGTCCTTCTAGCAACCCCAAGGCAAAGGGAGAATGCAATTCCTGATTTTGATCGGCAATGCTACCCCGTTTGTCTTGGGCTAAGGTAGCAACATCTAATGCTTCTTGATCCTGGGCTGAGGAGGTAATTACTTGCCATGCAGGATAACGAATAAACCGATCATAGTGTTCCTTATAAACTGTTTTTAGGATGGGTATCATTTTGCGATGACCCGCCCAATTAAACATTCCTGCAAAGCAGCAGTCGAGGATAACCAACAAATGATGACACTCCAATTTTTCCAGGGCTTGGCGCACATCTGCCATTGACAAAAACGAATCTTGGTTCTGTCCATCTGCATCTTGAGGGACAAGATACCCCGCAGGGCCATCGTTACTGTTCCGGGGAATACCATGACCTGCAAAGTAAAAAATCAAGCGGTCGGCATCTGTGGGTTTGAGTTGCTTTAATAGGGTGTCATTCAATAAAGTTTGCAGTCCACTTAATGTGGCATCTTCGTCCAACACAGAAATAATATTTTCGGGTTGATATTTATATTGTGTTTGCAGTAAATGGGCGATCGCTTTGGCATCACTCACAGGTGTTTTCAAGTCATGAATACTATCATTTTTGTAATGATCAATGGCAATCACTACTGCTAGATTACGATCAAAATTTGTTCTTTCATAGTTCCAAGGCATGGCTAAAAGTCCTCCGGGCTAGTCGAGGCTTGAATTCAGTCCTAAAACCCAGGAAATAAAAATAGTATTTTTGCGATTATTTTCTGGGATTTTAGGAGGTTTAAATTATCTAAAATTACAACTCTTGTGTGATTGTAAAGCGCACTTCTTTGGTTAACCACTCCGCATTTGGATTGGGTTTGACACGCATAGAACGAGATATTGTCGGTGGATTATCAACGTCAGCACCAATGGTTGAAAATAGTTGATTCATCAGGTTAATATTCCCTTCTCCTTTTGTTCCTGCTTTTTCATCTAGGACAGCATTCAAATCTCCTTTACGTCCTAAATCTTCATCAAGGGCAGGCAAGGTTAGCCATTGAAAATTAGCTAATCCACGAGTTGCAAAGAGTTTTAGAGTTTCGTCGGCTTGCTTATAATTCATGCTGTCTGGTAATCCTGGTTCCAAATCAATCTCAATTTCTTGCTTATTTTCTAAAAGAGAAAAGATATCTTGACTTCCATTAATCGGAATCTGAGAAATTGCCCAGGTTGGCTCCAAATCCAAAATAGCAATATTGAGAATTTGTCCAGAATTATTTTTGACTCGTAAATAAACCGATTCTCCTTCCTTCAAGATAATCTGGTTTTGGTTAGCAAAAGGTTTTTTATTGCTATCTAATAATTCCATATCAATTTGTTGCTCTAATTTTGAGTTGGAATTATCCAGACTTTGTATGGCTTGATACTTTGTTAAATGAACTAAACGCTTAACTACAGTTGCACCCACTTTTGGATCATTAATTTTCAGGGGTAAACCTAAGTTTTTCAAAGGTGTTGCGCTACAAATTTCATACTCCCCATTTCTGCCAACTGCAACTTGATAATCAGCTTCTTGATTATTCTCCGGTTGAACTTCTAAAACCCAGCCATTCCCGATTAATGCTTGCCGAACAATGTCTAACGCTTCTGTTTGTTGATTAACAAACTCCGGTGGCAGTTCATTCTCCTGATTCCCAGCCTGTTTTTTATCAAATAAACGAACACGACGCACCAGTTCAACGGGTGCAGAAACCAAAACCGCAGGGGAACCGGGTTCTATATTTCCTCGGACTTCAAAACCTCCAGTTTCCGGTAGTAAAACTTTAGCGATGGATTTAGAAGCCTGAACATCCTCTAATTCCACAATGGCTAGTTGCTGTTGCGGGTTAGAAAAATCCGTTGTATTCAGGGGATAAATGCCAAAGCGTGTACATGAGCTTAGTCCTTGGGCTAACCCAGCATCGAGAGTAACCTGGTTTCCATTAACGCTCGTAACATAAACGCTATAGGGAGTTAAAATGCGATCGCTACCGAATACTGAACGATTGCCGTCACCCAGTAACATCGGTAATTGTTGAGGAAACTTACTTTGAATTTGAGCGCAAATGCGATGATACAAAGCGCTAAAACTAATTCCCTTATTCCGAGTAGCCAGGGTATCCATCAACCAATAGGTTAACGCTCCATGTCGTTCTGTACCATTCACCGCATATTCATAGGCAAATTCATTGGGGCGACAGGCGGCTAAAAGAACGTAATTCTTGGTTTGAGGAACCCAAGAAACGCCACTATAGTTTTCAGTGGCTAATGCTTTCCAGTTATTAATAAGTTCGTCACGATCAAAACCTAAACTGTCTGCACTTCGGGATGCTGTATCAATACGGTCAAAACCTAAACTGTCTGTACTTCGGGATGCCGTATCAATTCCTTCTCCACCTCGAATGGCAGCATCCCCTCGCGTTGTCCCCCCGGAGTGACAACTATCCAGAATTACCGTCACCACTAACCCTTTATCGGTCATGCGTTTGAGCAGGGTTGCTAATTCCACATCTCGCAGATAACGATCTTCTTGATCCCCTATATCCATCGGGACAAGGGCTTCATCGGGTTGGTCAGTTTCCTTGAGTTCTGGATAGATAGTTGTCGCCCGTCCTCCATGTCCAGAGTAATAAATACAAACTTGTTCTCCGGGTTGAGCAAGTTCTGTAATGGCGTGAAACTTCCCGACAATATTTTCATAAGTCGGTAGCAGGTCTGAAGTAACACTCGAATCATAAATTTCAGGATTTTGAGAAATTAACTTAACAATTTGTTCCGATGGAATTTTTAGAGTGCTTAAGAAATAATTTCCCACTAAGTTAATATCGCGTACACATCCCTTGAGATTTTTATACATCTGATTGGTATTATAACCATCAATGCCGATTAAAAGGGCATAAAATTTGGTTTTTTGTTCAGATAAGTTGGACATTTTTCCTCCGGGTTAAAATTTGGATAAAAGAGTTCTGAATTAGAAAGTCACCCTGATTTAAGCTAAGTGTTGACGAGTTTCTGTCCCAACAATACCATCTGCTTTCAAATTCTTTTTCTGTTGAAATTCTTTAACAGCTTTGTCTGTTCCTGATCCAAAAACTCCATCAGTTGACACAGTAATTGCTGCATTTTTTAAGCAGGTTTGCAACCATTTCACATCCGATCCTTCCATCATCGGTCTGCACAACCGTAGGACTCTGGGTTGTTCATCCCAAGGTGCTTTAGAAAACCCCATTGCGGGAGAACGGTTTAATGCTGACTCGGTTTCGCCACCAAGTCCATAAATTCCATCCTCTGTAATTCGTTCATTGGGATGATTTTTATTCCACAGTTTTTGAAAGGCTAAAATAGCTGTGGAACGAATATCTTTAGTCCCGCCTCCTACATAATCAAAATGGGGAGGATCTCCAGCTAAAGGATACCAATTTTGAGCCATTAAATAGGGTTCCCAACCTCTGGGATCTTCAATATCAAGGGCTAACCCACTTTGATGATTACTTGACCCTGGGAAGGCAACAGCACTAATCCCGTTGTACCAATTATAGAGCAACATTTGTTGGGCAATGGTGCGATAGGAGGAGTTAACAACCATCGGAATTTCTCGGGCTGCGATCGCTCGTTTTAGAGCTTCTTTTGCCGGAGGTTGCACTAGAGGAAATGCCGCATCACCTAAATCAACCTTCAGATCATCACAACTAACTAAAGCGTTAGGAAGAACCAGGTTAATTTGATGAATGAGTTGTTGAGAAAGGGCATTAACAATCGCCGTAGACCCACCGGGGACATCTCGGACTAAACCATTAAAACTAGCTCGAATAGCTGAACGTGATTCTTGTTCATAAAATTCAAAACAAGCTTCGATTTCAGGGTTTTCCAAGAGATTTGGATGCTGATGTTCTGGATTGGACATAATAACTTTTCCTCGATTTCAAGGCGTTTTTTTAGAGTTTAACTTCGGATTTTATCTCGTTTATAAACCCAATTTTTTTAACGTTTCAGCACCAGCAATACCATCTACCGTTAAATTATTTTGCTGTTGAAACTGTTTAATTGCCTGTTGGGTTTGTCCTCCAAAAATGCCATCGGGTTGTAGATTAAATCCCGCGTTGACCAGGGCTTTTTGTAGTTGCTCAACATCCTGACCTTGCATTAACGGTTGACCCGGTTCAGATAAGCGTAAAACTCGTTTAATTTCCCAAGATTCACTTAAAAATAAAGAACGTTCGGCTCTCCGACGACGAGATAAACCCGCTAATACTTGTCCTCCGGCTTTATCCCATCTCAAAAATTGATCCGCAGCCTCTTTATATTTTCCTTGGTTTAAAAGTTTTAACAAAGTTGACTCAAATAAAGCTCTGGCTCCGACGTTATAACAAAAAGAAACTAAAGCCGAAAATTGATTATCATTAATATCAACTTTCACCCCATCAAGAACGGAAATTTCATATTTTTTCATTTCTTTTTTGAGGCGTGCTTCTGCTTCTGGAATGGTCATGGTCATGCCTTCATAAACCCCTTCTGTAAATCCCCAGCCAATTGTCCAGATATCAACGGGGTCAAGATAAGCTTCTACATAAGCACCATTAGAACCTTGCTTTAATTCATGCAATCCTTCAAAGGATTTAATCAGTTTAATTCCTTCTGCATTAATTTTTCTAGTGGCGGATCTGGGTTCAACAGCACCCCGTGATCCTATATCCTCATCTGGAATCACTTCAAAGGTTTCTGCTGAAGTGAATTGTAGGGTTTCAATTAGCAGTTGAATGTGTCCCTGAGTTTCCGTAACTTGTATAATTTGTTCTTCTTGAAACTCATAAATACTGCCATCTTTTGCGATTTTAAGGGTTCTGTTCATAATAAAAAAATGGGAAGTTTGGAAACCGCGTCTCTTCAGAGCGCGGAGGAAAAACGACTCAAGAGAATTTATTCTCCTTGAATACTAGATTGAGAATCGACAAAAATTGTTGTATTTGCCGATTCCTGGTTTTTTGGTATTTCTACCACACTGATTTCTCAGGTTAAGTTAGCTTCGCCAATGTTATCGGTCGGTAACTATCTCAAAAGCACTGTCTTACCCCTCGTAAAACTGTTTAACTTTCGAGTTTTAGAGCTTGGAACTAGCTTCGCATCCCAAGGTAAGAACTTTAACGCTTACCGATAACGGAGTCAGTTAAGACTTAGGCTGGTCAACTAACTAAAGTTAGAGGCATGAAGCCCCGTCACTTTAGTGCGGGGTGCTGACTCTTGGACTCCTTGATTTGGTTTAGTTTAACAATTGAAATTTATAAATCCAGGGTAAATTTACAAAACTTAGTAATTTATACTTGATTAATTCTTGAAGGTTGTCTCAAAGGTTATAGCGGTGGCGATCACCTTATTATTGGTTTGTTCAATGCAATAGCGCGAATTTTAAATTAATAGACTCAAAGACAACACTCTGCTAATACCCAACGGACTTTTACAACAATATTATTGTTTAAATTCCTAAATGAAAAATATAGCAATCCTCTACTCAAATCTGGGAACAATGCGGTAAAGTAAGGGATTTAGCACCATTGACTAAACTTGCTATGCCTGAAACCTCCTCAACCCAGAATCTAATGTCCACTTCGGTTGTGAGTTTAAATATTGCCCCAGCCCAAGTTTTACGCGGCAATAACGCCTTAACACAAGCAGGAGAGGCGATCGCCAGCTTTGGTCAACGTCCCTTAATTATTGGTGGCGATCGCACCTTACCCCTCACCGTCCAAGCTCTACAACCAATTTTAGAGGGTCATCAACTCCAATTCGCTCAAGCATCCTACGGCGCTGACTGTAGCGAAACTAGCTTAACCGCCCTACGTCAAGCCGTCACCAGCCATAATGCAGATTTTATCATCGGGACGGGAGGCGGAAAAGCCCTGGATGCAGCCAAACTCATCGCCCATCAATGTCAACTCCCCATCGTCACTATTCCCACCTCTGGGGCGACCTGCGCCGCTTGGACAGCCCTTTCTAACGTCTATTCCGAGGACGGAGCCTTTTTATATGATGTCAGTTTAGCCCGTTGTCCCGATTTATTGATTTTGGACTATAATTTAATTCAAACCGCTCCCCAACGGCTGTTAGTGGCGGGTATTGGGGATGCGATCGCTAAATGGTATGAAGCCTCCGTCAGCAGTGGACATTCCGATCAAACCTTCATTATCGCTGCGGTACAACAGGCGCGAGTCCTGCGAGATATATTATTACAAAAATCCTTAACCGCTTTAGAAGAACCCAATGGCGAAACTTGGCGGGAAGTCGTGGATGCTACGGTGTTACTCGCTGGCGTTATTGGCGGTATTGGAGGTGCCCAATGTCGTACCGTTGCTGCCCATGCAGTTCATAATGGTTTAACCCATGTTGCGGCTAGTCATGGGACTTTGCATGGGGAAAAAGTCGCCTTTGGGATTTTAGCGCAATTGCGTTTAGAGGAAATGGTACAAGGCAACCAACTCGCAGCCAGCGCTAGACAACAATTATTAAAGTTTTACACTGATTTAGGTTTACCCCAAACCCTGAATGATTTGGGAATGGGTGAAATTACCTTAGCCGAACTGCGACAAGCCGCCGAAGTTGCTTGTAATGACCGTTCTGATATTCATCGTTTACCCTTTAAAGTGGTTCCAGAACAGTTAATGGCGGCAATGGTATCAACAACTTCCCCCATTATTGAAATCAAACTGAAGAATTCAACCCCTTAACTCTATATAGCAGCGAATGGGGAATGGGGAACACCAAAGACCCTTACAGGTAACGACCGAGAAAGCCCAGGAATTCAGGCGTTGGGATGAATCGGACTGTCTCTTTAGGGGCAGTCAAGATTAATTAATTAATTAATTAATTAACTAATTGTATGTTATACTATTAATACTAACACAAAGAAATAAATGCTGGTACTAGAAGTAAAGTTGAGCGGAAAAAATTGGCAGTATGAGGCACTGGATGAAGCTATTCGTACTACTAATTTTGTTCGTAATAAGGCTTTAAGGTACTGGATGGACAATCGCGGTGTTAGCAAAAACGATCTGCAAAAACTTTGTGCCACTTTAGCTAAGGAATTTGAGTGGGCTAAAAAACTTAATTCTCAAGCTAGACAAGCTGCTGCTGATCGAGCTTGGATGGGAATTTCTCGGTTTTATCAAAACTGTCAAAAACAGAAACCCAAGAAAGGCTACCCAAAATTTAAAAAAAGAGGCCGATCAGTTGAGTATAAACAAACGGGTTGGTCTCTTTCAGCCGAGCGAAAAAAAATCACATTTACTGATGGCTTTCAAGCCGGAACTTTCAAGTTAATCGGTACTCGTGATCTAAATTTCTATCAGCTTGAGCAAATCAAACGGATTAGGGTTGTTAAAAGAGCCGATGGGTATTACTGTCAATTCTTAATTAAGGTAGATCGTTCCGAGCCACAAGCACCTACGGGTAAAGCAGTTGGAATTGATTTAGGAATTGAAAGTTTCTACACTGATTCAGAAGGAAATCAAATCGAAAATCCCAGATTCTTGAGAAAGTCAGAGCAGTCCTTAAAAAGACTACAACGACAAGTTTCTCGAAAAAAGAAAGGCTCTAACAACCGCAAGAAAGCCATTAATAAGATGGCGAGAAAACACCTTCATGTCAGTAGGCAACGTCGAGAATTTGCAGTAAAAATTGCACGGCGTTTAGTAACATCTAGCGATGTGATTGTCTATGAAGATTTAAAAGTGTGTAATTTAGTTAAGAATCATAGACTGGCTAAATCAATCTCAGATGCAGCGTGGTCAATGTTCACAGATTGGGTAGATTATTTTGCTAAAATACATGGAGTTCATGTATTTGCAGTAGCACCCCATTTCACATCTCAGGATTGTCATCAATGTGGTAAGAGAGTAGAAAAATCTTTATCAACTCGTACCCATAAATGTCCTAATTGTGAATTAGTTGAACATCGAGATTTAAACGCGGCAAAAAACATTTTAGCAAGAGGATTAGGATTAAAAAATACGGTGGGGCACACCGGAATTTATACGCTTGAGGAGACTGAACCTCTGGTTAGTTCTGAGCAATCAGAATTGGTTAAGTGCGGTCATTGATTCAAGAATCCCATCGCCTTTAGGCATGGGAGTGTCAACCAGAGTCCTAGACAAATTGCGATATCAGAATTAAGAATTGAGAAGGGAAGGAAAAAAGCAGACCCGATCGGGGGAAAATAAAGAATCACTTTTTTCTTCTACTGAACACATTAGTTTTAACCTAACATAATCGACCAATGACACTAAATTGGATTAGCCCTGCCGACCGGATACAAGCCCTACCTCCTTATGTTTTTGCCCGTTTAGATGAATTGAAAGCCAACGCCCGTAAACAAGGCTTAGATTTAATTGATTTAGGCATGGGAAATCCCGATGGTGCCACCCCTCAACCTATAGTTGAAGCCGCAATTCAAGCATTAAGAAATCCGGCAAATCATGGCTATCCACCCTTTGAAGGAACTGCTAATTTTAGACTAGCAATTACTAATTGGTATCACCGTCGTTATGGCGTTTCCCTCGATCCAAATGGCGAAGCCTTACCCCTATTAGGATCGAAAGAAGGATTAGGTCATTTAGCTTTAGCTTATATTAATCCGGGGGATTTAGTCTTAGTTCCTAGTCCTTCCTATCCGGTTCATTTTCGCGGGCCGATTATTGCGGGGGGAAAGGTTCATTCTATTATTTTGAAACCGGAAAATGATTGGATCATTGATTTAGGATCGATTCCTGATGCTATTGCCGAACAAGCTAAAATTCTCTATTTTAATTATCCCAGTAACCCAACAGGTGCAACCGCCCCGCGTGAATTTTTTGAAGAGATTGTGGCCTTTGCTCATAAACATCAAATTCTGCTGGTTCATGATTTATGTTATGCCGAATTAGCTTTTGATGGTTATCAACCCACCAGTTTATTAGAAATTCCTGGGGGTAAAGAAATTGGGGTGGAATTCCACACTATGTCTAAAACCTATAATATGGCAGGTTGGCGAGTTGGTTTTGCGGTAGGAAATTCTAAAGTTTTACAAGGGTTAAGAACCTTAAAAACAAATTTGGATTATGGGGTATTTTCAGCGTTACAAACGGCGGCAGAAACCGCTTTAAGTTTACCCGATTCTTATATCAAAGAAGTTCAAGAACGCTATCGCACCCGCAGAGATTTTCTAATTAAGGGATTAGCCGAATTAGGTTGGACTGTTCCTAAAACCTTAGCTACAATGTATTTATGGGTTCCCTGTCCAGAGGGGATGAATTCAACGGATTTTGCCCTAACAGTTTTACAACAAACGGGTGTGGTTTTAACCCCTGGAAATGCCTTTGGTATTGGGGGAGAAGGTTATGTCAGAATTAGTTTAATTGCAGATTGCGATCGCTTAGGAGAAGCCTTAAAACGCTTAAAAGATGCCAATATTCGGTATCAACCCTCAGCCGTTTCTGTTTAAATCCGATTCGTTGTTGGGCTTTCCCAATGGGTGCTAAAGCACAACAACGAGGAAATAATTATAGCAGTTGGCGCTGGTATCTTTACTTTTGTCAAGCCTAATTTAACCACAAAGACACAAAGAAGTTGTAAACACGCTTCCTACTCATTGCTATAATTTGATTATGGATTATAAAAACAATCTGAATTTATGCCATTTTATTGCTCAAAAAATTAAAGAAAATCCTCAAAATAAAATTACATTTGCTGATTATATGAACTGGGTTTTATATCACCTAGAATACGGATATTATACCGTTAATCATCCCCAATTTGGTACACAAGGAGATTTCGTTACCTCTCCCTATTTGGGTTCAGATTTTGGGGAAATGCTGGCAGAACAATTTTTTCAAATGTGGGAAATTTTGGATCGTCCTAACCCCTTTACTTTAGTAGAAATGGGTGCTGGTCAAGGAATTTTAGCCCGTGATATTTTGTTGTATTTACAAAAAAAATATCCTGAATTTTACCTAAAATTAAACTATATTATTATTGAAAAATCTCCTATCCTTCAACAACAACAGCAAAAACAATTTAAGAATGAACTTGATTTTAACCCATCTATTCAATGGTGTGATTTAGATAATTTTCCCAATGAAGCAATTAGAGGCTGTTTTTTCTCTAACGAATTAGTTGATGCCTTTCCCGTTCATCAAGTCATCGTTCAAAATCGTCAACTTCAAGAAATTTATGTTATCTTAGATTCCCAGACCTCCACAGAAGTTAAATTTAAAGAAACCCTCGGTGAACTTTCCACCTCAAAAATTACAGACTATTTTAAATTAATCGAAATTGATTTATGTTCTCCCGCTTATCCAGAAGGGTATCGAACCGAAGTTAATTTAGCTGCGTTAGACTGGATTAAAACCCTATCATCTAAACTCAATCAAGGCTTTATTTTAACCATTGATTATGGTTATCCTGCTCAACGATATTACCTTCCTAGTCGTCGGGAAGGAACCTTACAATGTTATTATCAACATCGCCATCATAACGATCCTTATCTGAATATTGGTCGCCAAGATATTACCGCCCATGTTAACTTTACCGCCTTACAACTTTATGGGGAAAACTGGGGAATTAATTCCGTCGGGTTTACACAACAGGCTTTATTTTTAATGGCGTTAGGGTTAGGCGATCGCATCGCCGCCTTATCCCAACCATCAAGATATTCTATTTCAGAAGTTTTACAACGAAGAGAATGCTTACATTCTCTCATTGATCCTATGGGGTTAGGTAACTTTGGTATCCTTTTACAGTCTAAAGGCTTAAGTCCATCTCAACAACAAATTCCCCTCAAAGGGTTTTGTTTCCCCAGTTGACCCCCTAACTCCAGGGTTTCTAAAGGATTTTAGTCAAAAAATATCATGCAGAAGTGTTTTTTATCACATCTATACGGACGTATTTGTACGGAATCCTATTAGCAAAATCACAACTTCTGTCCCTGACAAATTTATTGTATTTATCTATAGATAGAAAGCCTACACATCCTATATCAAGGTTTTTCTGGCTAATTTAATCGTATCTTTATATTTGTACCGACCGACTGTAAACCTTCTGTAAAAATAACCCATATTTCCTAAAACCTATAGACAACCCCAAACCGATTGCGTAATATTGGTAACAGGGTAGGACAAGAAAATAAAAAACTCCCAAGTTTTAACACCTTGTTTCTACCCCAGGTTATAAAATATATAAAGATGAGGCTGAGATGAAAACCACACTATCTAAAATTATCGGTTCTACTATATTAGCTACTGGAGTTGCCCTTTCCTTAGTTGCAGCACCTGCACAAGCTGTAGAGTTTGGATTTAGGAATATCTACCCTGGCGACAACTATGGAGATAACATTGTTGGCCAGTTCAATTTTGATGTCAGCAAAACCTCGGACAATAAAGTTCTGTTCAAGTTTAACAATACAGGTTTTAATCAATCTCAAGGATCAAATTCGGTTATTACCCAGATAGCATTTTCTGGTGTTAGTCAGTTAGCGGGATTCAACATTTTCCAAGTTGATTACAATAATGTTGCAAATACACATCTAACTGATGGTGCAAGTGGTGTTGATTTTAACAAAGACAGTGGAAACCCAATGTTAGCTCAATCTGAAAATATTGAAGGTTGGGATAAAAATGACATATTTAGTTTTTCAGCAGTTAATCCAAGCCCTAAAAAAGGAATTAATCAAGGAGAAACATTAGGCTTGCTGTTCAATGGCAACTTTGACAAAGTGATCGCCAGTTTGAATTCTAATCAGTTAAAAATCGGAATGCACGTTCAAGGACTTGCTAATGGCAAAAGTGATACGTTTGCCAGCTATGTAGCACCCCCCGCCCCCAAACCTGTTGAAGTTCCCGAACCCGCCACATTAGTTGGTTTAGGTTTAGCCTTCGGTGGAATGCTGGCTTCTCGTCGTCGTCAATCTAACTAAAAAATGATGATTAAATTAGTCATCCCAAACAACTCAATGTTTACGTTAATATCTGTCTCACATTGTTGAGACCCTCAGCCTTCATCTCATCTTTAATAGTAGCGGTTCTCATCACACCGCTACTTTGTTCTCAAAAATATACAGATTCAAGTCTGGGTAAAACCAAAACTCTTAACTGCTATTAAAATACTAATTTAGGGTGCATTTGCTAATTAAAAACTATAAAAATATTAAGCTACCCTAACTCATCTAAATCAGAGTTTATATAATAAGAGTGAACCTTTGGGTAGATTAAAACTTGAAAGCTGCTTATCGGACTTGAACCGACGACCTGTTCATTACGAGTGAACCGCTCTACCAACTGAGCTAAAGCAGCAGGGAATTAATATCAGCACAACGTTATATTGTATCAAAACTTGATCTCCATTGTCAACTGATTTCTGGCGAACTGGAGAAACAATTTTAGCAACGGTCTCTCCACCCCAAAACTATAGGTTATCTGGCATAGAACCACTGTTAGCACCCGAATAAACGATGCCTCGCTCCATATCTAAGGTGAGAATCACACCATCTCGAATCAAGCGAGTGGCATTCTTCACACCGACAATCACAGGCACCCCTAAACGTAAACCAATCACCGCCGCGTGACTGGTCAAACTATCGGCTTCTGTCACCACACCCCCCGCCTTTCGCATCACATCCACAAAATCGGCACTGGTTTGGGGTGTGACTAAAATTTCCCCCACATTAAAATCAGCCAACTCTCCGGCACTGCGAGCAACCCGCGCCCGTCCGGTCACACAGCCTTGACCAACGGCTGTTCCTTTACCCAAGGCTGCCGTTACCACTTCCACCTTAATTAAATCCGTAGATCCCGCCACCCCTTGTAAGGTTCCGGCCGTGGTTACGACTAAATCCCCATCGGCTAGGAGATTTTTTTCTCTGGCTACAGTCACCGCCGCTTGGAAAGTCTGGTCAGCCGAAGGTAAATCTAACACCAATAGCGGTTTCACCCCCCAAACTAAACTTAACTGTCGCGCTACTTCAACGTGAGGCGTAATCGCTAAAATCGGGGTTTGGGGTCGGAATTTAGACACATTTCGGGCCGTAGACCCGGTTTTAGTTAAGGTCATAATTGCCGCTGCGTTCAACTGGTGAGAAATTTGGGCTACCGCCTGACTAATGGCATTAGGAATCGAACGACCCGTATCTTCAACCTTAGAAACATTGCGCGTCGCCCCCTCCTGTTCAATCCTAACTGCAATCCGAGCCATTGTCGCCACCGCTTCTACAGGATAGTTACCCACGGCTGTTTCGTTGGAAAGCATCACCGCATCAGTCCCATCCAAAATCGCATTCGCCACATCGGAAATTTCGGCGCGGGTCGGTCGGGGATTATTCACCATGCTATCCAACATTTGAGTAGCGGTAATTACTGGAATCCCCATGCGGTTTGCAGTGATAATTAACCGTTTTTGTAAAATCGGTACATCTTCAGCCGGGAGTTCTACCCCTAAATCTCCTCGCGCCACCATCACTCCATTACACAAAGCTAGAATTTCTTCCATTTGTTCAATGGCTTCGTGTTTTTCAATTTTGGCAATCACGGGAACATCCTTACCCGCACTGGCAATTAATTCTTTAATTTCTAATACATCCTGGGGATTTCTAACGAAACTTAAAGCGACCCAATCAACCCCTTGATCTAAACCAAACATTAAGTCTTTACGGTCTTTTTCAGTTAAGGCTTTAATCGATAGATAAACCCCCGGAAAATTCACCCCTTTACTATTAGAAAGAGTCCCTCCGACCACCACACGACAATATAAGCGTCCTTTTGTCGGTTCAACTTTCTCGACGAACATTTCAACTTTCCCGTCATCGAGGAGAATAACCGCCCCATCTGGGACTTCATCGGCTAAAGGTTTGTAGGTGACGGAGGACATTTCTTGAGTTCCGACGATATCCTCACTGGTGAGAATAAACAGATCATCTCGGTTCAGAACAATCGAACCATTCTCAAATTTGCCTAATCGAATTTTTGGGCCTTGCAGGTCTTGTAAGATTCCAACGGGTTGATTCAGTTCAAAGGCCGTTTGCCGAATCATCCGAATACTCCGTTGGTGATCCTCGTGAGTATTATGGGAAAAATTCAAGCGCAGAGTCGTTGCACCCGCTTCAATCAAGGCGCGGAGAACTTCAGGCTTCTGGGTAGCAGGGCCGATTGTAGCGACTATTTTAGTTCGGTGCAGTAGATTTTGCGGTTGCATGACTCAATAAAAATCTAGGGATTTATCTGTAGAGACGAGCCATGGCGCGTCTCTCTACAGATCATAAAGAGAATTTAACCATGTCAAGGACACACAAGGATAAAGAATTCAGAATTGGGTGTTTGGGAGGTAATTACGAATTACGAATTACGAATTACGAATTACGAATTACGAATTACGAATGGGTAATGGGTTTTGGGTTTTGGGTAATGGGTTTTGGGTAATGGGTTTTGGGTGATATTCAGCGAGCGAGGACGCTCGCACTGCTTCTGCTCCCCCTGCTCCCCTATTCCCTATTTAGGAAAATAACGGGGGTTTAAGCGTGATCCGGTGCCACCGTCATTAGGATCGAGGAATTGACGCAGGGGAATACCAGTAGAACGAGTTCTCGGCCGTCCTAAAGCCCCTCGAATGATGTCTCCGGTACTTTTTTCATCGACGAGGGTATAGACACCTTGGGTGCTTTGGCCACTGTCGGCAATCACTAGGTTTTGGAAAATGCGATCGCGGACTAATAAGGGATCTTCCCCAGGAGGAACGGTTAATACAATCCGACATTGAGGAATATCTTCAGTTGTAGCGCAGAGGGTGTTATAACCGTTCTCAATCGCCGTAGTCATTTCTAATAAGCCATCGGGACGATAGGACTCTAAACGGCGGCTAATTTCTGCACAGCGTCGTTCGGGTGTCCATCCTCCCCCCATATTACTAGGAACCGCCCAAGCATAGCCTTGATTCGGTTGACTTACGGGATAATACATAACAGTATATTGACCGCCAATGACTTCACATCGAAACCGAGCAATATCAGTTTCCCCGGTTTTCACTTCGACTTGAGGAATGGGCGTTTCCTGGGTCGGAGGCTGGGGTTGAGGGGTGGGAATTGGTGTCGTATTGCTGGGAGGATTAGCGGTGGGTTGTTGGGGTTGACCATTGTTCCGTCGCAGTTCGAGCAAATCGTTCAAACTGGGTAAAGAAGGCCACCTGGGTTGAGCATTAGCTCTGGTCGCAGAACCCAGCAGTGATAGGGTAATTGATAAACTAACCAGTCCGAGTAAGGATGTGCGAAGCAGTGAACTAGACATAAAAATTTTCTCCTGGGGATAAAATTGTGGTATTTTAGGCAATTACGTTCGGGTTTAGTGATTTTATAAATCTTTACACTTTGTTACTTTTCTCATAAAATACTCAGGTGTGAAACTTCAAGGAGTGCAAACTGTAATGTCGGAGGCAAGCAAGCCACTGACAGTCCCCAAAGAATACCTCACCGCAGAGGGTGGCTTTAACACCACGCTACTGATGTTTTTAGGCGCGGTAGTCATGGTGATCTGTTCCACATTGGGATACTGGCGTTGGGGTTGGCCAGACTGGTGTTGTTTTTTGATTAATGTTTTGGCACTGCACCTTTCGGGTACAGTGATCCATGACGCATCCCACAATTCAGCCCATAAAAACCGCATTCTCAACGCGGTCTTAGGGCATGGTAGTGCTTTAATGTTAGGGTTCGCTTTTCCCGTATTTACACGGGTGCATATTCAACATCACTGCCATGTTAATGATCCAGACAACGATCCCGATCATTTTGTTTCCACAGGTGGCCCCTTATGGTTAATTGCGGCGCGATTCTTTTACCATGAAGTGTTTTTCTTCAAGCGCCGACTCTGGAAAAAATATGAACTTCTGGAGTGGTTTTTGAGTCGCTTATTTGTGGCGACTATTGTGGCAATTTCTATTCATTATGATTTCCTCGGCTATATTCTAAACTTCTGGTTTTGTCCGGCGTTAGTGGTGGGAATAGCCTTGGGTTTATTCTTTGATTATTTACCCCATCGTCCTTTTCAAGAACGCGGTCGCTGGAAAAATGCTAGGGTATATCCGGGTTCGGTTTTAAACCTGTTAATTTTGGGGCAAAATTACCATCTGATTCATCATTTGTGGCCCTCTATTCCTTGGTATTATTACAAGCCAACTTATGAATTTATGAAACCCCTGTTAGATGAAAAAGGTTCTCCCCAAACTTTGGGAATCCTAGAGGGAAAAAAAGACTTTTGGAGCTTTCTCTATGATGTCTTTTTGGGAATCCGTTTTCATCACAAATCCTCCCATGATAATTAACAATTTATCTCTGAAATTCCAGGGGTTAATTATTGAGAATTAAGAGTCGCAATTCAGCTATGATTCTTAATTCTTAATTTGTTTTTATAGATTATATTAGGTAAGAAAACCATGAAATCCGAAGAAAAACAAGCCACTCAAAAGCCACAACCTGCAATTACTGAAAAAAGTATTTTGGATCAAATTCGAGAGAATATTGTAATTTTAGCGATCGCATTAGGATTATCATTATTAATTAGAACTTTTATTGCTGAACCTCGATTTATTCCTTCCGATTCGATGTTTCCGACTTTAGAAATAGGCGATCGCTTAGTAATTGAAAAGGTATCCTATTATTTAGACTCTCCTCAATTTGGCGATATTATTGTGTTTAATCCTCCCTCCCAATTACAAGAGATTGGATATGGAGCAGATCAAGCCTTTATTAAACGAATTATTGGTAAACCAGGACAAACTATTGAAGTTAAAAATGGTCGAGTTTATATTGATAATCAGCCCCAATTTGAACGGTATATTGCTGAAGAACCCCATTATCAATTACCTGCGGTAAAAGTTCCTGAGAATTCCTATTTTGTCATGGGAGATAATCGCAATGATAGTAATGATTCCCATGTTTGGGGTTTTCTTCCCAAGGAAAATATTATTGGTCGGGCTGTCTTTCGGTTTTGGCCGATTGATCGATTTGGTGGGGTTTAGACTGTTTTAAAATCTCCATTAAATCTAAATAGACGTAGCCAGATTGATTCAATTTGATGCTAATATCTGAGTTGCTTCTTTTAACACTTGAGTGATTTCAGGCTTTTCAGAGAGTCTTTGGGCGAGTTCCTGATGTAAAGCAAGGTAGTGACGGTAATCATTAGCCCATTCTATAAATAGAATATCATCGGATAAAAGCCCGCGATTATACTGGTTAAAGAATTCCTCTGAGTCAATTTTTTGATGGTTTTCGTATAAGCTGAGTCGTTTAGCAACAGCAACTAAGGCATCTAACGGTGATGTATATTGAATGGTTTGTTTACGCATAGATTTTTTATTGTTATAAGGATCTCTAACGAGGGAAACAGATGCAAGAAATACAAGCCAGCTTATTTGTAAACATCACCACGAGGACGAATCTGCGTGATAATATAAACTTGATTAGCCGAATCTTCTACAAATAAAATACGATACTTCCCTACTCGTAAGCGAAACTCAGAACGACCTTTAAGCGGTTTAATATCAAGATCTGTAGAATCTATCACCAAAGCATCCAAGGCTTTGATAATCCGCTTCTGATCGTTAACCTGCATCCGTTCTAAATAGCGTTCAGCCGATTTTAAAAGAATGTAATCAGTCAAGTCTTTCTCCAAACAGTTTCAATTTCAGTTGTTGGGAAGATATACCGCGATCTTTTCCGCTAAAATAATCTTGTAAAGCGGCTTCACTTTCTTCAATTTCGTCCGCAGGAATAATCTCATCATCTCCTTCAACTTCGACTCCGACTTTAACGATGTGATTGAGGTCTTTTAATAATTGGATTTGCTCAATGATCGTCAGCTTTTGAATTTGACTAAGTACCTCTTGATATGTAGGCATAAATTCTCTACTGAGTGATTGTATGGCTAATTTGATTATACAGTAAAAACAGCAAAGCGATTAATCTGAATTGATGTCACAACCTACAACGCTTCCCCCATTAATGTAAATGCTGACCAATAATAGGGATTCGGATTAGTCTTTTTAATTGTTAACATTGCCTGTCTTAACGCTTGGGCTTTGTCTTTTGTGGTTTGTAGATTTTGATAAAACTCCGTCATTAATTCCCCCGTTGCTTGATCATCAACTGACCACAACGACACGACTAAACTGGGAACTCCGGCATTTAAAAACGAACGGGATAAACCAATCACGCCATCTCCAGTAATTTCTCCTAACCCCGTATCACAGGCACTTAATACTACTAATTCCGCATTTAATTTTAACCCAAATATTTGATCCGCCGTTAATAATCCATCTTCCGAACCGGAAGGCGTTAATGCTATTCCACTATTTAACGGTTGAATATTATCAAATATTCCGTGGGTGGCAAAATGAACAATTCGAGCATTTACCATGCGATTTAATACCGTTGATTCCGTTGCTTCTGCCCCAATTAACGGTTGTATTTTCAATAATTCTCCAATAGAAATCGCTTCTTCTTCGGCAAAGGGTAAGGGTTGTAAAGCCATAGGTTTTTCCCCTGGACTGGGTGCAATTTTAGGCATTTGTGGATTGCCAATAATTAGAATATCTGAAGCTGAATTTGATAAATTTTGCCGTTGTTGATGGGTGGAATCTAAAACCGCAATAGAAGGCGAGACAACAATAGTATGTTTTTCAATTAAATATTTTCCAGTTTCATCTTGTAGGGCAGCAAAGGGCAAATTAAATAACGAATCTGTGGGAATAAAAATAACTCGTTCATCGGGATTTGTGGGTAATAAATCCGCAATAGGTTGAATTAAAAGTTGATAGAGTTGTTGAAATTCTGGGTTTTTAGAAGAAGATGGAATCGGTATATTTTGAGTAGCTTGTAACCGAGTATTGGCATTAAATAGACTCCGGTTTTGGGTTTGGTTTAGAGTCAAGGTTCCTCTAGTAGAAGCCACAGTATAATCACTACGACAGGCATCATTATTAAAACAACGGGCTGCAAAAATTAAACGGCTCAGGTCTGTATTTTGTTGTTGCCAAAGAGGTTTAATATCTGAGCGTCTAAATTCTATTTCTCCTGTGGGTTTAATCACCCAAATATACAGTTCTGATTCCAGATACTCCTGTTTTTCTCCTGTAGAAAAGATATCCTTAATTCTGGAATATTCAACAATTGTTGCCTGTTGTTGTTGAGCAATTTGTTGGAGTTGGGCTAAAGAAACTACCGGAGAAAACTGGCTGGAATCAGGAGTAATTCGTTTAGCCAATAACTCCGCTAATGCTCTGCCTCGTCCACGTTCCGATATTTCTAAGGCTTGATTAATTTTATTTTGAGCGATTAAAACTTTTTGAAGTCTACTGTAGGCCATTCGTTGAGTTTCAAATAGAGAAACTTTATTAAGATCATCTTTAATATCTTGTCGCAGAGATTCTTTAACTTCGAGACTAGAGAATAAATGTTTTTCCGCTTCCAGAAAATTGCCCAATTTAAACAAAGCAAATCCCAAATTGCCCAGAGAAACCCCTTCTCCCTTGCGATCGCCAATTTCACGGGTAATAGTTAAAGACTGTTGATAGAATTCAATCGCTTTTTGATACTGTCCTAAGTCATCGTAAGCATTGCCCAAATTGTTGAGAGCACCCCCTTCTCCGTTGCGATTGCCAATTTCACGTTGAATAGTTAAAGATTGTTGAAAGAACTCAATAGCTTTTTGAGACTGTCCTAAGTTATAGTAAGCACCGCCCAAATTGAGTAGAGAAGAACCTTCTCCGTTGCGATCGCCAATTTCACGTTGAATAGTTAAAGATTGTTGAAAGAACTCAATCGCTTTTTCATACTGTCCTAAGTCATTGTAAACCGCGCCCAAATTGTTGAGAGAACTCTCTTCTCCCTTGCGATCACCAAGTTCACGAAAAATAGTCAAAGACTGTTGATAGAATTCAATCGCTTTTTGATATTGCCCCAAGGAATTGTAAGCCAAGCCTAAATTGTTGAGAGAAGTCCCTTCTCCCTTGCGATCGCCAATTTCACGTTGAATAGTTAAAGACTGTTGATAGAATTCAATCGCTTTTTGATACTGTCCTAAGTAATTGTAAACCGCGCCCAAATTGAGTAGAGAATTCCCTTCTCCATTGCGATCGCCAATTTCACGTTGAATAGTTAAAGACTGTTGAAAGAACTCAATTGCTTTTTGATACTGTCCTAAGTTCCAGTAAACCGCGCCCAAATTGAGTAGAGAACCCCCTTCTCCCTTGCGATCGCCAAGTTCACGGGTAATAGTTAAAGACTGTTGAGAGAATTCAATGGATTTTTCATACTGTCCTAAGTAATTGTAAACCGCGCCCAAATTGAGTAGAGAATTACCTTCTCCGTTGCGATCGCCAAGTTCACGGGTAATAGTTAAAGACTGTTGATAGAATTCAATCGCTTTTTCATACTGTCCTAAGTAATTGTAAGCATTGCCCAAATTGTTGAGAGAAGCCCCTTCTCCATTGTGATCGCCAATTTCACGTTTAATAGTTAAAGACTGTTGATAGAACTCAATCGCTTTTTGATACTGTCCTAAACTATTGTAAGCATTGCCCAAACCGTTGAGAGCATTCCCTTCTCCATTGCGATCGCTAATTTCACGTTGAATAGTTAAAGACTGTTGATAGAATTCAATCGCTTTTTGATACTGTCCTAAGTAAAGGTAAACATTGCCCAAATTGTTGAGAGCATTCCCTTCTCCCTGGCGATCACCAATTTCACGTTGAATAGTTAAAGACTGTTGATAGAATTCAATCGCTTTTTGATACTGTCCTAAACTATTGTAAGCATTGCCCAAACCGTTGAGAGGATTCCCTTCTCCGTTGCGATCGCTAATTTCACGATAAATCGTTAAAGATTGTTGATAGAACTCAATCGCTTTTTGAGACTGTCCTAAGTTATCGTAAGCATTGCCCAAACCGTTGAGAGAACTCCCTTCTCCGTTGCGATCGCTAATTTCACGATAAATCGTTAAAGATTGTTGATAGTATTCTATGGCTCGTTGATATTGTCCCAAGGAATTGTAAGCATTGCCCAAATTGTTGAGAGCATTCCCTTCTCCCTGGCGATCGCTAATTTCACGGGCAATAATTAAAGACTGTTGCAAGAATTCAATCGCTTTTTGATATTGTCCTAAGTCATCGTAAGCAACGCCCAAATGGTTGAGAGCATTCCCTTCTCCGTTGCGATCACCAAGTTCACGTTTAATAGTTAAAGACTGTTGAAAGAACTCAATCACTTTTTGATATTGTCCTAAGTTATTGTAAGCAATACCCAAATTGTGGAGAGAATTTCCTTCTCCGGTGCGATCGCCAAGTTCACGTTTAATAGTTAAAGACTGTTGAAAGAATTCAATCGCTTTTTCATACTTTTCTAAGTCATTGTAAGCATTGCCCAAATTGTTGAGAGAATTTCCTTCTCCGGTGCGATCGCTAATTTCACGGGCAATAATTAAAGACTGTTGCAAGAATTCAATCGCTTTTTGAGACTGTCCTAATGAATTGTAAACCGCGCCCAAATTGCCCAGAGAATTCCCTTCTCCTTTGCGATCGCCAAGTTCACGATAAATAGTTAAAGACTGTTGATAGAATTCAATCGCTTTTTCATACTTTTCTAAGAAATTGTAAGCATTGCCCAAATTGAGTAGAGAATTTCCTTCTCCCTTGCGATCGCCAAGTTCACGATAAATAGTTAAAGACTGTTGCAAGAATTCAATCGCTTTTTGAGACTGCCCTAAGTCATTGTAAGCATTGCCCAAATTGAGTAGAGAATTTCCTTCTCCCTTGCGATCGCTAATTTCACGA
>CAITND010000157.1 GCA_903893625.1 uncultured Oscillatoriales cyanobacterium
AATGATCAGTTAATGTATTAAAATGATCAGTTAATGTATTAAAATGATCGTTAATGTATTAAAATGATCGTTAATGTATTAAAATGATGGGCATAGCCCATCCTACGGGAATGTTTAAATATTCTGAAAGTTTGATTACGGCGATTACGAATGTTTTTGCTGAAAAAAAATCTACTTATGGGGATAATATTAACCCTAAAGAGGCTCAAGACCCGATTACTAATGCTTCCCCGGAAGTTCGAGAAATTATTGAACGGGTTTTACAAGCAGAAAGGGATAAATTGTATATGAAAAATCCTCGTAATATTAATGATGATATTCTCAAAATTATTAAGGATGTGGTGCAATGAGATTAATTTCAATTCAACTCTGTAATTTTCGGCAATTCTATGGGAAAACCCCAGAAATTACTCTGGGTTATGGTGACAGAAATACAACGGTTATTCATGGCAATAATGGAGCCGGAAAAACGACATTAATGAATGCCTTTACTTGGGTTCTCTATGAAAAATTTAGTGCAGCCTTTGCTATTTCTGAACATTTAGTTAATAAACGAGCCTTAAATGAATCTGAACCGGGAAAAGGGGTTGGATGTTGGGTAGAATTAATCTTTGAACATGATCATAAACGATATTTAGTCAAACGGATTTGTCGAGCTTATAAAAATGGCAGTGATATTGAACAAACAGCCAGTCAATTATATATGCAAGTGGCGGGAGATGATGGACGCTGGGGAATGCCACCTCACCCACCGGAAGAAATTATTAATCGAATTTTACCCTTAAGTTTACATCAATATTTCTTTTTTGATGGAGAACGAATTGAGCAGATTGTTAGAGATGAACGAAAAGTAGAAATTGCTGATGCGACGAAAGAGTTATTAGGAATTGAAGTTTTAAATCGAGCGATTAAACATTTGGGGGAGGCTAAAAAATCCTTGGAAACGGATTTAGGAATAATTGGAAATCCAGAAACTAAAAAATATTTACAAGAGAAGAAAAAAGCGGAACAGGAAATTGAGCGGTTGTCCCAAAGACAGACTGAAATTACTCAAGAGTTAGACCATCAAAAGGAATTAAAAAGCATCCTGAATGAGAGATTAATGGAGTTAAGCGGAGCCGCAGAATTACAAAGGTTGCGGGATGAATTAGAACGAAAAAAACAATTGTTGAGAGAACAACTGCATCAAGCTCATACGGCTATTAATCGAGGAATTTCAACCAAAGGCTATACGGTTTTAATTCCTGAATTAACGGCAGAATTTAGAAATTTATTTTCGGGTTTGCGAGAACGAGGGGAGTTAAATACCGGAATTACGAAACAGTTTGTTCAGAATTTATTAGAGCAAAAGCAATGTATTTGTGGCTCTGAATTAATCCCTGGAAATGTTGGATGTGAACAGGTAGAACATTTGTTAAATCGAGCCGGAACTGCTGATATTGATGAAATGGCGATTCGGTTAAGTACCCAAGTGGATGAATTAGATAAACAAGCGATTGAATTTTGGGACGAAATTAATCGTCAACAACTGAATATTCAAACCTATCGAGAAGAATTACAACGGATTGAAAATGAACTTGATAGTATTACGAATAAACTCAGGAAATTTCCTGATGAGAATATTCAAGAGTTACAAAAACGCTTAGATGAAATTGAACTAAAAATCAGTGAATTAAATCGAGAAACTGGTTCCAATCAACAGCAAATTGAGAGTTTTAAAGCCACTGCTGAAAGTTTATCTCGACAAATCGATAAACAGCAAATGAATGAAATGAAACAAGTATTAGTGCAGCGAAGAATTGCCGTTACTCAGGATGCAATATTGCGTTTAACGGAAGTAAAAGACCGTTTAGACCAACAGTTTCGCTGTCAATTAGAAAAGCGGGTTCAAAAGTTATTTAGTCAAATTTCCTTTACCCCTTATTTACCGAAATTAACCGAAAAATATGAATTAAAATTAGTGGAAATGACCGCCGGAGAGGAAGCGGAAGTCGCGGCTTCAACGGGGGAAAATCAGATTTTAAGTTTATCGTTTATTGGGGGAATTATTGATGGAGTAAGGGAATGGAGTCAAAAAAATACCTTAATGGGCCCAGATAGTAGTACCTTTCCGATTGTTATGGACTCGCCTTTTGGCAGTTTAGATGAAATTTATCGGCGACAAATTGCTAATATTATTCCTCAATTAGCTAATCAATTAATTGTTTTAGTCACGAAAACCCAATGGCGGGGAGAAGTGGCGGCAGAGATGCAAAAACGCATCGGACGCGAATATATTTTATCCTACAATTCTCCTAAACCCGATTGTGAGGAAGATTGGATAGAATTAGGAGGAGAGCGTTATCCTTTAGTTCATCAAAGTTCAAATGAGTTTGAATACACGGAAATTTTAGAAGTAGAATATGATTTTTAGGGGAATGAAGAGGATAAAAAAAGTCTAATCTTAATAAGTACAAGTCACAAATAATATAACGACTATCTTTTTATTGGATCGTAAGCGGTAGATAAATCATTAAGAAAAAGTTAAGTTTGGGTGCTATACGAAAAAATGCTTGTATTGTGAGTAACATACCTCACGGTATTAGTGAGAACAATGATTAGAGTGGTGATTATCTATGGGTATGTGGAAACGCTATCTAGTTGTTGGTTTAGGATTCTTAATGATACTTTTTAGTCGTACCGCTGTTGGTGCTGATGTTGTCTTACTAGAGGATAATTTTGATACGGAAAATGATGCCAAAGGGGCAGGGAACTATTCTGGTTTCAAAAATTGGATTGTTACGCGAGGAACAGTTGATCTTATTGGTAATGGGCTTTTTGATTTCTACCCCAATAGGGGTCTCTATGTTGATTTAGATGGGTCAACAAGTCTAGGAGGAAAATTGGCATCAAAAACTTCCTTTATGCTCAATCCAGGTACTTATGAGCTACAGTTTGATATGGGTAACAACGGTCAATATGCAAATACTGTTACTGTCACATTAGGTAATGTATACAGCAAAAGCTTTACCCAATCAAATTTACCTTCTTATCAAACGATCTTAGAAACTATTACTGTTAGCAAACCTACTCGTGGAAGGCTGGTTTTCGATCAGTCTGGTGGTGACAACCAGGGGATTATTATTGATAATATTCGGTTAACACATTTATCAAATCCCTAGTTTTTTATGGGTTACATTTTAGACTAAAGTTTTAAAACAGGATGTTGATTACTGACTAAAACGGCGGTCAATATCATCCGCAGCCGAACCTCCTCGACGGGAATTAATTCTTAAAGATTGACCATCTTTTGAAAGGCTATAAGTTAGGGGTTGAGTCGATTTAATTAAGCTTTCTCCTTCTTGCGCTAAGGTTGCAGGTGGATACTGATTCATTAACGATCTAAGCTGTTCGATTCGCTTAGGAATAGCCGGGTGAGTTGTATCAAATTCAGCGCCGGATGTGCGTCCTAAAACGTCCATCACTCGAATACATCCTTCCGCTTCAAACCCTGCTTTGGCAATATATTGGTAGCCAAATTCATCCGCTTCAAATTCTTGTTTCCGATTATTTTCAGCGAGTTTTTGTTCTAATTCTGTGGTTTTTTCTTGAACAATTTCTTTCACCCGTTCTTCAGCTTGCGCTAAACGTTGACGACTCGCATCTTGCAAAGCACTATTGCTAATATTTCCCGCCGTCCGACCCCAACCCCCTAAAAAACCTCCCACAGTTTGTAAAACAGCACCTCCAATTGAAGTCCCGGTTGCGTCGGATTTAGCATCTTCAATTTCAGCTAAAACTTGTTGTTCAGCTTCTTTTTGAATCCGTTCTTTTAAAGCGACTTCTTCGGCTGGCCCTAATGCAATATGACGCTTAACATGATGTGCCATTTCATGACCAATCACACAAGCAATAGCAGAAGAATCCCCCGCTAATTGGTCTAAAATCCCTGTATAAATCGCAATTAAATTCACTTCACTGGCAAAGGCATTAATATTATATTCATTCACAATTCCCACCCGCCAAGGCGTATTATCCAAACCATTAGCTCTGGCAATTCTTTCTACAACTCGGTAAATCACATAAACATCTTCTGAGAGTTCTTCTTTCGCTTGTTTATAAAGCTCATCATTGGATGGATTTTGAGTCATTAAAACCGTTTTGGGATTCAATGATTCCGCTAAAAGAGGTGTAGGAAAAAAAATGGTACTTAAACAGGTGAGAATCGCTAATTTTTGAGTAGATCGCAATAATTTAAACATAACTGCACCTCGGTTTATACACCGATCAATTCTTCATAGATTTAACTATAACATCTCAGTTTGTTTCTGTCTAGGGTAAATTTTACTTATTTTTTTCGAGAGATTAGAGTGGCGTCAAAACGTTTACAAAATTTTATACTCAAGCTTTCATCCTAGAGTTACGCTTAAAAATCCGCAGTTGCAATGAGAGAGAAATGGACTATTTAACAGAGTGGACAGAAAGTGGTGTTGACGAAGAACTCACCCAACTTAACGTGATTCCTCTGGATGGGTATCGTCCGTTAGATTATCTTCTCTATTCTGATACCCTTCCTCGATTAAATACTGGTCGTATATCCCAACCTATTCTTAACCGTTATCAGCATCTTTATGAAGGAGGTTGGTGGTGTTCTGGGATTGATATTTTGACTGGAAATCCTGATTTGTGGGGGTGTTTTAAGCCTGTTAAACCTCGTTTAACTTCAGACCAGCGTAAATGTATTAAATATGAACATCCTCCCAATACACCAACAGGAATTTTTGCCCTAAGAATTTCTCGAACAATTTGGGAGCGCATTGCTCAAAAATATA
This sequence comes from uncultured Oscillatoriales cyanobacterium, assembly GCA_903893625.1. Taxonomy (GTDB): domain Bacteria; phylum Cyanobacteriota; class Cyanobacteriia; order Cyanobacteriales; family Microcoleaceae; genus Planktothrix. Next base: position 4,812 of record CAITND010000157.1, read on the forward strand.
ACGTTAAAATAAATCCTGATGATCTTCAACCCCATCAACCCGATTTAGGATTCTGGCGCTGGGTGATTCGTCATCCTGAACTGCCTTTATGTATTACCGAAGGTGCTAAAAAAGCTGGAGCATTACTAACAGCAGGATATATTGCGATCGCACTTCCTGGAATTCATAGTGGGTATCGAATTCCCCGTGATCAATATGGAAATAGAATCGCCCAACCTGCTTTAATCCAGCAATTACAGCAGTTTGTGATTCAAAATCGGAATATTTATATGGTATTTGATCAAGATACCAAACCTAAAACGATTAAAGCAGTTAATTCAGCCATTCAGCAAACGGGATATTTATTGACACAGGCAGGATGTTCAGTTTATATTGTTAATTGGAATCCTCAATTGGGGAAAGGAGTTGATGACTTAATTGCAGAACAGGGTCAAACGATATTTGACGACGCTTATCAAATGGCAACTACCTTAGAAACATGGAAAGCATTTTCCTATAATCGTTTAACCTATCCCGCAAATATTAATCTCAAAAGTCGCTATTTATCTTCGGTAAAAATACTTGAATTTGCTAAATTAATCGCCATTAAATCCCCTAAAGGAACCGGGAAAACGAAAGTATTAGAAACCCTCGTTCAAGAGGCAATTGAACGAGGACAATGGGTTTTAGTGATTGGTCATCGAGTTCGACTAATTGAAGCCTTATGTCAACGGTTTGGATTACAATACATGAAATCCCCCATAGTAACCCCTAATTCTGCTTTAGGCTATGGATTATGTATTGATTCTTTACATCCAAATTCTGGCGTTAAATTTGAACCCAAAGACTGGTCAAATGGACTGGTAATTTTAGATGAAGTTGAACAAGTATTATGGCATGGATTGAACTCAGAAACCTGTCAAAATCATCGAGTTTCTATTCTCAAATCCTTAAAGACTTTGATGCAAAATGTTTTAGGGGGAAATGGTCAAGTTGTGATTTCCGATGCCGATTTAAGTGATACATCCATTGATTATTTAACCTCCTTATCCGGCGTTCATCTACAACCTTTTGTGATTCAAAATGAGTGGCAACCTTCAGTCGATGAAGCTTGGACAATTTATAATTATTTAGGTAATACCCCAGACCAACTGGTAAAAGACTTAGAACAACATATTGCAGAAGGGGGGAAACCTTTTGTTTGTTTATCTGCCCAAAAATTAACGAGTCAATGGGGAACTCGCACCCTAGAAACCTATTTAAAAACTCAATTTCCAGAGCGTTCAATTCTGAGAATTGATTCAGAATCCTTAGCTGACCCCACCCATCCCGCCTATGGTTCAATTACGAACTTTAATCAAGTGCTAAAATCCCATGATATTGTATTAGCTTCTCCCTCGATTGAAACTGGGGTTAGTATTGAAATCAAGAATCATTTTACCTCAGTTTGGGGAATCTTTCAAGGGATTCAAGCGGAAAATTCTGTTCGTCAAGCATTAGGACGAATTCGAGATAATATTCCGCGATTTATTTGGATGGCAAATCGAGGATTTAATCAAGTGGGAAATGGGGCAACTTCTATGAGTTCCTTACTCGGTAGCGGACAACGATTAACCCGCTTAAATATTCGTCTATTGCAACAGTCAGATTTTGCTGGATTAGATGATTTAGAAATGGGATTTCAAGCTGAATCTTTAGTGTGTTGGGCAAAAATGGCAGTCCGATTTAATGCGGGTATGGATCATTATCGGGAGACAATTTTAGCGGGATTAATGGCAGAAGGTCATCATGTTAGTGAGATTCCTGAAGCCAAAAAAATTCCTAAAAATGCAATTAAATCAACGCAAAAATTTAACCCCAAAAATTCAGAACGTCCAACCCTAAATGAACTAATTTTAGCGGTCAAAGATCAGAATTATCAAACGGAATGTTTAGCAGTGATTAATACCCCAGACTTAAGCGAGGGTCAATATTATTATCTGCAAAAGCAATTAGTAAAAACCCCAGAAGAACGTCGCGCTATTCATAAATATGAGTTGAAATTACGCTATGGGGTAGCCGTTACTTCTGACTTAATTAATAAAGATGATCAAGGATGGTATGAACAACTCAGAATTCATTATTTCTTAACTGTTGGTCGTTCCTATTTAATAGGTCGAGATGCGTTGATGGCAAGACGGTTAATGGAACAAGGACAGGGTAATATTTTTGCCCCTGATTTTAACCGTTCTCAGTTGGGAGCAATTATTGGTATCATGGAATTATTAGGGATTCCAGCCTTACTGAAAAATCCAGAACGGGACTTAAAAAATACCGATATTGACTTACAAACTATTGCTGAAATTGCCCTACAAGATCGAAATGCCATCAAAACCATTATCGGAATAGGACTGGCTAAAACTTCTAGTCCGATTACAATTGTACAGCGTTTTTTAGATAAAATTGGCTATCGTTTAACCTGTGTTCGAGTGCAAAGTCAAGGAAAAAAACGAGTCCGGGTTTATCGGGTTGTTGACCCCCAAGATAACCGAGAACAAATCTTTCACCATTGGTTAAAATTAGAAGGTCAATATCCGGGTAAATTAGAGGTTATTTCTCCTCAAAATACACCTACTCCCGCTCCTTTTCTATTCACGCCAGACTATATTCAACTCTCCCTATTCAACTCCTAAGTGCGCCAGCAACCGGGTTTTTCTCAAAATGTTGTTGACTATCCCCAATATTTCTAAAAAACCTGGTTTCTTTTGGGCAGGAAATAAGTTAAAATAAATAAAGTTGAGATTATTTCCGAAAAATGAACACCCTATCTACTCCCACAATTCAACCACAAACCCTGACAAAAATTGGCGTAATTGGAGGGGGACAACTCGCTTGGATGATGGGAATGGAAGCCGCCTCTTTAGGGGTTTCTTTATTTGTTCAAACCCCCCACATCAGTGACCCTGCTGTTGCTTTTGCATCCGAAACAATTTTAGCCGCCATTGATGACCCGACAGCAACCGCAGAATTAGCTACTCATTGCGATGTTATTACTTTTGAAAATGAATTTGTTGATTTAAAAGCCTTATCTCAACTTGAAGAACAGGGGGTTTGTTTTCGTCCTCGCCTACAAGCTTTATCCTTATTATTAGATAAATATGATCAATTGAGTTATTTAGAAAAAATTGGTTTACCTGTACCTCCTTTTCAACTATTGACCCCTGAAAATGATCAAACAATTGATCATAATCTGGGTTATCCTGTTGTTTTAAAAGCCTGTCGTTATGGATACGATGGACAGGGAACCTTTCTGATTAAAAATGCGGAGGAATTATCCCACACTTGGGCAAAATTTAACTATCCTCCGATGTTATTACAAAAATTTGTTCACTTTGAACGGGAATTAGCCGTTATTGCGGCACGTTCTGTTGCGGGTGATGTGGTTGTTTATCCAATAGTTGAAACCGTGCAGAAACACCAAGTCTGTCATCGTGTTATCGCCCCAGCTAATATTAATAAAACTATAGCCGAAAAAGCAGAAGCGATCGCAAAAACCCTACTCAATAGTTTGCAAGTGATTGGAGTATTTGGGATAGAATTATTCTTAACACCGGAAGGCGCACTATTAGTTAATGAAATTGCACCCCGTACCCATAATTCCGGTCATTTTAGTTTAGATGCTTGTGAAACGTCGCAATTTAAACAACATTTAAGGGCGGTGAGTGGTTTACCATTAGGCAATACCGCCTTAAAATGTAGTGGGGCGATCATGGTGAATTTATTGGGGTTTGAAACCGCTAATAGTGACTATTTAGAAAAGCGTCAAAAGATTGCAGAAATTCCGAATTCCTTCGTTCGTTGGTACGGTAAAATCGCATCTCGCCCCGGTCGAAAATTAGGTCATGTAACAGTATTAATTCACACAGAAAATGCTCAAAATATAGAACAAGAAGCCAAAACAATCGCCGATAAAATTGAATCGTTTTGGTACTGGTAGGGTGCGTAAGCTCCGCGATCGCACCAAAAGGCTATCATTCCTCAAAAAAGCCAGTCTATAGATGGCTTTTTGTGATATATTATTAATTATAAGGGATATTTGCACTCAGTACACATGGCTACTTCTATCTATTATATTCCTATTGAGTCATCATTAGGAATTGCTAAACATTATTTTATTTCCTCCGATGGAACCTTTGAAAATTCAATTGGTTGGGGGCCACATCTTGTTGAATATAATGGTTAAGAACTTCAATTCCAAATCTTCAACAACTAACGATTTACAAACAAGATCTATTCTGTTATCTCCTCCAATTTCAAAAAATAAATGTAGCCATTCCTGCTCAGAAAGAGACTGACTTTGTATCCAGGAGGAATCTATAACTCGACCCCACCCTACAATTGTACCGAGATGAGTTGGGATTGAATTTAACTCATCTTGATTAACATTAAATTGGATATCAACATGAATACAAGATTTTAGAATTAGCCGAAACATTTGGTCTTTAGTAGCAATTTCAGTATTTGTAGAATTTGAGTTGAGTTGCCAATAATAGTTAATATTCAGAACATAATCATAAGGAGCTACCAATCCCATTGATAAAAGTTCCGATTCAGTAAAATCATACTGTTGCCAAATTTTTTCAAAGTTCATCATCTGATTATGTTAAGAATTAGGTGAGGAAATTAAATTAAAGTGAGTCTCTCTCCGACTTCCTGGTTTTCCCAATCCGTTTAGGGGTTGTTCACCTGGTGCACCACCTCCAGGGCCATTGTAAACTCGAACATAGGATAAACCATTAGGTTGAGTCATAATTCGGACGCTACATTGAGAATTAGGACTGATCCAAATTTTACCCTGACCACTTTTTGATCCTCCTTGAGCTAAAGTAAATGTCCAACTCGAAATCAATAGTTTTGCTTCTAAAGTCGTTTTATCAATCCCTTTAACCAGTAGCTGAAGAACATCTGTAGAGGTTAACAATTTTTCGGATGACATGATGAATTAACTCCCTAACAAATCCGAGGTAACTGTTCTCCACTCAACATATCAATAATCCGTTTTGCTCCGATTGTACTTTGCATTGTAACTAAAGGCGTTGAAGTGGTTTTAACACAACCAATTAAACTCGCTTGCGGTATTTTTGCCTGTAAAATTGATAAGGTTTTTTCAATATCTTTCTCAGGAACAAACACCGCAAACCGCCCTTCATTAGCAACATAAAGGGGGTCAAATCCTAAAATTTCACACGCACCTTTGACTTCTTCTAATACTTTAATTGCCGTTTCTTGAACTTCAATTTCAACTTTAGCTGCGATCGCAATTTCATTTAACGTACTCGCTAAACCGCCCCGGGTTAAATCTCGTAAACAGTGAATTTCTATCCCCGCCTCTAATAATTTTAAAACCACATCCGCCACAGGTGCAGAATCACTTTCTATGGTAGTTTCAAACTCTAATCCCTCTCGCACCGCCATAATTGCAATCCCATGTCGCCCCAAATCTCCATTAATAATAACAGCATCTCCCGGTTGAACGGATAGGGGATTAATGGTTAAATTATGTTCAATAATCCCGATACCAGATGTATTAATAAAAATGCCATCTCCTTTGCCTTTATCAACAACTTTAGTATCTCCCGTGACAATTTTAACCTGAGCTTTATCCGCAGCTTGTTTCATCGATAGAATAATTTTCCATAAGGTTTGCATCGGTAAACCTTCTTCTAAAATAAAACCCACACTTAAATATAAAGGACGAGCACCCGCCATTGCCAAATCATTAACGGTTCCATGAATTGCCATTGAACCAATATCTCCCCCTGGAAAAAATAGGGGATTCACCACATAGGAATCCGTTGTAAAGGCTATTTTATTTCCGTTTAATTGTAGGGTAGCCGCATCATGTTCTACTTGATTAGAACTCCCAAAAGTGGGTAAAAACATCTGGTCAATTAATTGACGCATGAGTTTACCTCCACCCCCATGAGCCAGTAAAATATGGGGATATTGTTGCCAAGGAATCGGACAAGTTAAACTAAAGTCTTGATCAGATGTCATAGATAGGTTATTAATAGGATCAAGATCAATTCTATTCTGTTTTTTCCGGATCTTTAGTCTACATCTAGCAGATCTTGAAATATCAAGATGTTTGAGTCGATTAGTCAATTGATGATTACTTTAGCAAGATTAGCTACAGAATTTTTAGAGTGCCGAGGGCTTTCTCGAAGTTCGCAGTCCTCTTATGAATTAACCCTGGGAAACAAGTCATGAAACAGTTATCCCCCGATATCTATAAAGCTTGGCTTTATCTGATTCTTTTAGTCCTAGCTTGTATTTTAGCCGGATGGCTTTTAACTGTATTTCAAGTTTCAATCTGGGTTTGGGTCGTAACCTTAGCCCTCATCCTGCACTTAGCCAAAGCAGGTTCCGAGGGTATTGTATTAGGAAGTGCTTGGGTGATAGGAATCATATTTTTTGGTGTTATCTTCAAAAGTTGGCCGGAAGTATGGCCAAGCAGTATTTGGTTGCAAGCAATTCCCTTTGGGTCAGGGACTGAGCCTAGATTCTTGCTTCTTTGGCCTGTAGCCTATATTTTACTGTGGTTATTTGCCATTTTACTCGTTATAGGATTAGCATTTGCCCATAAACCCTTGAAATCTTTAGGCTTAAATTTCAAACAATCTTTTTATGGCCTAATTTTCTTATCTTGGCTCTCTTTAGGAATAGGTGTGTTAATCTTTAAAAATAGTCTATTCAATTTTATTTAGAATAGCTATACTTAAGTAACATCCGTACAAATTAAGTATAAATTCGGAGATAACACCGTATGAAATCCTCTACAATTCAGAAAGAACCCATTGATAAAACTCCTTATCATGCGAAAACGCCCGAACACTATATCCAACAAATTGAACCCGATATTTTATCCAGTTTTACGCCAGAACAACTGCATGAAGTGAGAACCATATTAAATTATGCAATTCCTAAACATTCTCCTAAAATTGTAGATTTGAGATTTGATGTTGACTTGATTTTTTCTCGATTTTATGTTGTTTTATTAGTCGGAAAAGAACATCGAAAATTTAAACGCCGTTACGTTACGCATGGCCTAACAAAAGTTGGAAATTTCGTGGCAGCTATTATTTTGTTAATCACTTTAAACTTAATGATCAGTATTTTTATCGGTTTATTTTTTTATTTGATTAAATCAGCAATTGGAATTGATTTTTTCCCTCACAGTCATTTAATTGATAAAATCAATCAGGTTTTACATTAATTAGGGGAATATTATTAATTTTTTATATAAATAATAT
>CAITND010000158.1 GCA_903893625.1 uncultured Oscillatoriales cyanobacterium
CGCTTTCTGGTATTGCCCTAGGGATTGGTAAGCATTGCCCAAACTGCCGAGGGAAATAGCTTCTCCTTGGCGATCTTCGATTTCCCGTGCCATCTCTAAAGACTGTTGGTGAAAGTCGATCGCTTTCTGGTATTGCCCTAGGGATTGGTAAGCATTGCCCAAACTGCCGAGGGAATTAGCTTCTCCTTGGCGATATCCGATTTCCCGATAGATAGTTAATGCCTGTTCCCAAGACTGCAAAGATTCTCGAAATTGACTGATTTTATGCTGCTGATTACCTTGTTCTAACAGTATGTCTGCTTCTGCTTTCAGTGCAATTCCCGCTAGGAAGTCGCCATCCACCTTACCCAGTCGCCCGGCAAAATTCTTCAACCAATTAAGCATTATTTAGTTCCCCTTGTTCTCTGAGATTATCTGCCTTTTCTAGCATTGCGGCCACCAAGCCATCATCGAGCAATTCCGGGTGAGTGTTCAATATCTCTTGTTCTTCGCCGCTGGGACAGGTTAGCAGTTGATTTATCAGGTTGAGATAGGCGGGTTGGCGTTCAGAGTTCATCGGAGAAATGGGATTTGGGATGGTGCAATCAATTATACTATTTGTTAGGGATTATTGTTGACGCCTCCCCAGTCCGCGCAGGCGGACTTCGTTTGTGTAGACGCGATTTCTAATCGCCGGATTTCTGTAATCTAATCTCTAATCTCGGCGATTGAAATCGCGTCTACACAGACAAAACCCGCCTGCGCGGGTTGAGGATAAATTTAGGATATTGTAATTAAAATGAGAGAAAATTTCACGCAAATGTATCTCCATTATGTTTGGGCAACCTGGGATAGATTACCTTTGATTACTCCCGATATTCAGCAACAAATCTATGCAGCTATTATTGCAGAATGTAACAAGTTAGGATGTACTGTAATCGCAGTTGGAGGTATAGAAGACCATGTTCACTTGCTAATAGGTTTTCCAACAACTTTGGCCGTAGCTGAAATAATTAAGCAAATTAAGGGAAGTTCCTCTCATTTCGTCACTCACCAACTTAAACCGGGTGATTTTTTTAAGTGGCAAGGCAGCTACGGGGCGTTTACCGTTAGCCGCGATGCTATCGACAGTGTAGCCAATTATATCAGAAATCAAGCTGTTCACCACCGTCAGCAATCAATGATTTCTGAGTGGGAATTAATTTCTAAAACTACCCCCGCAGGTTCCCCGAATTCCCCCGGCGATTTCTAATCTTTCTATAATCTTTCTATAATCGTTATAATCGTTATAATCACTCGGCGATTGAAATCGCGCCTACACAGACAAAACCCGCCTGCGCGGGTTGTAAGAATCTTCGATGGCAAATTCTCTAATCCCTTCCTAGTCCGCGAAGGCGGACTTCGTTTCTGTAGACGCGATTTCCAATCGCCGAATTTCCAATCGCCGGATTTATTATATATATAAACATTTATTATCATAAAAATATGCTTAATACTTTAGAAACAAAACTTAAATCTAATCAAAAAAATACTCCCTTAATTCGGGTAGAAAACTTACAAAAACACTTTCCAGTCATGGAAGGAATTTTGCTACAACGTCAAGTTGCAGCGATTAAAGCCGTTGATGGAATTACCTTTAATATTAATAGGGGAGAAACCTTAAGTTTAGTGGGAGAATCAGGTTGTGGAAAAAGTACAACCGGACGAATGATTTTACAACTGACTCGTCCCACGGGGGGAAAAATTTACTTTGAAAATACTGATTTAACCCGTTTAAATGAAAAAGAATTACATCCCTTTCGTCGCCGGATGCAAATGATTTTTCAAGATCCCTATTCTTCTTTAAATCCTCGGATGACCGTTGGTAAAATCATTAGTGAACCCTTAATTATTCATCAATTAGCTAATGCTAAAATAGCGCAAAATCGAGTTAAAGAATTATTAGGATTAGTGGGATTAAATTCCGATGCTATGAATCGTTATCCCCATGAATTTTCAGGAGGACAACAACAACGAATTGGGATTGCAAGAACATTGGCGATGAATCCTGATTTTATTATTTGTGATGAACCGATTGCTGCTTTGGATGTTTCGATTCAAGCGCAAGTGATTAATTTAATGCAAAACCTACAACAAAATTTAGGTTTAACCTATCTGTTTATTGCCCATGATTTAAGTGTAGTTCGCCATATTTCTGACCGAGTTGCAGTTATGTATTTGGGCAAAATTGTTGAACTTTCAGATAGGATTTCTTTGTATGAAAATCCTTTACATCCCTATACTCAAGCCTTATTATCCGCCGTTCCGATTCCTGACCCAGAATTAGAAGCAAAACGACAACGAATTTTATTAACCGGAGAAGTTCCGAGTCCAGTGAACCCGCCAACGGGATGCCGATTTTGTAGTCGTTGTCCCTATGTTTTTGAACAATGTCGGGTTGAAGAACCCCCCTTGAAAGATATCGGTTCAAATCATTCTGTAGCGTGTCATCTCAATAAAATGGAATCATAGAGGAAAACCACAACCTTAACCGCCATAACCCAGAAAGGGAGGTTTAAACGCCTCCCTTTCTGGTTTTAGGGATTAATTATGGGATTAATTCAAGTTTCCATAGGCTGAAATCCATGTAGATTTTTTAGCTAATGAACCAAATTTTTTAACATCATCATCGTTCATTTTTTCTCGAACAATTGATTTTAATTGGTTAAGGGATAAATCTTCGGGGTTGAGTGCTTCCAATCCAACTGATGCATCGTCGGGGTTGAGTGCTTCCAATCCAACTGATGCCAACTGTTGAGTGCTTTGACTGTCATCATTCACAGTTATCTGTTTACTGTCTGCGGTGTCCTGAGTATCAGGTGCTGCTTCAATTTTCCGCCGTTTAAATTCAACTTCCCTTAAAGCTTCTGCCTTCATTTTTTTAGATGCCTTGAAAAAGTTTGGGCGTTCCTCTGTGGGTTCGCTGAATAATTCCACAAATCCAAATACATCTCTGTCTGGTAAAAATCGGGCTTTTACCTCTACAAAATAAGTTTTCCCTTGTTGTTCCTTTTCAAGTTTAGGGTTAAACCGGAAGGGGTGGACGGGTGAATCCTTCCAGAGCAAAGGAAGATGAGAAGCTTTCATGAATTTAACCTTTTTAGCTATTTCTGCTTCTTTAATCCAAGCCAATCTATCTTTTGTAAAATTCCTAAATACACTGATACAAGGGGTTCGGCACACTGGGATAAACTGCCAAGTCCCACACAATCTAAATTCAAAATCTTTTAATTCAGAATCAAGGCTTGATGGTTTTTTATAATCTTTAGAAACGAACCCAACAAGCTGAAATGCTACCAAATGAGGTTTTTCCCGATCTGGAAAGTGTAATATTTTAGGATAGACAATTAATCTTTGAGTTGTATTTCCAGTAGTTTCAATTTCTTTTTTAAGGGCTTCATAGGCGAATTTACGCTTGCCTGCGATATAAAATAACCGATATTCCTTATCATCTATCTTGATAGTAGACACATCCCCTAGATTCACTTCACCTTTGATGATGCCAATGGCTTGAAATATTGAATCATTCTTAGGTTTAGGTTCTTTGGGTTCCTGTGGGATTTCGGGTTCTGTTATAAGTTCGGGTTTGGTTTTAACCTTGGGTGCAATTATTTTCTTGGGTTTAACGGGTTCTGATTGTACTTGATTGATTTTTGATTCAACTTTGGGTTCGGTTTCAGTTTTATTCTCCGGTTCCAATTTAGCCAGTAATTGCTGATACATGGCTTTCTGCTTGGGGTTGGTTGCAGTGGCAATTAATTGTTTGATTTTCTCTATTTGTTCGGTCATTTGGTATGCTTTGGGGAAGTGGTAACATTTTTATTATCCCTCAATCCCTCGACGATGGGGGATAAATTTCGCTTATACGGTCATTGAGGGAGTTCAAGCTAGGGGAGAAAGAGGCAGCTATAGCAACCGCCAAGGCAGTTAGGACAGAGACGGATGCTGAAACCTAGACGGTTAACTCTTTTCCTCCCTGTTCCCAGATCCGCTGTTCCCAGATCCGCTGTTCCCTGCTATAACTTTTCGTTACATACTTGTTGATTTTCCCGCCCACTGACTGAAAACCCTTTCTACTGCATAGAATAGAAAGGGTACATTATCTAACAATACCTTTGCTAAAAATGTCATAAATTAGCGAAGGGATTGATCTAAGAAACGAGCTTAATCAGTTCCTCTTCCGTTAAGTTGCGTTTGAGTTGAGTTGATAACTGTCGAACGGTGTCCAAAATCGGCTGTACTTCATCTTTCTGTAAGACAATTCCATGCTGTCTTAAAATATTTAATAGGGTATGAGATCCCGAATGTTTTCCCACAACAACCCGATGGGTTAAACCAACATCTGCGGGGTCAAAAGGTTCATAGGTTTTAGGATTTTTGAGAACTCCATCCGCATGAGTTCCTGATTCATGGGTAAACACATTTTTTCCCACAATGGCTTTCCAACCCGGAAGAATATTTCCTGATGCCATTTGTACTAATTGAGACATTTGTTGAAAATAGTGGGTTTTAATGCCCACATCAATTCCCTCAATTTGTTTTAAGACCATTACCACTTCTTCTAAAGCGGCATTTCCGGCTCGTTCTCCTAAACCAATAACCGTAGTATTAACGGATAAAGCCCCGGCTTTAATTCCCGCTAAGGCGTTAGCCGTTGCCATGCCTAAATCATCATGGGTGTGCATTTCTATAGGAATGGATAATCCTTGTACCAGTTTATCAACTTTTTTATAAGTTTGAAACGGATCAAGAATTCCGACGGTATCACAAAAGCGAAAACGACTAGCCCCCAAAGATTCAGACATTTGTGCCATTTCTAAAAGGAAGTTTTCATCTGCTCGTGAGCTATCTTCCCCCCCCACAGATACCCATAAATCTTGATCTTTAGCAAAGGAAATGGCTGTCTTTAAACGATCTAAAATTTGAGATCGAGATTGATGAAATTTGGCTTCAATCTGAAGATCAGACGTGGGAATTGAAATGTGAACTCGCTTTAAACCACAGGCAATTGAGGCTCGAATATCAGAGATAACCGCCCGGTTCCATCCTAACAATTGAGCTTTGAGATCTAAAGCAACAATTGCTTGAATAGCCTGCATTTCTTCTCGTCCCATGGCGGGAATTCCGACTTCTAACTCATGAACTCCCATCAGGTCTAAAAGTTGAGCGATCGCTACTTTTTCCGACCTAGAAAAAGCTACCCCCGCCGCTTGTTCACCATCTCGCAGAGTTGTATCATTAATCCAAATTAAATTCATCTCCTACCTTTGATTGATCACCTGTTCTGATCTAGTCTGGAACTGTCAATCGCTAATCAGGTTTAACTTTTTTAAGGTTAAACTGAATCCGTCTTTCTGGAAATCTCCTGGTTTTCTCCCTACTAATTGATTAAATTGTAGCAGCTTATCTGTTAGAACTTCAGCCCCAATAGTTGAGTTTTCTCTCAGATAGCCAAAGGATTTTAGCTCATTCGACATCAAATAATCCTCAAGAAATTCTTAAGTTCTTAATAAGGTATCAAGCTTGACAGTAATACAGTGAACGGCTGATCTGCCCACAGCCCAAAGTCAACACCCTAATCAGAATTCAAGCTATCATGATATCAAGTCAACGCCTATCATTTATGGAGGGCCAGGGAACTGGCGAATCGTGCCTATCGAAACGATTTATGGTCAACTACAAGGTCTAAAGCCCAGTCAGCTTAAACGGTTGCAAAGCCTGTATCATCAACGATTACCTGGCGATCTGATCACAACCGCAGAATTTGCCCAGCGACTGGCCGCCATTAGCACAGAACTCGATCAACCCCTGTGCACCTATATTAACCGTCGGGGACAAGTAATTCGCGTGGGAGTTGGAACCCCCCGCCAGACTCAAATTCCCCCCTTAGAACTGCCCCGTTATGGGAATGGACGTCTGAGTGGAATTCGCTGTATTGCCACCCAAACCACTCCCGAACCCCCGAAAGAATCAGCCCTCACTGCAATGGCAATTCAACGGTTAGACGTTCTGGTGGTTCTCACCTTAACGGGAAGCGGGTTTCAGCGACGAGGAGGGGGTGAAACGGGCTATATTAAAGACACCTATCTGGCTCACCTTGTCCCAGACATGGACACGACGAATGATCAACATATTGATAACGGCTTTTCAGCTATTCCTTATTATTTGTCGTTGCCGATGAGTCTGGATGCCCTCTCGCAACAGGATTTTCTCGATTTAGTCACTGGACTAGAGGCAGAATTTGAACGGGAATTTGTCGCCCGTGAAGTCGATTCTAGTCAGGATAAAGTGCTGTTAGTGGGGGTAAAAACTGAGAAAATCTCCCCCCAACGCTTTGAATATGGATTAACGGAATTGGTGCGTTTAGTCGATACCGCCGGGGGCCAAGTGTTACAAACCATGAGGCAAAAGCGATCGCACCCTCACCCCCAAACCGTTGTTGGCGAGGGAAAAGTCCAGGAAATTGCCCTGGTAGCCCAAACCATCGGGGCCAATTTAATTGTCTTTGACCGGGACTTATCCCCCGCCCAAGTTCGCAACCTGGAAACCCAAATTGGGGTAAGGGTTGTAGACCGAACTGAAGTTATCCTCGATATTTTTGCTCAACGTGCTCAGTCGGGAGCGGGTAAATTACAAGTGGAACTGGCGCAACTGGAATATAGTTTACCCCGGTTAACGGGTCGAGGTCGGGCAATGTCTCGGTTAGGGGGCGGAATTGGGACGAGAGGGCCAGGGGAAACGAAATTAGAAACGGAACGACGGGCCATTCAACGGCGCATCGCCCGGTTACAGCAGGAAGTCAATCAACTGCAAGCTCATCGTTCTCGTTTGCGCCAAAATCGTCAAGTTCGAGAGGTTCCGACTTTAGCGTTAGTTGGGTATACCAACGCCGGAAAATCGACGTTATTAAACGTTTTAACCCAGTCGGAAGTCTACACGGCTGACCAACTGTTTGCTACCCTTGACCCCACGACTCGCCGTTTAGAGATTGCTGACACGATGACGGAGGAGCTTTTAAATCTGGTGATTACGGATACGGTGGGATTTATCCATGAATTGCCACCTCCTTTAGTTGATGCTTTTCGAGCTACTTTAGAGGAAGTGACGGATGCGGATGCGTTAATTCATTTGGTTGATTTATCCCATCCCGCTTGGGAAAGTCAAATTGAGTCCGTGATGCAGATTTTAAGGGAAATGCCTGTTACTCCTGGCCCGGCTTTATTAGCGTTTAATAAAATCGATCAAACCGATGGGGATAGTTTACGATTAGCCCAAGAAAAATATCCACAAGCGGTTTATATTTCTGCGTCTAAAGCGTTAGGATTAGAAACCCTGAGACAACGGATGGCGGCGTTAGTTCATTATGCCGTTTCTAACCGTTAAAAGGCTGTTAGGATAGAAACTGGGTTTCTGAATCAAACTTTCAATTTCATCCGAAAGATCACTTCAGAAACCCGGTTTTTCGGGTTTAAATGGATTAATAATAGTAAGTTGCTGAGAAATTATTAATCCATCTTGCATATCTTCAGAATAGAGAATATTTGCAAATCGATATAACCATAGATTAGAATCACAAAAAAACAGAGAATTGGGCATAGCTAGAATTGGTAAATTTCATCTCTTGTTAATTTACGAATACCCGAAACTGAAATCAGATTTTGACTTAATTCAGCAATTATTCCCGTTTGAGAAATTCTTTTAGGTTGTTTGAGGATAATCACTGTCACCTCCTGAGCTTGAGTTTGGGGTTTAGTCCATAAAAAAAGTGATCGCACTCTGAGAAACCGGGTTTCTATCAATATCTAGTTTGAGAGCATAATCTCTAAGCAGAAACCCGGTTTCTTCCCTAAATTCCTCTAACAATTTTCCTTTAGGCTAATTGGCAGATAATTTGCGCCCAGAAGTGACACAATCTTGCAAATAAAGATTAATTAGTTCCTGATAAGATATCCCTTCTTCTTGAGCCATCATTTCAAAATATTCTATCACATCAATCCCTAGAGAAATGGTGACTTGTTTTTTCAACTGTTTGGCAAAAGGATTAGGTCTTCTCTTCATTTTTGAAAGATCGTATTCTGATTCCATTGGTTTATCTCCTATATTCTTTACTTTCGTTTTTAGTGGCTTTTCTGGCTGATATGATTCTAATCACAGAATCTTCTTCTCTAAAACAATGAACTACAAGTAATATTCTCATTTTAGAGCTTAGACCCAGCAGGAGAAAACGTTCTTCATCTTGGGAGTTTTCTTCATCCCAAAATTGCACCGCATAATCGTCAAAGAAAACGGATTCAGCTTCTTCAAAAGAAATTCCATGCTTTTGTTGATTAATTTCGTTTTTTTGTTCATCCCACTGAAAGGTTATTTTATTCATTATGAAAAAATGTCATTGAATCTTATTACTGAGCCTCCGATTGATTCCAATTTTACGCTCCTAACATTAATTGGTGTGGATTGATAGGATATGTTAATTTTAACACAATTCATCTAGGAGGCTAGAAACCGGGTTTCTGTGTAGATATAGGTGATAAACCGACGATTTTTCATAGAAACCCGGTTTCTTCCCTAACATTCCTCTAACCAAGTTTGAATAACTCCTAACAAATTATCTTGACTGGGGGGAAACCCGCGTAAAAGTGCTAGGGTTCATCTCATCAAAGTTGAGTCTATATTGATTTGCCAATTTTCATCAATAAATTGTAGATTTTCATCATAAATAATCGTCAGTTCACCAAGATTTTTTGGCTGATTATGATTAGATGAATCTTCAGCAAAACTAGGGTTAACTTTAAGGCAAAACTTGAGTTGAAGCCAGCGTTTTTGACCTGTGAAACCAGTAGCACTACTGACTAATTCAGAAGACAGGGAATGCGGTAAAATAATCTCTTCATAAAATTCATCTTGTTCATCCCAGTATCCAGATATTTTATAATTGCATAATTCCAGATGTTCTGTCACCAGTGCGTTAGCATTTAGATTTTCTAATACTTCAGTTAAATCTTGCCAAACTGGATGATTTTTAAATTCAAGTATTGTCATAACTTTCTGTAATTAATGTTCTGTTACCAAACCCGGAAAATGTAATACTCCATTAATGATTCTTGCATGAAATCGCCTATCTCCTCCTTTCCCTAACACTTTTGATTTAAAATCAAACCCTTCTACTTCTGAAACCACTAAACCCATATTACCACGAGGGGAAACTATTCCTCTTTCAAGCGCTTTTAAATGTTTATTATTCTGATCATATTTTAGCCCTAGTTGAATTTGATCTATGCTAAAAGATACTAACTGACCATTAGCAGTTTAATAGATTATATTAGGCTGAATTTCTGCCCAGCTATTGGGTAGATGTTCCATTGAATTTTTACTAAGATTATCAAGTTTTATTCTATCATTTCGTCAATCCAAGTTTGAATAGCTCCTAACAAATTATCCTGACTGGGGAGAAAACCGTGCAGAGGCGCTTCCAGGGGTTCGTCGGTGATCCAGAGGATGTGCAAACCCAGTTTAGTATCGGCAATTTTAAGGGCAGCAGGTGAGGAGTGGGGGATGAGGTTTACAATTATGATTTAAACGGATTAATAATAGTGAGTTGCTCAGAAACTATTAAACCATCTTGCATATCTTCAGAATAAAGAATATCTGCACCACCGGATAAGGCACTAGCAACAATTAAACTATCCCAAAAAGAGAAGTTATAGCTAATGCGTAAATCAGAAGCTATAACGATAATATTGTAATCAATTTCAATGACAATACAACCATCATAAAATTCTTGGATAATTTGTCTAATTTTAATTTCACTAACCTTGGCTTTTCTGAGTAAAATAGCACAAACTTCATTAATGACTTGGGTACTAATCAGAATGTTCTCAGCATTAGTCAGATTGGTAGCGATATTATGCTTTTTGATTTCTTCAGAATTATCGCCATCAGGATCGACCAAAAATCGATATAACCATATATTGGAATCACAAAAAATCAGAGAATTGGGCATAGCTAGAGTTGGTGAATTTCATCCCGTGTTAATTTGCGGATACCTGGAACTGAAATAGGATTTTGAGTTAATTCGGCAATCATTCCTGTTTGAGAAATTCTTTTGGGATGTTTGAGGACAATGACTGTCACCTCGTTTTCTTCTGTTAACTCCTGTTTATATTCTTCTGGTATCTCGATGATACCCTGTTTAATTTTTGCCTTAAATTCAACAGAATTAGCCATTTGGTATTCTCCTTGTATATGATTAATCTTGATAAATCTCTTCGCGGGTGAGAAAACCATTGACTTTAATCGGTTTTTCTGTTAAAATATCAATAATATCTTGGGTTTTCGTATTGACTTGAGAAATAGCTAAATTATCGAGTTGGTTTTTAGCTTGAAACGCTTCGATAATGGCTTGGATTTGTTCAATTTGTTCTGGTCTTAACCCACTAATATTAATAGTTTTGCTCATAGTTGATATGGATTGATATGATGGTATAATTTTAACATAGTTCCTCTAACCAAGTTTGAATAACTCCTAACAAATTATCCTGACTGGGAGGAAAACCGTGCAGAGGAGCTTCGATTGATAAACCTGGTTTCTGGTGCGAATTTTTCAACTAACTGCTGATGAAACGCGATTGCGATCACAATTCTGAAACTTTTCCCATAAGTCAAACAAACGATCCAGTGCATCTCTTTCATCTCCCGAATGAAAGAGGATGAGACTCGCCCAAGATTGGGTAGTTTCTATTTTATATCTCGCTCTTAACCATGACAAAAACTCTTCAAATTCTTGGTCTTTTTCCGATTTAGGTAATCCGAGTTGATTTCTGGCGAGATCGTATCCGTAATAGAAGGACTGAAAATCAAAGATTGAGTACCGACTTAAATAGAGTGTCGGTCTTTTTTTGATTTCGGGTAAAAGGTCAGAAAAACTAATCATAGTACCTCTTTTCTCTGTAATATTATTACTAAAATTCGTCTTTGTTTATGAGATTAAGCTGATTACCAGGGATAACGACTAAATCTTGCAACCATTGGTCTATTGGCTTTCCTTCATGGTACAGGTTATCGAAAACTTTTTCCACTCCTTCGATGTTGATCGCAATTCCTTCATGGAATCCATTGGTCGCAATCTGCTGGGAAGTGCCATCATCGTAGATAATTCCTTGTAATCCGCAAGGGGAAAGAGTTTCGACTCTGATATGTCTGCCTTTAATCTGTTGGAATTTCAAGTATGATTTAATAGCTGTAGCACATTGCAAGCAGGTTCCTATGTCGTATTGTTCGGCGATCGCCCTAATTTCATCGATTTGACGATCGCTAATTTTTGCGCCTTCGTTACTCATTATTTTAAACGGTTTATTTTTACTTTCCTAAAAAATGTTTACATTTTGTCAGAAAAACATGATCGCACTTTCATTGAGTCAGAAACCGGGTTTCTTAAAGATATTTAGTTTTCCCCAAAAGTCCCTAACTAGAAACCCAGTTTCTTCCCTAAAATTCCTCTAACCAAGTTTGAATTGCTCCTAACAAATTATCCTGACTGGGGGGCAAACCGCGTAAAGGTGCTTCCAGGGGTTCATCGGTTATCCAGAGAATGTGTAAACCCAGGTTAGTATCGGCGATTTTGCGACAGCAGGTGAGGAGTGGGGGATGAGGTTTACAGTCATGGAAAATTAGGGCTAGGTGGCGTTTTTGCAGTTGTTTTTTTACGGTGAGAATCTGTTGTTTGAGTTGGGCAAAATTGCTGACAGTGGGGATGTCTGTATCGGGGAGTGCGAGGGAGTAAATTAGGGTGCAAATTTCTTGAAAAATAGCGCCGGTGTGGAGATAATGATACCATTGAATATTTAATTTCCTGTGTTTGATTATTTTAAAATAACTGCAATAAAATTTACCATTTTCTTATTTTTATCAGCCGTTTTTTTAGTGGAATAATAACTACATTTACAAAATAATAAATTTTTTCATATAGGTTTTCATATACAATTCTATATATACCATAAATTGAAACTAAGTTACTATTGTAAAATGACAATTTATAAAAGCTGGGGTAAGATACTACTTGAGTAGCCTTCCATATCCTTTCACTGAAATCGGAAAACGACTTTATATTTTCCTTGTTTTTGAGAATAGACATTTTTTCATATTCCCAAATTAATTGGTTAAGCGCTTGTTTATTACTTGGGTTAATTTCCGATAAATAAGGACTAATCAACCTAATAATTTCTTGATTTTTAGTTGTCTTCAATAAAGTTGTTAACGCTACGATTGCTAGTTCATTACCAGGATCAATATTATCTAAGCACATAGCCAAAGATAAACGATTAAATATACCCGTAGTAGTGTTTAAGATCCGGATTAGTGCTTGAATAGCTAGTTGATTACCGTAAGCTACATCGAATAAATAACTAGCAATTATTGTAGAAACAATCTCGTCATTTTTATGGGTTTCTAATATCCCAATTAATGCTTCTATGACTAATAATTTATTGGCTATTGACATTCGACGTAAAACGGCATAGGCATCATTGCACTTGTATATAATATCTACTGGCTCAAAAAACTCTTCATTGTTTTGATTTTTTTTCCAAATATAATCAAAATCTCTTGGAACACCTTCATCTTTAGGAAATTTTAACAAACTAAAAACTTCTATTAATAATTGAGCAGCTAGTTTATTACCAGGATCAATTTTATCTAAAGATTCAGCTGCCAAAATACTTAGTTCAGGATGCTTCAATAAATTAGTTAAAACCTCAATTGCTGTTTTATTACCTGGAGCTATTTTACCCAAACTCTCTGCTATCGAAAGGTAATCGTATGATGCCGATGTAGTAGCTTCCAATAAATTAGTTAAACGCCCAATTGCTATGAGATTACCAGGATCTATTTGACCTAAGCATTCGGCAACTTTTCTAATAACATCTGGCTCTGTAGTAGTTTCTAATAGAGTAGTTAACTCCCTAATCGCCATTTCATTACCTGGATCTATTATTGCCCGTTTATTACCTTCATTTACTTGGCTTAAACTTGTTGAGAAAATTATCTTGTTCCAATTATAACTATTCCAAATCAATTCTTTAATGGCTATTTCGTTACCTGGATCAATTTGAGCTAAACTGTGAGCTAAATTCCAACGATTCTCTGGTTCTTCAGTAGCTTCTAACATATTAGTTAAAGCTGTAACTACTTTTTCATTTCTACACTCAATTTTAGCTAAACATTTAACTATACCATAGCGAATAGTTGTATTTTCCGTCTTTTGTAATAATTCAAGTAAGGGATTGATTTCTACGTCATTATTAAGAGGTATTTTTTTTAAAGATTCCAGAGCTTTACTACAAATATCTGGGTCTGTAGTCATTTCTACAAGTTCTACTAATTTAGCTATGACTTTTTCTTTAATTGTATGTGCTAGAAATTCTCTAGCCATAGAAATAATCTTCATATTTGACCAGTATATATCCATATTTTCAAACTTAACCAATCGAGTATTATGAAAATGGAATATATCAAGGGCAAAGTGTACAAGCGTTAGAATTATATCATCTGATAATCTGCATTTTTTAAATTCATTGATTCCTACCGCAGCAAAAAAAATAGCATGAAACCCATAAAGATTATAATAAGTTCCATCCTGAAAATATACTAATTTTTTAATAAACTCATCTTTTTCTTCATCAGGAAAATCATTACGCCCTAACCATAATAAAATTACTTCTTTCCAGTGCTTCTCAAAAACTCGATAATACTTATTCTTAACTGGACGGTATCCCCATCTTCCATGATTCCGAGGCAAAAAATAACCCCAATCATCCACCGCTAACGCTGCAAAATACTCCTGAAACGTCGGATGATAAAAGGCATAAACCGGCTCATCGGTATTTTCCACCGCCACCCCTACCAAATTCAACCAACCCAAATCTAAAGCCAAGCTAAACGGAGGTTTATCTTTTTTCCCTAAAACCTCCCTTAGCAAACTTTCCTTTAACCGAAACCGAGACTCAGGTTGCTCCATCCCCCGCAGCGCCAACCTTCCCAACGCAGCATTTAACTCTTCCTGCTCGTCTTCAGTGGTGGGAAAAGCCTCCTGCTTCCACTTATACAGCGCCTTCTCAAACTGCTTATATAGCCCCGCCTTGGTTTCCGGTAAACCCCCCTGACGAATTTGCCAAGCGCGACACAACAGCGCCAACCGCAGGGGATTTCGCACCGTATCCCGAATCCGCTCTTTTCCATCTTGGGCTAATTCTGCCAGCAACCGCTCCCCTAACTCTGAGTGACGCGCAAACCAGCGCTGAATAAATTGCCCCACCCCCTCCGGGTAGTCAAAATCGAGATTGCGATAAACATCAAACCCTTCCAGGGCATTTTTCCCCGCATCCCACACATTCTGGCGACAAGTCACCACCACTCGCGCCGAAGCAACCCAACCCCTAATCTGATTCGCCACCGTCGCTAGGGGGTTGTCACTCCCCATTTCATCCACCCCATCCAGCAACAGCCACACTCGCCCACTCTTAAACAGCAATTCCAGCGCCTCTTCCATTTCCGGTGTTACCCGCACCGCCCCCAGAGCATCCTTGAGCCACTTTTGCAGTAGGTAATCCTCAACATTTCGCCCCTGCAAATCAGCCAAAGATACCCAAATTGCCACATCCCGCTCTGTCTCTGCGGCTACCCATTGGGCTATTTTCTGTAATAGCGTGGTTTTCCCCGCCCCCGGTTCCCCCGTCACCGCTAACCTGCGCCCTTGACTTTTGGGACTTTGCCTCTGTTTCAGCACTTGGGCGAAAAACTCATCATTTTTATAGGTGCGGGTAACTTCTTCTTTATAAGTGCGGGTGACTTCTTCATACTCCTTTTCTGGCTGATAAAATTGGGAACCTTCCTCTGGCGAAACCTCCCCAGGGCGTTTTTCTTTCTTTACCTTTTCTACCAATCCCAGAGGCACATAAATATCATCAAAAGTAAACTCTAACCCGTCGCCCGTAGTGAGGGGATTGGTAGTGAGTCGCTGTCTTTCTGCTAATGCGTTTTGACAGACTTCGCGCCAATTAATATCAATAGGTTTTGGTGTATTTTCCGGGTTGACACCTATTGTTACATTGCCTACAACCTTTTGTATTTGAATGTTTTTCTTAATTTTTTTGGCGTTAACCCCGTAATTATGATTCATAGCATTAGCTGTTACTGGGTATGAATTAACATCAATCCACTGCCGTTAATATTCAGGTTATTCCATCTAAATGTACATCACCTTGAACAGTTTGAATTTGAACACTTTTCTCAATTTCTCCAGCAATGACACCGTAATTATCGCGCATTCCAGTAACAATAGATTTTTGAGAATTCCATTGTTTCGCCTCTTCAATATAGGGCATCAGTTTGGCTTCCTTTTGCCCTAATTCTGCTAACTCTTTAATTTGTGTCAATAATTCGGGTCGTTTTTCAGATGCGGCTTGATCAGCTGCGGCTTGAATCGCTGCAATGACTTGACTATAATTTAAAGGTTGATCAGGTAGCGATTCAATTGCCGTTACTGTAGTGGGACTTTCTTGATTAAGATTTGCTAAAAATTGTTGAGTTTTGTCCCATAATGTTTCCACAGTTTTTTCGGTACCTTTCTCTAAGGCTTTGGTGCCGATGACTGTTCCTAATGCTAACGTAGCTGCCAATAAAGGTTCCATAATCTTAAATTATAGATACAAAAACACATTTTTCTGGTTATAACCTACAACATAAATTTTGTCAAGTCATTGGCTCTGTTTTTAAATGTTAGGA
>CAITND010000159.1 GCA_903893625.1 uncultured Oscillatoriales cyanobacterium
AAGCCTTGCGGATTTTGTCGTTAGGAACTAGCGATACTGCCAATCTGAGGGGATGTAAGTCATCTGGTAAAACTTCTGTTCTATCAGATGCTATCCCCGTCGAAGTTGGAAGCCCACACTTACTCGTAGAGAAGTGTGGGTCGTTCACAATATAGAAGCTTGTTCTATGTTCCAAGGATTGTTAAGAACGGGACTGACGGGGCTCGAACCCGCAACTTCCGCCGTGACAGGGCGGTGCTCTAACCAATTGAACTACAGTCCCTTGCTGTCGTTCTGTTTTTTTGCGACAATTTTTATTATTGCTGCTTTTTTTAAATTTGTCAATAGGGGTGAGCAAATTTTTTTTAGAGTCGGGAATAGGCAATAGCCAATCTTGCTATAGACAATAGAAGGAAAAACATTTCATCATCTAGGTTGGCTGTATTAGTCTATGTCAATCACCGGATTTCAGCAACTTGCTATAGGGGTGTGGGTTAGACTGAAGAAAATGAATCAGGAGTGATCAGGGGTGAATCTAGGGGTTAAGGAATTAGACCGATTAAGTCAGAAACAACTGGAAACTTGGGTGAAGCAGGCACAACGGCATAGTTTATTAGGTCAATTACCCACTTACATCCCCCAATTAGCGCAGGTGAACTCCCAAGAGTTTGTGGTACAAATCCTGACCCTGGGAGGAAAATCTTACCTTGCTGGCGATACCAAATTATCCTTTCCCCTGATGAGTGTGATTAAGCCATTTTTATTATTCAACCGACTGGTGGAATTGGGAGAGGATAAAGTTTTCCAGCGAGTGGGTGTTCAACCCTCCGATCAACCTTTCAATTCCCTGGAACAATTGCAAACCGATCACGGATGGCCGCGTAACCCCATGCTGAACAGTGGGGCGATGACCCTTGCTGCATTACTTCCTGGACAGGATGCTGATTCTCGCTGTCACTATCTCTGCTCCTGGTTAAATCAATACGCCAATTGTCAGTTATTTTTAGATCAAGATATTCTGGAGTCCGTGCGTTCGGTTCCCAATCCCAAAAACCAAACCCTGATTTCCACACTCTTAGCTTCTGGTTATGTGGATGATCCCGATTTAACTTTAGACACTTATAACCAAATCTGTTGTCTATCAGCCACTATTTTAGATTTAGCTCAATTGGGTCTATTATTAGTGCAACCGACTGATCCCCAGTGGCAAGTTTTTGGTCACATTGTCAAAGCCTTAATGATGACTTGTGGATTATATGAAACATCAGGACAGTTTGCGGTAAAAGTCGGGGTTCCCACTAAATCGGGGGTCAGTGGGGCAGTATTATCGATTATTCCGCAACAAGGGGCGATCGCTTGTTACAGTCCCTCCCTCGATCCCGAAGGAAATTCTCTGGGTAGTTTATTCTTGATTGAGAAAATAGCTAAAACTCTAAATTTAAGTGTATTTAATTAAATTAGGTAATAGATAATAGGTAATAGGAAAAATAGTATTCCCCATTCCCTATTCCCCATTCCCTATTCCCCATTCCCAACCGTCAACATCCCTCTAATTTCATCAGCCGTTGCTGGAGCTAATAAAATACCATTGCGATAATGTCCAGTGGCTAATAAAATATTTTTACACCCGGGTAAATTTCCAATCACAGGGGCAGGAATTCCGTCAGGACGGGGACGTAACCCTGACCATTGTTTAATCAGAGTTGCTTTTTCCAAAGCTGGACAAATAGCGATCGCACCTTTTAATACTAAATCCAATTGTTCAGAATTAGCTAAAATCTCATCCCCATGTTCAGGAAATTCAACCGTTGCTCCTATCCAATATTCTGCATTTCCTAACGGCACAATATGAACATCATTTCCCGTAATTACAGGTTCTAATCCTAAATTTCCCAAAGGTTCAAGACAACGAACTTGCACCGCCTGTCCTAACACCGGACGAATATTAATCGGTTTTTTATTATTAATTTCTGTAGCAATTTGAGAAATTAATGGTGTTGTTCCTAGCCCCGCAGAAACGACAACCCAATCAACATTTAACTCTCCTGTACTGGTTTTAACTCGTTGACAAACTTGTTGATCCTCTGCGGTTTTTACTGTTTCTAAAGACTCTACTTTTACGCCAAATTCAAACGTCACACCCCGACCTTGAGCCGCCTCGACTAATGCTAATGTTAATTCCGTTGGATCAAGTTGTCGATCCTGGGGAGAATACACCGCACCCACCACATTTTTAGTGTTAATCTGAGGATATTGAGTTTTAACTTGTTCTTGATTTAACCATTGCAATTCTAACCCTTGAGAACGGCGTAAATTAATTAAATTTTGCCATTTTTCTAATTCATCTTCGGCATAACATAATAATAAAATTCCTTGACGATTAAAAGGAATCTTTCGACCTGTAATTTCTTCTAATTCAGGAATTAAACTCTCATAACGCTGCATACTCAACTGTCGCAGTCGCCACGCTCGTCCCTTTGTTTTTTGACTAATAATTCCCATTAACACCCCTAACGCTGCTCCCGTTGAAGCTTGAGCCGGAGAATTTTGCTCAATAACAGTAATTTTTAAATCGGGAATTTGGGCGAGTTCATAAGCAATTGTTGCCCCAACAATACCACAACCAATAATAACAAGATGATTCATAAAAAAATGTTTAATAATTACGAATTGGGAATTACGAATTACGAATTACGAATTACGAATTACGAATTACGAATTGGGAATTGGGAATTGGGAATTGGGAATTGGGAATTGGGAATTACGAATTGGGAATTGGGAATTGGGAATTGGGAATTGGGAATTGGGAATTGGGAATAGTCACCCCTCCAGGTCAATTATTATTAAAAAAATCTTTCAGGATTTCATATAATTTGTAGAGACGTGAAATTTCACGTCTCTACAACCCCAAATTAATTGCGAGTTCAACTAAGCTTTGTTAAGCGTTAGGAACTAAAAAACACAACAGTCCCCAATTTATTCCGATTAGGGATTTTACTATTGTTACAGATTAGGGGACATCTGGCTAACTTCTGGCTTTAAAATCTTTGAATTTCGTCTGAAATTCGTACATCAACCGATTAACATTGTTCGTCTCGCTGGGAACAATATTATATTCCCATTTCCTTTTACGACTCGCTAGGAGTTTTGCTACTGAATTAGAAGCACTATTAGAAACGAAATAACAATCCCCTGATACCCTTAATTCTGAAGAAAAGGCGATAAAAGCTTGAGCAAATTCTAAACGTAATTCCGAGGCATAATGTTGACAATCTATAGCCAAGAAAATTCGAGAGGCGCGAGGTTCGCGTTGATTAGTGCGACAACTATCCGCTTCCATTTTATAGAGAACACAAACATCACTATCATATAATACTCTTAAACGACCATGAATTTTAACTCCTAAATGAATTTCTAACGGTGGTTTTTGTTCAAATTCAATCACAGCATGGGTATAGGGTTGGGTGAGATCATAAATTTGTCCAGCCCGTCTGCGAAATACTAAGGTTTCAGGATTTCGTTTCAAAACATCTTTATAATAAACCAAAGCTCCTTCATTGCGGGCTGCTTTCACAATAATATTGAAAATGTAGAATTTAAACCAATCCTCAAAATCTCTAGCGGTTTTGAGGTCAGGATTTAAACTTTGTTTTAACTGTTGATTGATATTATCCAGTAAAGCAGTATTAATCGACATTGGTTTCCATCTCCTGACGTAATTGTTCTAACAATTTTTTTAATTCTTGGCTGTGTTGTTTTCGGCTATTAACGGATTCAATACTATATTTAAACAGTTGACCTTCGACCTCTACTGATGAGGTAAATCGAACTTCAGGTTTTAAATCACAATTCTGGGCTTCATGGCTGAAAATATCCATAATTTCCGTTTCGATTTCTCCGGTATTAATTACCGATTTCTCAATAGCCTTAATTAAAAGTAACAGTTGTTCTTGGGGTGTATAATAATTTAACTTTAAATCAGGAGATTTCCGACCGGATACCAGTTCTTCAATGGTTTTTCCCGCGCTAATTACATCGGCAACTTGTTCAGTTACCCACCCCAATTTTACAGCATTTAGCATCTCTATCAGCGCGTTATAAACGGCTGAACAATCCTGTTCATTCATGACGTTTATTTTCTTAACTTTAACCGATGAGCCTCAACACTGTGCGATCGCTCACCTACTTCTATTCTAACAATTTTTGGGAAAAATGACTTAATAATCAACTTTTCTTCAGAAAGAACCACAGACCGCTAACCGTAGGGGCGAGGTCTCCTCGCCCTTACCCTGAACAGGTGAAGCTTAAAATCGAGCTTCAACAGAAGCTTGACTTTTGAGGAATTCCGTATTAACGCCCGACTCCCGCACCAAGACAATTTTACCCGTGCGGGCAATTTCCCGAATCCCAAAGCGACCTAAGACTTGGATAATGGCCACCATTTTTCCGGGGTCGCCTACAACTTCGATGGTGAGGGAATCATCCCCAATATCAACAACTCGCGCCCGGAAAATTTGCGCCAACTCAATAATTTCTGAGCGAGTAGCACTGCTATTGTAATTCACCTTCAATAGCATCAACTCCCGTTCTACACAGGGAACTTCGGTAATATCCTGGACTTTGAGAACATTGATCAGTTTGTAGAGTTGTTTAGTCAACTGTTCAATAATCTGGTCATCCCCTGGAACAACCATCGTAATCCGAGAAATACCAGACTGTTCAGCAGGGCCTACAGCTAAACTCTCGATATTGAACCCTCGACGTGCAAACAAACCTGCAATTCGCGTCAGGACTCCCGCTTCATCTTCTACCAGAACAGATAGGGTGTGTTTCATATTTCTACAAAGTTAATGTGGGACTAAGCTGCCCACTTAAAACTAACTATATTAATCATCAATTGTACAGGACTCCAGAGCAACATTCCCCATCACCCATTCCCCATCACCCATTCGTAATTCGTAATTCGTAATTCCCCATTCGTAATTCGTAATTCGTAATTCGTAATTTCAACTGATTTGGGCGTAAGACGCTACACTGTAAAGTCAGGAAATGCTTAAGAGAGTTGACAGTCATGCCTGCTTCTAACCCATCCCAGTCTTTTGCTGAATTTAGTTCTGACTCAGATCAGGAATTTGACGTGATTGTCATTGGTTCTGGCATTGGAGGACTGGTGACTGCGACCCAATTAGCTGCGAAGGGTGCTAAAGTTCTGGTTTTGGAAAGCTATATCATCCCCGGTGGAAGTGCGGGATACTTTGAACGAGACGGATATCGATTTGACGTCGGTGCATCGATGATTTTTGGATTTGGGGATAAAGGAACCACGAACCTCCTAACCCGTGCTTTACAAGCGGTAAACGTGACCTTAGAAACAATTCCCGATCCGGTTCAAATTCACTATCATCTTCCCCAAGATCTAAAATTACGGGTTCATCGGGATTATGAGAAATTTTTGCAAGAATTGATTACCCGCTTCCCCCATGAACAAAAAGGGATTCGTCAATTTTATGATCAATGCTGGAAAGTCTTTAACTACCTGAACTCAATGGAGTTGCTGTCTTTGGAAGAACCCCGTTACTTGATGCGGGTCTTTTTCCAAAAACCAGGATCATGTTTAGGGTTAGTGCAGTATCTCCCCCAAAACGTCGGGGATATTGCCAAACGTTATATTACTGATCCCGAACTTTTAAAGTTTATCGATATTGAATGTTACTGCTGGTCAGTGGTTCCGGCGGATTTAACTCCGATGATAAACGCCGGAATGGTGTTTTCTGATCGACACTATGGGGGAATTAATTATCCCAAAGGAGGAGTCGGTCAAATTGCCATAAAATTAGTCGAAGGATTAGAAAAATTTGGGGGACAAATTCAATATAAAGCCAAAGTTAAACAAATTGTATTAGAAAACGGACGTGCTGTGGGAGTAGAACTCGTTGATGGCCGAGTTTATCGAGGAAAACGCATCGTTTCTAATGCCACCCGTTGGGATACTTTTGGTAAGTTAATCCCGCCTGAATATATGCCCAGGGCTGAACAAAAGGCTGAACAAAAATGGCGAGAACGTTATCAAAAATCCCCTAGTTTCTTGAGTTTACATTTAGGAGTAAAAGCCTCGGTATTCCCACCCGAAACGGATTGTCACCATATTATTGTGGAAAATTGGGATAAAATGGAAGAACCCGAAGGCACGATTTTTGTGTCGATTCCCACTTTATTAGATCCGAGTTTAGCTCCTGACGGGTATCATATTGTTCATGCTTTTACCCCCAGTTGGATTGAGGATTGGGAAAAATTACCGGAATCAGAATATGAAGCCAAAAAAGAAGCAGCAGCAGGCAGAATTATTGACCAATTAGAAATACTTTTTCCAGGGTTAGATGCCGGGTTGGATTATATGGAAGTCGGAACCGCGCGATCGCATCGTCGCTTCTTGAACCGACAGGATGGAACTTATGGCCCCATTCCGGCTTATAAATTAAAAGGACTCCTGGGAATGCCCTTTAACCGCACGTCTATCCGAGGCTTATATTGTGTCGGTGATAGTACGTTTCCCGGCCAAGGATTAAACGCTGTCGCCTTCTCCGGCTTCGCCTGCGCCCATCGGGTAGCCGTTGATTTAGGACTTTAAGGGCATGGGGACAGCCTCCCCTGTCTGCTAATTTTTATAAATTTGATTGATTAACCACAGGGCGCCTGCAACCCCGACGAAGTGAGCAACAATCGTGTGGGTATTCGCCAGAACGACGAAAAAATCAACGGGTTGGATAAAATCTTGCAGGTTGACAGAGGAGGCTAAAAAACCACGAGGTTGAGAGATGGCTTTTGCTAATAAAATTCCGTTGATGGCTTCGGAAGCGATTAATGTCACCGCCATTCCGCTTAAGTTACTCGTCAAGCCGAGGCGAATTTGTTTCATGGTTTCTGCACGACTGGGGCGGGCCATTCCCGGTGCTTTCAGTCTGCGGGCCAAACGAGTGTAACGGAAGGCTTGAAAAATACTAAACCCTAAAATACCCAGTCCAATTAAGGCAAAGACTAAACCTCCGCCCATTCCGGGTGTCGCGCCCGGTTTTGCGGCTGTTCCTGGACTCAAAACCACAATCGCAAATAACTGAATAATCGCAGAAACAACGGCTAAAACTAGCTGTGTCCAAAAGCAAACCCAGCCTGTGGTACGAAGGGCAAAAGCAACCCGTTGAACGGAATTAGGAGGGGGTGAGGAGTCGGATGGATAGGACATTGTTTATACAATCAGGGGTAAAATTGTAATTAAGGCGCATAAAACCCAAGGAATCCAAGTATGAACCAACCACAACCGACAACAACCCCCAACCTGAATGAACCCAAATTTGGATTCAATCAATATTCTGAACGGTTAAACGGTCGAGCCGCCATGATTGGTTTTTTGATCACCTTGGCAATTGAGTATTTTAGTGGACAGGGTTTGTTATCCTGGCTGGGGTTGAATTAATTTTAGCTTAACTGCGGGAATCCCCACGCCTTCAGGCTGGGGAGTATGTCAAAACTGACTCAGCCGGAGGGTAAAATGCAGCAAAAGTCTGGAGATTGAGTTAAATTGGAATTAGAAAAAGATTGGATCATGATGCTATCGGCTCTAGCTCCGAAAGATTGTACTAATGTTAACAATATTAAAATTTAGAGTAAAACTGTGATGAATGCTTTATGGCCGCGTGTTCTCAAGTCTGCGTATCGTCGAGAACCCATTGTTAGTTTTGTCGTAACGGTTGGAACCGTAGATGCTGTTATTGGTGGGGTGAGTTCAAGTTTATCGTTATTAAGTTTTGGACTTTCTACCGTTGGGGTAATACTGGTTTTGCGTTGGTGGATGTGGCAACGGTCTAAAATCCAACAGCCTGAAACGGCGCCGGAATATTCTCTCCCGCCGAGTTCTTCCCGACCTCCTCTGCCTAAATTAACAACAGATAAACATCGTTCTCCCTATTCAGGGCATTGAAACTCAGGATCACGGAATATGGATGCTTTAAAAAGCGAGTTACAACAGTTACTCAACCATTGGCAAGATCATCCATCAAAGCACCAACAGAATACCACAATCTGTCCTAATATTCAAGGGGAATCCCCATAAAAAAATAGGGAAGGTATCTGATTGATCCTTCCCGTTTTCTGGTTTTTGATTGAGTTTGTTTCTCAGGGTTTGCCGTTGTTTTTTCAGTTGTCTCGCCCTGGCAGAACCGCCTTTTCCTTTAATATTTCTCCCTTGAGATCGGGGAGACTCCCAGCGTTTAAGTTGTTGTCCCATTTTTTGCTCTTATTGGTTTTGACGCTTGCTACTTTAATCATACACAACTTTTAGGGCAGGTGTCAAGTTACAACGAAAAATGAAGAACGAAGCAGTCGGAATTAATATAATTTGGCTTCTACAAACGGTGTTAAAGCTGGAATTAAATATTGGGTTAATGTATAGGCATCAACCCCTAATTCCGTGCGTTCTAATGCTGCTTTAATACCCGCCTGGGAATGCCACCAAACGGCAGTATTAACGATGGGTTCTATCGGTTTTTCTGCTAAAATTATCGGGGGTAAAAGTCCTGCTAATAATCCCGTTAACACATCACCACTTCCCCCTCGACCTAAAGCGGGGGTACTATTGGGATTAATCCAAACTTGATTCGGGGTAGCGATACAAGTTCTTGCACCTTTTAAGACGATAATTGCCCCGGTTAATTCGGCGGCTTGTTTGGCTAAAGTTATTTGATTTTTTTCTAATTCTATTAATTCAGGAAACAGCCGTTTAAATTCTCCTAAATGGGGAGTAATAATAGTGGGAGATTGACGAGAGGATAGGGTAAAAACAGGATTGAGTTTGGCTAAAATATTTAAGGCATCGGCATCTAAAATAAGCGGACAATTGGCAGTTAAAATTCTTTCTAAAATGGGTTGTGCTTCTGATGTTAATCCGGGGCCACAAGCAATGGTTTGATAGCGCCTTAAATCAATGTTTTCTGGAAGTTTAAAAATAGCTCCATTATCGGTTTCAGGACAGCCGATAATTAAGGCTTCTGGTAATGCTGAACTAACCAAAGATTTAATAGAATTGGGAACAGCAATTGATAACATTCCTATCCCGCTTGCTCTGGCTCCTAATCCGGCTAAAATTGCTGCTCCTGTATATTGTTGGGAACCTGCTATAATTAATAAATGACCATTTTTATATTTGTGATGATTAGCAGGACGAGGTAAGGGTAAATTATTGATTGCTGTTGATGAAGTGATCCGATTTAGGAGAGGAGATTCCCCTAAAATTGCTGTAATATCCGTTAAGGGAATATCAAAATCAATCAGTTCAGCTATGCCAATATAATCTAATCCTGGATCTTGTAAAAACGCTTGTTTCCATAAACCCAAACAGAGGGTAAAATTAGCGCGAATTGCTGTTTCTAATATTTCTCCGGTATCGGTATGAATTCCCGATGGTAAATCAATACTAACTACAAATTTATTCCCAGTGTTAATTGTATTAATAGTAGTGGCTATTTCTCCGGTTATAGGTCGTTCTAAACCAAATCCAAATAAACCATCTACTAAGACATCACAGGTTTGTAATTCTTCCAGATTAGAACTAATAGGAATTCCTAAACTAGCCGCATATTTAGCATGAGCTTCTGTTAATTCTTTTCGTCTTAAAAATGGACTATAAATGACAATAGAATAGTCTTGAAAATAGAGCTCTCTGGCGACAACTAACGCATCGCCACCGTTATGTCCTGGCCCAACTAATATTCCGATTTTATTCTGGGGGGTTATTTGTTTTTCTAAGAATAAAGTCTGCAAGCGTTGGCTAATTTTCCCAGCGACTTTTTCCATTAACGCAGCAACAGGAATTCCCGCAGAAAAAATCCGATTTTCAATGTTTCGCATCTGTTCTGCGGTGACAACAATTTGTTGAAGTTTTTCGGTTCTAAGTTGAGGATTCATAACTTCATAAAATCTGTAATATCGTAATATTATAATATCGTATGGGCGGGGTTTTCCCGCCCAAAATTATCTCCCAAAATAGAGAGTAGCACGAGGTAATCCTGAACTTTTGAGGTAAGTTTCCCATTGTTGAGCTAACTGTTGATTGGCAAAGGGGCCAACAGCAACAAAAGGATTAGAAGGTGCTTGTTGCATCTGAACACTCTGGGAAGGAACACCCAAAGCTACAATATTTTGAGCCATAGCAACCAGTTGATTCCGTTGACTGGGAATTAAGATAAAATAACCGTTAGTATTGCCTAATCCTAAATTAAAATTAGGCTGATTGGGTACAGGATTGGGAACAGTCGGAATACTGGCTAAAAAGGCTTGTAATTGTGCTGTACTGTTAATAATGGTCGAAGAAATCCCGGTTAAAGCTAACTTTTGTTGCAGTTTATTGGCATTAGACAGATTAACAAAACTTCCCGCTTGAATGACCAATTGTCCTTGATGAGTTAAAGTTTCTGCATTGGGAGAAATTTGCCGAACTGCATTTAAAGAAGCCGTCGTTGGACTGACAAAAACTTGATACAATCCTAAATCCGTTGTCACCGGAATTTGACCCGATGGAATAGAAGTGGTAATCACTTTTACATCCGTTTGGTCAGGAGGAATAATTATTGGATTTACTGTCACCGGATTATTAAAATCTTCTCCGGTTTTAAAGTTAATAATTTCCCCTTGAATTCCTTGCTGTTTTAAGGCTTCAATCAGTTGTTGAGCTTCACTTTGATTAAAATAAATTCCCAGATCAATAATGCTACGATTATTATAGCGTTGCATCATCGCTCCCGGTTGAACTTGTTGCACCACTTCTAATAATAAAGGACTCTCACCATTGACATAAACCCCATAGCGTTGTTCAGCTAAAACCGGGTCTGCTATCCATCCATATCCCCCCAATAGTATTAGGGTAGAAAATAGGGAGATTTTCCCTAGAAATTTTGTAAACCCATTTGTTTTTTTCTGTATTACAATAGAATAGACTGACATTTTAGTGTCCTCCCGTTTTGAGTAGGTTCGATTGATATTGGCAGGTTAGCCAGTAATTTTGATCAAAACTGGCAGATCAGTCAACATTAAAGTTAAGTGAGTTTATCGAAATTGGCAAGTTATTTTGATGGGATCATGAGCAAAGTTGTTGTCGGTCTTTCCGGTGGTGTCGATAGTTCCACAGCAGCCGCCCTGTTACAGCACCAAGGATATGAGGTGGTGGGGTTAACCCTTTGGTTGATGAAGGGAAAAGGACAATGCTGTTCTGAAGGAATGGTGGATGCAGCCTACATTTGTGAACAATTAGGAATTCCTCATCATATTGTGGATAGTCGAGAGTTATTTCAAACCTATATTATAGACTATCTTGTGGATGGATATAGTGCCGGAATTACACCGTTACCTTGTTCTCAATGTAACCGCGCTGTCAAATTTGGGCCGATGTTAAATTATGCCCGTGAACAGTTAGGAATTGATCGGATTGCAACGGGTCATTATGCTAGAATTGACTATGATAAAATAAGCGATCGCTATCAATTAAAACGAGCCGTAGACGGCAATAAAGATCAGTCTTATTTTTTATACGACTTAACTCAAGATTTACTCGCTGGCACTCTATTTCCCTTGGGAGAAGTGTTAAAAACCGAAACCCGTAAAATTGCCAATCAATATAACTTAAAAACTGCCGATAAACCGGAAAGTCAAGATTTATGTTTAGTGGAAGCTAATGGTTCCATGCAAGCCTTTTTAGATAAATATATTACGGGTAAAAAAGGCGATATTGTCGATACAGAAGGGAAAGTTTTAGGACACCATGAAGGCATTCATCATTATACCATTGGACAACGAAAAGGGTTAGGAATTGCTGCCCCCAATCCTTTGTATGTGGTGGGAATTGATGCGGGTCGAAATCAAGTGATTGTTGGGGATAGAGAGAGTGCAGTCCAAACAGAATGTACGATTAAACGAGTTAATTGGGTGTCTATTTCCCAACCCAATACCCCCATTCGCGCTGAAGTGCAAATTCGCTATCGGTCTCAACCCCAACCCGTTACCGTTGTTCCCCTTAATCCTCCAAAAGCAGAAGAAATTGATCCAAAAATCGGTTCTGGCGTTAAACTGATTTTTGATGAACCTATCTTTGGGATTACTCCGGGTCAAGCTGCGGTTTGGTATGATGGAGATTTAGTTTTAGGGGGAGGAATTATTGAGCAGCAAAAATAAGTTTCAGCTAAAGGGTTAAATTGAATTTAACCCTTGATAATGAGTTCAGACAATAAAATTACAGATTACAAATGGGGGCCTAATTGTGCTAAAAAATGCAGTAGTGCCGATCTTAATCCCCAACCACAAAGGAAAACAGAGGAACTGTGACCCAAACTTTAACCCCACCCACGACCATTCGTAATGTCCATCGCACGGTTCTCGATAACGGAATTGTGTTACTTGTTACCGAAAATCCGGCTGCTGATATTATTGCAACTCGTCTATTTCTCCGAACTGGAAGTCGTTGGGAACCCCAGGAAAAATCAGGACTCTCCCATCTGTTAGCAGCAGTATTAACTAAAGGAACAGACCAACTTTCCTCCCTAGAAATTGCTGAACAAATTGAATCCGTTGGAGCTAAATTAAATGCAGACACCTCAACGGATTATTTTTTACTAAGTCTAAAAACCGTTGCTTCCGATTTTCAAGATATTTTAAGTTTAACGGGTCAATTATTACGTTCCCCCTCCTTTCCCCCCGAAGAAATTGAACTCGAACGTCGCATCACTATTCAGGGAATTCGGTCACAACGGGAACAACCCTTTTCCGTCGCCTTTGAACAACTGCGACAACAGATGTATCAACATCATCCCTACGCCTTATCTACCCTGGGAACCGAAGCCAGCGTGTCCCAACTCAGCCGCGATGACCTCCAAGACTTCCATCAAACCTATTTTCGTCCTGATAATTTAATTATCTCCATCGCCGGACGCATTACCCCAGAAGCAGCGACGGAACAAATTCAACGGGTATTTGGCGACTGGATAGCACCTCAAACCCCTTTACCCACATTATCCTTACCCACCTTAACCCCCTATCCCCAAAGTTCTATTACCCCCCAAGAAACCCAACAGTCCGTTGTTATGTTGGGATATTTAACCAGTTCGGTCAACCATGAAGACTATTCGGCTTTAAAAGTCCTAAATACCTATTTGGGAAATGGGTTATCGAGTCGATTATTTGTGGAATTGCGGGAAAAACGGGGATTAGCCTATGATGTCTCTGCCTTTTTCCCTACTCGCCTCGACCAGTCTCAGTTTGTGGTGTATATGGGAACGGCGCCGGAAAATACAGACATTGCGATTGAGGGGTTACGCTCCGAAGTTGAACGTCTGGTTAATATTCCCCTAACCTCGGATGAGTTACAAGTGGCTAAAAATAAACTGTTGGGTCAATATGCTTTAGGAAAACAGACCAACTCCCAACTGGCGCAAATCTATGGCTGGTACGAATGTTTAGGGTTAGGGATGGAATTTGATACGGAATTTCAGACTAATATTTCAGCCGTGACTTCAGAGGAAGCTTTGCGAGTCGCTAACCACTATTTTATTGAGCCTTATCTATCCGTCGTTGGCCCAGCAGCCTTTGTGGGTTCCCAGTCCTAGGCGTTTTCTGGCTTTCAACTCCTACCTCTGACTGGTACAATGACCAGGCAGAAATCTTAAGGTTAAGGTGGGAGGAGGATTTTTATGCAACAACAGAATAATTACGGGTTTGGGTTCAAGGTTCACCGTTATTTATCGATAGCGTCCGTGTTCGTTATCGGGTTGAGTTTGGCCCCGTCAACAATTGCTCAAACCCCAAATCTCTCTCCGGTAAAAATTACCGTAGAAGTCAGTCGTCCGGTTTTGCAAATCGGGAGTCGGGGAAAGGAAGTTTCTGAACTGCAAGCCACTCTGAAATTATTGGGATATTATAGTGGCGTCGTTGATGGGATTTATTCAGAACAGACCGCAACGGCCGTTTCTCAGTTTCAAACCGCCGCCGGGTTAACGGTTAATGGAATTACTGATAGTACAACCTGGAACCGTTTATTTCCTCCCGTGACTCCAACCGCTACATCGGTCACAAATAATAGCGTTTGTCAGCAAACCGTTGTCAGTAATTCTACGGATACAGCAACAGCAGCTACTACACCCGATAACCCTAGTTTTCCGATTTTGCATCTGGGAATGCAAGGAATAGCGGTAACGGGGTTACAAGAACGTCTGAAAGCCAAAGGATTTCTCAAGGGAGGCGTCGATGGTGTATTTGGCCCAGAAACCCAATTAGCGGTTAAAGCCGCTCAAACAGAATATAAACTCAAATCCGATGGCGTTGTTGGCTCCGAAACCTGGATGGTTTTGTTACGTTGATATAAATCCTGTAGGGTGCGTAAGTGTGGATAGCACTTACCAACTGTGAAGTTTAGGGTGGATGTGAGGTGTAGCGAAGAAAGGGAGAAATTGTTTTTTCTTCCCTGTTAACATGGTGTGTAAACTGCTCTGACTTTGAGGTTAGCGTAGGAGCATGAATAATAAAAAAGGTAGAAAAAAATGAGATTAAGAGTCAATGAAAATGGTCTAGTCATTCCCCCATCTTTTTTGGCAGGTTTGGAGGAGGTTGAAATTAGGAGAGAAGGAGATGTAATTAGCATTGAAAAAGTCAATAAAAATTCCACTCAAGAAAGCATAGATATTTCTATTGTACAAGGAGAAGTAGCTCAAAATTTGCTAGAAGAAAAGCTTAAAACAATTAAGGAGTCGAGGAAAAATACACCTGACAATCCAGCCAAAGTAGCTCTAGCGCAAAGGTTCAGGGAGTTCTGTCGAGAAATCCAAGAATTACACACAGATAATCCTTTATCTGAAGATGAGATCTGATGTTAATAGCTCGATTTGCTAAATTAGATAATTTCGGGTATACTCAATACATAAAAATCATTTATTAAAATATTTATGAAAACCAAAAAATTGACCGCCATAATTTACACCGAAGATGATATGTACATAGCCGAGTGTCCAGAAGTAGGAACAGTTGACCAAGGCGCAACCATAGAAGAAGCGATCGCGAATCTCAAAGAAGCGACAAGACTCTATCTTGAAGAATGTCCTTTAATAGAAACAACCCCAAGATTAGTGACAACTATAGAAATTAGTTATGCCTAGACTCCCTAGAATATCGAGTAAAGAAGCAATTCGCACTCTCAAACGTTTGGGTTTTTATGAAGCTAGGCAAACAGGGAGTCATGTCGTTCTCAAAAAAGCTTTGGCTGATGGAGAAATCGTTTGTGTCGTACCGCTACATAACGAATTAAAAATTGGTACTCTTAGCGGTGTTTTGAAACAAGCTCAAGTAACAGCAGATGATTTTATTGCCAATTTATAAACCTTATGGTGAGGTAGCTCATTCCCATTGCTGGAGTTCCTCTTCGGGTAGGGGTTCAAAGAATGCGTCCCCCAGTTTTCCGGTGAGGAGTCCAGGGATACGAGGTTGGGAGTTTTCAGGATTTAACCTTAAACGAAAATCCTGAATCATGTTATAAATTTCTGCCAGTTTATCTTCCGGGATATCTTGGAGTTCTTGCATGATTTGATCGATTATCATAAATCCTCCCAGGTTGAAAAAATATACAAAGCAAGTGCTAATTATTCATCTATAGAAATTATATAATAAGATAAAATACTGTAGGGTACTCCATCGCAGCGCACGCACCAACAGTCAATTTCTGTGACGGTTACTATCACTCCGAGATTGGTTTTTCACATATTCTTTAATCACAGGTTCAAGACTCCAGTAAGATTCTTTATTGTTCCTCGCTTGTTGAATTAAACCCCGTTTTTTTAAAGATTGTATAGCCCTTAAAAAATCAGTATCAGATGAAAACTCTGTCGGTTTACTCAAAATATCTACCGTTTTATCTTGGTTAGCTAACCACAACATCAGAAGTTGTTCAGATTCGGATAACCGTTGATAATGTTGTTTAATCAAAGGTTCTAAGTCTCCTAAAAATAGGGTTTTATAGGATAAAAATTGCTCAACACTGTCATTAAATAAATCTTTGATCGTAGAAGCAATGATATTTAACCAGAGGGGGTTGCCACCGTAAAGTTGGATTAGTTCTGGCCATTTGTGTTGATCTGTGAGTTTTCTATCCGCTAAAAGTTGTGTTGCGGCTTGACCTAACCCTTGAAGTTGTAGGGTTTTACAGTAGCGGTTTTCGGTTTCTAGGTTGGCGATTTCGATGGGTTGTTCCCAACTGAGAAGGAGCAGACAACTATTGTGGGGAGATCTGCCAATTTCCGTTAACAGTTTACCATAGTCTTGATATTCTGAGAGGTAATTTCCGACGAATTGACGGGGGGTTAAGGTGTCTTGGAAGTCATCGAGGATAATTAAGCAACGGTGCGATCGCAAATCGTCTAGGATGGAATGGCGGGAATGTAAATAGCTGATAATTGATGGATTTTCGGAGGGTAGAGTTGGGGAGAAAAACTCGATCAGGTTGGTTTTAAGGGCGTTGAGGGTAGGGAATTTGCGATGAGTTCGCCACAGGATGCAATCAAAGTTATCTCTGATTTGTTCTACCAGTTGTCTCGCCAGGGTGGTTTTACCCATACCCGATAATCCGGTTACAGTAACAATACGGCTATTTTCTGTGAGTATCCATTGTTTGAGGGTAGCGAGTTCGTTGGTGCGATCATAGACGCAATTATCGTATTCTGGGGCTTCGCTGAGGTCGTGATGGGGTTGAGATTCTTTGCTGGTAGAGGAGTGTGATCGTTTTTTTGTAGTTTTGGGATTATTGTATAAGTCGCTACAGACATTTATGTTATTACCAATTTGCACCCCATTATTAAAATAAGAAAATACTCTATTTTCGACAAGAGACCGAACATTCTTTTTTTTTACATCCTCTCCCAACAAATCAGACAATAGTTTCCATAATTCCGATGCCGACTTTCTGACGTGATCCTGACTACAGTGGTATTCCGAGGCAATATCCTTATATCCTTTACATTTCCAGGCACCCTCCAAAATAGCCCGTTGCAGTGAGTCCAGATGCTTTCCTGTCTTGGCAAAAATCAGGTCATCCGTCCACTTCAAGGCTTCTTGAATCTCCATAGCTGTTCAATTGGGTTGTAGTTCTGGCTAATCTTAGCTCACATTATCCCACATTTTCCCCTTTTTAAACACAAAATCTCACTTTTTCTTGTTTTTTTCAAGTTTTAACCATTGATAAATACCCCCCTAAATCCCATTTTTGCAGGGTTGCAATATAAAAGTTAAAGTTAGATAATAACTAACAATAAGAAATTAATACTATTAGGGTAAGTAATAAACATGGCAAGACAAAAACTCGAACCAGTTAAAACACCAACTGGTTCTGAATATGAGTGTTCTTGGGATGATAAAACTGGTGATGTTTACGTCGGGAATGAACACGCTGGCAGAGCAGTATCTAAGGAGGAAGCATGGCGTAAAGGCAACTATTACGCAACAACTCTGAAAAAAATGAAATAAGGAAATGTAAATCTTATTACAATCTAACTAATAAAGTCTTCACTGTATAATTGTGCGTTTTTATGTCAATCTAAACGCCTGAATAGTCATTACAAAAGTTTCAAATCTATAAAAAAGGAGCGATGAACTATGAGCGATATTGAAAATATGCAGATACAAAGGGCTACAAACGCAAGCAATGAAGTCTCGCGATTAATGGGGAGAGGTGAGTATTACAAAGGGCGAGGAGATAATGCTCAAGCCCTGAATAACTATATTAGTGCTCTTGAAGCATATGCGGGCTATGCGGAAGCAAAATCCGAAATTATCTCAGTTTCTGCCGTTATGGGATCTTCCCAAGGCGAAATTATATCGTCTGACACTTTATTTGAATTATTTGGTTTGTTACAGTTTATTCCTTCGTGCTGCAACAGTGATTCGATAGTCAGAGCATATATTGACTCTAGGCTTGTGCAGATTTACCAATGGCTTGACCAGTACGAAAAATTTTTTGATGAAAATACCTTACAAAGATATGAAAATATTGGGAATTATGTCAGAGAAATTGAACCCAATGTCAGTAAAAATAAAGAACGATTAAGCACTCTCAAGCCTATCAAAGAAGAATCAGATGAAGCACTCAAGATTATCAGAAAAGCATTGTCAAAAATATCCTATACAAAAATTTGCCCCTTAAAGTTAGAAGAGAGTAGCGGTTGTTTCATTGCAACAGCAGCTTATTCGACTCCAATACACCCTGACTTAGATACATTTCGTGCTTTTAGAGATGAAAAATTGTTAACTCATTGGATAGGAAATAAATTGGTTGAAA
Organism: uncultured Oscillatoriales cyanobacterium; assembly: GCA_903893625.1. GTDB lineage: Bacteria > Cyanobacteriota > Cyanobacteriia > Cyanobacteriales > Microcoleaceae > Planktothrix. Next base: position 18,332 of record CAITND010000159.1, read on the forward strand.
TTTACTATCAATTAAGTCCTAGTGTTGCTGAATATATCAACCAAAAACCCAGAATTAAGAGATTTGTTAGACGGCAACTAGAAAGTTTAGCGACGTGGATGAGAAATCAAGGAATTACAAAAAATTAATTGAGAAACCCAGTTAATAGTCGGTGCTAGTTTTCCCAAAATGCGATCGCATTTCAGCCGAAGTGAAATTGATTCAGGTTGCACACAATCAGCAGAACAAAATCTAAACTATAATGAGAATCTAGTGGCCGTGAAATGCTACGACCCTAGATTCACTTTAGTATTATTATGCCTCAAGCTTTGAAAGCAATTTACCGCAATGGCACATTTATTCTGAAAAACCCCTGTAACCTGCCTGAAGGGGTTGAAGTTGAGCTTTTTGTGCAATCATCCCAAGTCATTCCACCCAAGATCACTGACATTGGCGCTAGACAGAATTTTCTAAAGCAACTTGTGGAGAGAATGCAACAAAACCCTATTCCTTCTAATGCCCCTCGGTTTACACGGGATATATTGCATGAACGCCGTTGACACAAATATTTTAATTTATGTCAATGATCCGCGCGATCCTGATAAACAGGCAATTGCGGTTTCTTTGGTATCTTCCCTAACAGATGGGGTTTTAATTTGGCAGGTTGCCTGTGAGTATTTGGCTGCCAGCCGTAAGCTAGAGCCTCTAGGGTATGACAGAGGGCAAGCATATCAATATATTCGAGACTTACAACAGGTTTGGTACACAGCCTTGCCAACTTGGGCTGTGATTGATCGTGCTGAGGACTTAATTGGTCGTTTTAGTCTGTCTCACTGGGATTCAATGGTGGTTGCTGCCTGCTTGGAAGCGAATGTTCAAACTCTCTATACGGAAGATTTTGGGTACTCAGCTATTGATGGTCTAAAAATCATCAATCCCTTTATGGCGAAATAAAAATCAAAAAGACCACGGGTAAATATCATGTCATCCCTCGCACCAAACCACGCACAACAAAACCCTGAAAATACAACAATCCTACTTAGCCAAACATCAGAACTGGAATGGGAGTTTGCGGAAATCTGGGTTGATCCTTGGCTTTCTCCACCTTATATTTTGATGTTAATTAAAGAACAGTCTGGTAAATTTTCGATTCAAAATCCTGCACAAAACTATAAAACTATTTTTACCAGCGAGACTTACGAAGAAAGTCAAATGTGGTTACTAGAAGATGAATATGAACGAGTCACAGGTCGCTTTTCTCAACCCGAATGATAGCAAAAGCGATCGCACTTTTTAATTGAGAAACCCAGTTGATAGTCGGTGCTAGTTTTCCAAAAACGAGATCGCAAAACCCAATAATTAATCTCGCAATAAAGCAATAAAACCTACCTGCTCAAAATGTTTATCATAAGCCAGAGCTTCTGTAATGCCATATTCTTCCATTATCTTAAAAGAAACGCAATCAGTTATACTCCATTCTTTATCTAGTCTTTTTTTGTACAACAATAACCCCTCCTGAAACTGACTGCTACTTTGCTGAATTACTGTCACATTAGGATGGTTATAGAGACTTTCAATTAACTCAATCGCAGCCTGACGAAAAAACGCGCCCCTTTTAGAAAAATCATTCAAAACCTCTGCTAAAACCATTTCACTGGTCAAAATATAAAGCGAATCCATCTGCTTAGATAGATCTCGCGCTTTCTGATGTAATTCGTCTTTGGGATTTAGCAAAGCTACCCAATAACCCGTATCCGCAAAAACTTGTCTCATTCTCCTTAACCTTGATAAAGGTCAAAGTTTTTTGACAAATCACTCGGCACTTTTTCCCATTCAGATTCAGGAATATTGGCTCCGATTTGAACAGCAATTTCCCAGATCGGTTTAGCAATGGGGTCATACTGAATATCTGCTGTTTTGTCTATATTATTAGTTATTTCAGAGACTTGTCGGAGTTGTACCATAATTTGTCCTAATAACCATAGCTTATCTTCTACAGATAATTGATGGATAAAGTTTTCGAGTTCTAGTAATTGATTGGAAACCATGTTAACTGTTAACCCATTAAATATCTAGTATGATAACCTATTGATTTTCCAAAATAGCGATAGCCTGCGGCTGGGCGTAGCCTATCGCATTTCAGCAGGAGTAAAATTGATTCAGAGTTAACCCCAGCAAAATAAACGGTTGAGATCTGGGTCTAGGATTTGATGAATTGTTACGGAATATTAAAATGTGTCAAATTTAGTAAATTAGGGTTGGCAACCCAGAAACTTATGTTATGTTAATAGTCATAGGACACAAATCAACAACACACCAACGTTGATAACAACCCCATCGGATTAAATGCTTGTGTCCATCGTGCTTTAATCCAATTGCAACGCCGTCAGAGGCAATGTGAACTACCAAAAAGTTGACATTGTAAAGGGTCAATGACTCGCTTGAGGCTATGAAACTATTGAGTTGGCTTCGGGGTCAATGTCATAAAAAAGGTCTGTATCGACTTTGCTAGTACAATACTCCTGATTGGAATCGTTGCAATCCATTGTTCACCTTAGCTGAGTATCTTGATTTTTCTATCTAACTTACCTGAAATCTGCTTGAGTCAACTTAGTTTACATTCTAACGCTAAGGTCTGGTAATTCGACACCAGACCTTAAACATTTGATTTGTTTTATTTTTTAAATTGTTATCCCTTCTAAGTCTGCTTCTGTTAACTCATACAAGGATCTTAATTTTTCCAAAGTTTCTGCATCAGTGTCCCAAAATCCACGACCATGAGCTTCTAACATTCGACCCACAATATTACGAAAAGCTTCGGGGTTTGCTTGTCTTAATTGGTTAGCCATTTTTTCATCTAACGCATAGGTTTTAGCCGCTTGATCATAAACCCAATTCTCTTGAAAATTAGCAGTTCCTCCCCAACCCATTAACGCCGTCATTCGTTGAGAAATTTCATAAGCACCACCACTACCTTGATTCGCCATTGCTTCTGCCCATTTCGGGTTTAATAGTTTCGTGCGATATTCAATTCTTAATAAGTCTTCTAACTGCCGAGGGGTAGTATCTTTAGAAAAACTTTCCACAAAATTAGCCTTGACTTTTTTACCCTGATGTTGTTCGGCTGCCCGTTTTAATCCTCCTGTATTGGCATAATATTCTTGAATATCCGTTAATCCATATTCTACGGAATCAATTTCTTGAACAATATTATCCATTGTTTTTAACAGTTGAGTCATCACTTCTGGTCTAGCTTGTCCTTTATCTTGGCGGCCATAACTAAATACATTCCGTCCTTTCCAAGTATTCGCTAATTCATCCCCAGATTCCCAATTACCATCAACAATTTGATCATTAACTAACGATCCAAAATCCCCCGATGGATTAGAAAATAAACGGGCGGAGGGGTTTTCTACTCCTTGCGATCGCAGTTGTAAAGCGTGTTTTCTAATAAAGTTTTGATCCTCTGGTTCTTCCACATTTGCCGCCCTTTGAAATAAATCATCTAATAATTCGATAATATTAGCAAAACTATCTCTAAAAATTCCCGATAAATTCGCTAATATATCAATCCGAGGATGTCCTACTTGATCTAAAGGTTGTAATTCATAACGAACAATTCGTCCGGTTCCTTCTTTTAAAGGTTCCGCCCCGACTAATTCTAAGATAATTCCCAAGGATTCTCCGCGTGTTTTAATCGCATCTAACCCCCATAACATCACCGCAACAGTTTCAGGATAATTCCCCGTTTCTGCTAACTGTTGATGAATAATTTTTTGAGCAATTTCTCTCCCTCTCAAATAGGCTGCCACCGAGGGCATTCGATAGGGATCTAAAGCATGAATATTGCGTCCAGTGGGTAAAACTCCTGGCCCATCTCGAAGTAAATCTCCACCGGGAGCCGGGGGTATATATTCCCCATTTAATCCTCGTAATAAATTCGTTAATTCATCGGAAGTTTGCAGTAATAATTCTCGAATTTTGGTTTCGGCTTCTGGGGTTAACTCATTCATTGATTCGGTAGAATAAGCATTCAAATAAGTGGTTAATTCTTCTTCTGTTGGGTTTTCTCCAAAGATATGTAATCCAGAGGAAAATAATCGTTGTTCAAGGACTTTTAAATAATCATAGATTTTGATAAAATAATTGTAGAGAACTTCCACACTAAATAATCGGGCGTTTTCAGTTGTAAAGGCAATTCCTAATTTTTTACCCTCCTGAAAGGGACAATCTACCTCTAAACCCATATCAACAATTTGCTGACTAATTGATTCCTGAAGGGTAGAATTTTTCTGCGGATCTTCTCGATATTCAGCAATTAATTCCCGTAGAGACACCAATTGTTTATACAGTCCTGCCCGACCATAGGGCGGAACATTATAGGAAATTAACACCCCATAGCCTCGACGTTTTGCTAAAATTGATTCCGAGGGATTATTGGCAGCATAAAGATATAAATTTGGCAGATTTCCTAATAAAATATCTGACCAAGAATAGCCCGTATTTCCTAAAGGAGATCCGGGCAACCATTCAACGGTTCCGTGCATCCCAAAATGCACAATTGCATCCGCTTGAAATTCTTTTTGTAACCATTGATAAAAAGCCACATATTGTGGATGGGGCGTTAAATCTCGTTCAAACATTAACCGCATTGGATCACCCGATAACCCTAAAGGCGGTTGCACTCCTACCCAAATATTTCCTAATTGAATCCCACCAATATGATAATCATCTCCAAAGGTTTTAATCCCGGTTTCTGTTAAAGATTTCCATTGTTTTTGAATCCGACTTCGTTGTAAATAGCTCAACCATTTTTCTAATTTATTGACATTCACTTGATTAGAAATAACATAATTTTCTGCAAAACTAAAGTTCTGTTGAGCTTCTAATTTCTCATCGGCTATTTTAACCTTTTGAATTAAGCTTTCTCCGGTTTCTGGTAACTCTCCAACGGTGTATCCTTGGGCTTTTAACCCCTGCAAAACATTCAATAAGCTCTGGGGAACATTTAACAAAGCAGCCGTTCCCGTAGCCCCATATCCGGGGGGAAATCCATATAAAATAATGGCGATCTTTCTCTGCTCAGGAGGTTTTTGTCGCAGTTGAATCCAACTTTTTACTCGTCCGGTTAAACGTTTAACTCGTTCAGGAATTAAATAAATTTCTTCTCCCACTAACCCCCCTAAAGCAACCGTATCAATAGCACCATCCAGTTCCGGTAAGGCATATAAAACCACACTTTGTAACCCCCCAATTCCTTGACGAGTCCATGATAATAAATCTTGAATTAATAACGGGGCTGCAATGAAATAAGGAACGTTTTTTGCGGTGAGAATTCCTTTAGCAATTTCTACCTGTCGTCCTGCTTCCATTGATCCGGCTGGCCCTCCTACTAACGGAAACCCAATCGTAGAAACAATGGCATCAACGGTTACAGCGTCTTTTGATAATGATAAGGTTTCATTTTTCCCCTGTTGTCGTTGATTTAATTCCCAGGAAGTTGTCATCCAATCTCTAACCGCCACATGACCTTCAACGCCATTAATAAAAATCGGTAAAGGGATTAATTGGGCTTGTTGAAAATAGCGAATCAGTTGGGGAATATAAGCTTGTTTAGTAATGACGTGCTTACGATAAAGCAGGATACCAACAACGGGATAATTAACTGCATTGGGATATTGTTGTTGATACCAATCTAAATAGGCTTTTGGTGATTCAAAATAACCGTTATAATCGGGGTGTAATAATCCCATATTGGGGGTTTCTATTGGCGGCGGAATTTCTCCAACGGTTAATCCTAAATAATTAGTAGCAATTGTCCAGAACATTGCAGCTACATTTTCTGTACCTCCCGCATTCCAATAACCATAAATAATTAACCAGTTACGCAGGTCTTGAACTTTTTGAACGGGGATAAATTTTAATAATTTCGGGCCAGTTTTCAGAAAACTAATATATCCAGCGAGTTTATCTTCTTCTCGACCACTGGAAAATTTACTCAGAATAAATTGTATAGGTTTGGGTATTCCTTTAGGTTTATCCCCAATTTTGAAGCCTCCAATTTGGGTTAAGCTCATTAATTCTAAAGCGGATTCAAAAACTAAACGAATCGGAATCTTTTGTACCCGTTCTCGCAACCATAATACTTGATCATAATCAAACAATAAACTGGCAAAAAATACATCGGCATTTTCTAAGGCTGAGGCGACGGTATCCGGTTGATTTGAAATCGCGCGATCGCTAAATACATAAATCTCTAATTCTGGACAACGAGCGATCGCCAACTGTGCGGCTGTTCGATATAACTCAGCATTAAAAGACTCAAACCCAGCAATCAAAACAATACGTTTCATAAACTCAATTCTTAAAATATTAGTTTTTATCTATTGTGTATAATTATAGCAATTCTAAATTGAAATCCAATGGCAGAATATCAGGCTTTAACTTCTGTTTTAATTGCGGGAGTGGATGAAGTCGGTCGGGGTGCTTTATTTGGCCCTGTGGTGGCGGCGGCGGTGATTTTATCGGAGGATAGCATTGCTCAATTAACCATCGCCGGAGTTAAAGATAGTAAAAAATTAACTCCTGGGGTTCGTTCTCGATTAGCGATTGAAATTAAAGCGATCGCCATTGATTGTAAAATAGGTTGGGCTTCCGTTCAAGAAATTGATCGCTTCAATATTTTACAAGCCACATTATTAGCCATGAAACGAGCAATTTTCAAGTTAAATCCTCAACCCGAACTCTGTTTAATTGATGGAAATCAAAAGATTCCGCAATTATTAATTCCGCAACAAACAATAATTAAAGGGGATAGTACATCAATTGTGATTGCAGCCGCCAGTATTGTCGCAAAAGTTTGGCGAGATGAATTAATCACCCGTTTATCTCAAAAATATCCTGAATATGATTTAAAACAAAATAAAGGTTACGGAACCGCCAAACACCGTCAAGCAATACAAGAGCATGGTATTACTTCCCAACATCGTCAATCGTTTGGGTGTTGTCAATTATCCTTACCTTTATAAAATTAGGCACAATTTTCAGCCCACCAATTTAACAAATCTGACTCCGTTTCAAAATCTAATAAAGCTTCCCCTAGTTCTTCCACTAATTCAATCGGAAGACTGCGAATTTGCTCTTGAATTTGAGGGTTAATTGTTCCTAAACGACGATTTAGCAAACGCAAAACAAACGTTATTTCTCGTTGCAAACCCTGTTCAATTCCTTGTTCAATTCCTTGTTCAATTCCTTGTTCTATTCCTCGTTCTATTCCCTGTTCCATCCAACTTGTAACAATTTCCATAAATCTTTCCTCCTGAATCAGTCCTAAGCGATTGAGTTCTTCTGTAAAAACGACTTTTTCGCTAGAATTTAAGCGCAAATAGGAGTCAATAAACCCCGAAATTAATTGATTTCTAGCTGGATCTAACCGCAATGTTACTAACAGACGTAAACACTCCGCTTTAACTTGGGGTCGATCCTGGGGTTCTATTCTCATTTTAGCCATTAATGCAGCCGCTACTGGATTTTGCTGGCGTAAAAAATCCCGCCAATTCAAACGATTTAGTTGAATAGCTGCATAGCTAAATTCTAATACCTTCCGGTCGGGAAATTCAACTTGATAATCATTCGGTTCCAGACGTTGGGGGGTATCAAAAGAAAATAATGCAATCGGATAAACGGGAAGGGCATATTTTTCATCAAGTCTAGCAAAATAATGAAACATCCGCCGAGGGAAATCCGCTTGAGTGTATGATTGAGTCTCGGTATGGATAAGGAAAAAGCTCTCCTGTTCTCGAAACCTGACTTTTGCTAACAAATCGACCTCTCGACGATTTCCCGATGTCACATCTATAAATACCTCCTGGGGTAAAAAGGTAATAGAAGATTGATCAATATAGGGAATTAAATCAGGGAAAAATAATTCTAAAAATTCCCAAAAAAACGTTGAAATCAACTCTTTAAATAATCGATCATGTTCAATTACCCGTTCCGAAGTTTCAGTCATTTTAATTCTGATTTAACCCCTAACATTCAGCACTTGAAACTCGATTAACAGACTGGGTATGTGGAACTAAAACCCCTAATTGTTCAGCAGACCAATGGGAATAATCGGATAATAAATTATGGACTAATCGGTGTTTAACGGTCATTAACACACTTTTTAATAATCCGTTTCCTGTGGTTTCTAAAATCGGTTGTGGTGTTAACCATAATGGAGGCGGAAGTTCGACTTTTACGGCTAAATCAGCTTGACCTTGTAAATGGGTTATTCCTTGTAATTGAACCGGATACAATTTTCCGACTAAATTCAGCGAAAATCGTTGATTAATATATTCAATTCCGCGAATTTCACACCCGACGGATTTTAAGTTGAGAATACCATCAGACTGTATCCACAATTTCAAGTCTACTGTGGGTTGTAAACTGAACATCATGAACTCTAAAGGCCGCATTTTTAAGCGGTAAATATCCTCTCCCAAGTGATCCAAACGGGTCGGATCAACTAACGCCTTCACCAAACGTTTGGGTTGACGTAGATAATGGTGAATCAAAGTTGGCTCCGGTACTGCCATTTCAACGGTTTGAGATGCTTGAAAGTGGGTATACATACAGAAAGTTATAAAAGTCTACTAACCTAAACTTGTCTTAATAAAATTTAAGAATTATTCAAACTTTTTTCATCCATCGGGAGTCAGGATAAAGCATGATAGCATATCTTCCCTGAAAAATGGGTAATCGTTTTATCATAAGGGTAAGGCTGATGAGATTAATGTAAATAATTGTAACGCAATTTAGCAAAATGTAACTGAACTGGGGGAATCCGCAAAACAATTTCTATCTTGAGGATTAATTCAATCCTTCCTCATCCATTTATTATCTACGGAACTAAAATTATGACTGTTTCCATTGCCCATCTTGGCCCATCGGGTACTTATGCAGAAGCCGCCGCCTTAGCTTATGCTCAATATCTCACCCAAAAAACAGGGGAAGAATCCATGTTATGCCCCTGTTCAAGTATTAGTCAAACGTTATGGACAGTTTCAAAAGGAGATGCCAATATTGGGGTAGTTCCTGTTGAAAATTCCATTGAAGGCAGTGTTAGTGTGACTCTGGATACACTGTGGCAAATTGGTTCCCTGCAAATTCAACAGGCGTTAATTCTTCCTATTGCCCATGCGTTGATTTCTCAAGCTAAAAACTTTGCTGATATTCAAGTAGTTTATTCCCATCCCCAAGGTTTAGCACAGTGTCAGGGATGGTTAGAAAAATATCTCCCTGATGTGCCATTAATTGCTAAAAATTCAACTACAGAAGCTTTAGATCACGTCAGAGATGAAACTTATACCGCCGTGATTTCGTCTTTACGAGCAGCAGAATTATATCAATTACCTGTTCTGGCTCATCCTATTAATGATTATCCCGATAATTGTACAAGATTTTGGGTTGTAAGTCTACAACCTTCTGGGTCTGGAAAATATACTTCTTTAGGCTTTAGTGTTCCGGCAAATGTTCCGGGTGCATTAGCAAAACCGTTGGCGATTTTTGCGGATCGAGGGATTAATTTAAGTCGGATTGAATCTCGTCCTAGTAAGCGATCGCTGGGAGATTATCTATTTTTTATGGATTTAGAAGCGGATAGTCATGAACCCTCTGTACAATCAGCCTTAGCGGAATTAAAAACCTTTACCGAAACCCTGAAAGTTTTTGGAAGTTATACCCTATTAAACCTGGAATAGTTTTGATTCGGAAACGGGGTAATTAGTCTTGTAGGATGGGTAAGAATTAAAAGCATGACTCCGACTTTTTACCCACTCTACTGAGTTTTAAAGATTCTATGAATATGTTTTTGAGCAGTATTCCCAGTATTCCTGATTTGACCCATCCTAATGAATTAATAGAATTGGGGTCAATGGCGGTCAAAGTATTGATCAACTTGGCAATTTTTATAGCTGTAATGGGTGTGATTTTATCCCTAATTAATTGGTCAGTTAAAAAACCAGGGGATTCGATTTCTCTTCCCGTTATCAAAACAACATTAGAACAATATTTGAAATGGATGCAAACTTTACCGCATTTAATTTTAATTGTTTTAGTGATTACCAGTGGATTTTTTCTCTGTTCTACTTTAGCTAATCGCTATCATAATTGGGAACAACAACAGATTACTCAAATTGCCACCACCGTTGCGGGAGAACGCTTAGAACAAACAGCACCTCGCATTCGTTATGAAATCGAAGAACCCTTTACCGATTATCGATATGTTGATGGTAAAACCATTGAAATTAAAAGTACCCATATTGTCCCCCGTTGGATGACCTTAGCGGGATCACAAGTTGAGGTTAAAATTAATCAAACCACCAGTCCCGATACAAAACAATGGATTTATAGTGTTGATTTTGTAGGAGAATATCAAGTTAAAAATCAACTTAAAGGAATCTCGGAATTTTTCTTTGAAGTTCCGCCTCCTTACGGTTATTTATTATTACAAGATTTCCAAGTTGAACAAAATGGGAAACCCTTAGTTCAAGTCAACCCTGGAGATTATGGATTTCCGTTTAAATTACCCCCTGGAAAAACCACAAATTTTAAAGTTAGCTATCAAGCTCAGGGTGCACCTCGTTGGGTTTATCAACCCGGTGATCAATTATTATCAAATTTTCGCTTAAATGTTTTAGCTCAGTTTCCTAATGCTGAATTTGCAGGTGCAGTTCCAACGGTAACAAAAGAAGGAGGAGAAAATCGACAACTTTCTTGGGTTTATGAAGGTAATATTTCGGTTAAAAATCCATTAGGAATATTTACCGCTACCTCTCCCATTCATAATACAGGGGTGATCCCGCGATTATTATTATTAGCTCCCGCTATCTTTTTATGGTGGATTATTTTACTCTACCTTTCTTTACCCTTAAGTTTGCGAGATGTTGCGATTGTCGCCGGACTATTTTTTGCCTGTTTATTAACTCTAACCTATAGCAGTCGTTTCCTGGATGCTAAACTGGCTTGGATGCTAATTTCTCCGGTATTATTATTAGCAGTCTGGGGACTTGGAAAAAACCGTCAAGCTGCTTGGGTGGCAATTATTTGTACAATTTCTGGAGGAATATTACCTATATTGGGTTTATTAGTTCCCTACAGTGGGATCACCTTAAGTCTAGCGGGATTATTATCAGGAATTTGGCTAGCCGTGCAACATTGGTATGAGTTAGGAAATCAGAAAAATCTAATAAAATAAAAGTAAAAACTCTAGAAACCGGGTTGATGTTGACTATTACTTAATTCCTGATCAAATCCAATTATAGGTGCTACAGATTATCCTCCTCACCCCCGTGTAGAGACGTTGTATGCAACATCTCTACACGGGGAATATACAGTAAACATTAAAGGAGGGAATATTAGACAGTTTGCACTACTTGATCAGAAAATATTTCTGTTAATACCTGAAGATAGGGAGAAAAAATCTCAAAATTTTGAGGAAGTAAACGCTTTTCTAATTCTTCAGATAGCGCATTCAACATATCTTGAGTCAACTTCCAACTAATATGCAGCCGAGGATATAAAATCACACATACAGGAAATAATTCCTGTTGAATCGGGCGTAAACTGTTCTCTAACGCACACCAACATAGATAAATCTGAAATAACTCAATATCACGAGTGCTGGAATATTGAAGGATATGATTTTTCAAATCCCCGCTAATACTGCGATACCCCACATTCAAATCATGTACTTTATGATAAACCTGGTGAGCAATTGTTGTAAAACTAGAAAGTAACTGTTGAACCGCAATTAAAGCCGGAGAATTTGATAGGTGTTTTGCGGCTAAATCATTGACTTCCCCCAAAGGAGAATATAAATAATCCTCCAAGGTTTTAAAGTATAGGAAAAAAACAGTTCTTTCTTTCATAGACATCCACTCCAACAACATTCGCCCCATATAATGAAACTGCAACAGTAGCAGAACTAACATTAAGGGTTCAGCTTGGGAGTATTTTCGGCGAAGTTTTATTGTTTCTCGTCCCAAGGATACCGACAAACGAAAGGGGTATTCATATTGAGCAAAAACTTCCAAGGTTTGATGATACAAATTACACACATCTTCAATCAGTGTAGTTGTGTGTTTTAAGGGGAGTTTATTCACGGGATACCGATTCCAGTCAATCCCTAAAATAGTTCCCACTTTATTCCAAGCCAGTGTACCCAAAAGATTCAAGTTCTTCATTAACTCCGCCACAATGCGAGAGCGATCCTCATGAAATTCAGTCACATCAACTTCATGATTTTCTAAAAAGAAATGAGTTGAATTGCGGGAGTTATGAGCAGCAGCCTTTTCATAATATTTCTGTGCCCATCGAACCGCCATCAATGTCATTTCTCTTCTATCCGTAGAACTAGACAGAGAGTTCAGTTGCTCTGGAGGTTGGGAGAACATCATAAAAGCTTGCTTCCTTGGCAGTGAAATTCATCAGAGGCTTTAGCAATAAATTCGCCAAAGCAGAATTCTGAAAACTGTCAGTTACTAAATTCTACAGTCTGGTTTAAGTCTAGTCAAGTAAGTTGATAATGGCAGCCCATTTTTATAAAGATTTTCTATATTTTTTAAATTTTATTTTAAGTCTGTTAACTTTTGATTATGAAATACTATATTCTCTCTTTAGATATTAGATAAATCCAGGTAAAAATCAATACTTTACTGGTTTTCAACTATCCTTAAACCACTGCGTTTTCTAACATTTTAATCGTTCCTTGTTCAGTATCAATTTCTACCTCTATTCCTAAAGGAATAGTAAACTGATCTCGAATATGACCGATCATGGAACCATACCAAGCCGGAATTCCTAACGGTTGAATCAAATCCGTTAATACTTGCCATAAGGTTAAAGAGGGTTCATTACCCTCACCTTTGGTACAGGAGGTACATTGACCAAAAATAAACCCCGAAATCTGATCTAAAATTCCGGCTAACTTCAAATGGGTTAACATTCGATCAATTCGGTAAATGTCCTCCCCTACATCCTCCACAAATAAAATTTTGCCCTGCCAACTTGGTAAATATTCTGAACCGACTAAAGCAGATAAAACCGATAAATTTCCCCCAATTAACTGTCCTTTTGCTTGACCTCGATAAATTGTTTGAACAGGAACATCAGGAGAATTTTGAAAGGTTATAGTTTGTCCTTCAAATAAGAGTTTTTGCAACCAACTCACTGAATAGGGATTCCACATTGAAGTCCCTAATAATCCATGAAATGTGACTAATCCGGTTTTGCTATATAATCCTAATAATAAAGCCGTGATATCACTATAACCGAGGAAAATTTTAGGGTGTTGGCGAATTAAATTATAATCTAATAACGATAAAATTCGACTACTTCCCCAACCGCCTCCCGTTGCAATAATTCCGTTAACAGTTGGGTCAGCAAACATTAGATTAATATCCGCCGCCCGTTGTTGATCTGTTCCCGCTAAATAACCATATTTACTCAGAGCATGAGGAGCAACTTTAACCGTTAATTCCTGTTGTGCTAATTGCAGTTGAATCCACTTTAAATGCTGTTTTAAAATCGGGCTGGCTGGAGTGACTAACCCGACCGTATCCCCTTGATTTAAACCCGGTGGTTTGAGTAACAGTTGAGAAGATCCAGACTGAGCTAAAATAGGGAACTGAGTTGCAATTCCCGTTAAGGTTAATCCCGTTAAAAAATCACGGCGGTTCATATAATCAGTTATCAGTTACCAGTTATCAGTTATCAGTAAGATATTGAACTTTTTTTCTGTCTGTTCTCCGTTAAGGTTTTCCTGGTTATAGAAGGTGATTAATTAATTCTATAACCCCTGCTCCTCGACTATTTTGTGTTATCCAATTAACCCTTTCTTTGACTTCGGGTAAGGCATTAGCGACGGCTACGGAATAACCACATTGTTCTAAAAAATCACAATCATTTTCTGCATCCCCAACCCCAACAATCTGTTGCAAAGATAGGTTCATAACTTCAGAAAGAGCTTTTAGTCCAAAGGCTTTATTAATGCCTTCAGGTAATACCATAACAGCCCCTTTATTACAAATAATTTGCAGATTAATTCCTAAATCTTGAATCGTTTTCTGGGTAATTTCTAAATAGGATTCCCAAGTGGAAATAATCACTCGTCCTACTCCAAATAATTCTAAGGTCTGAGTTTGAGAAATCTTTGAAAATTCCTCTGGAACAGCATGATTTTTTAATTGTTTTTGTTTTTCGTAAATGCGATCGCGTAACAGGGTTATAAACGCTTCAGAGGGGCGATCTGCTAACAATTTTTCCACCTTTGTAGAAGGTTCATATAACACCGCCCCATTTTCCGCCACAACCCAATCAAATACGTTTACCACTGGAATATGGGCAATTAAATTATCGAGTTGTCTTCCCGTAATTAAGATTAACTTTCGTCCCGACTGTTGCCACTGTTCTAACGCTTTTAAGGTAGACTCTTCCACCACTCCATCTGTTGCTAATGTGCCATCAAAATCCGTCGCTAAAGCTAAATAGTTCATGGTTTTTAGAAAAAAGGTTTAGGGAGGGGTGGTAGATTTACACTCCATTAATTCTACCACTAATCAGTTCTATTAACCTGCCCCTAAACTATTAACGATTAACGCCTGAATTTCCTATTCTTTAATATAATGGGCGCTATCAAAGGTAAATTCTGTGGTTAATTTCCATTTCGGCATAGGTACGGGCCTCAACTCAACATCTGATCTTATTTTGACGCCGCCTTGAACTTTATTTTTATTGGCAATCTCCTGCCTGTGGTGCGATTAACTGCTGGACAAATTCTTGATGCTCCGCCGCATTGATTCCCGCTTGTAAAGTAGCCAAAACTTGCTGCATATTTCCGTTTAGCATGGCTGCAACATCTAACCACAAACCCGGAAACACCAGAGAGCAAATCACCCCATGTTGGTTTGGTAGCAACGAAATATAATCGCCATCTTGCAAACTAAACCAATCAATTTTTTGGTCAAATACCTGCCAAACAAGGTATTCTTGGATGCCACTACGCCGATAGGCACGTTTTTTATCGCCTAAATCTATGGCGGCACTACTGGCAGCAATTTCTACTACCAATTCCGGCGATCCCTCTAGGTATCCATCTGCACTCAGAGTTGATTTTCCGTGGCTTTCTTGGCTAATTAGTAACACCCCATCCGGCTGTGGTTCGTTGTCGATATCCAAGCGGACTGTTGGCTCAATGCCCATTTGCACTTGGGGTGTGGCAGCTTTGTATGTCCATAGCCAACCAATGAGATTGCCGTGGGGTTCAGCATGGAATTTAAAGCGTAATGGGGACGCCATGTACACAACTCCTTCGATAAGTTCAGCCTTTTTTAGTCCCGGCATAGCCTGATAACGGCGCTCGAATTCAGGGCGAATTAAGCGATCGCCATTTTCTAAAGGAGGCAAATGTTGAGCGAGTGCAACCTGAGAATTCAAGGATTTAGCCAGTGAAGAAGTCATGGTAGCAGCCTCTATGAACGAAATAGTAATGATTCTATTATAGATTGTTTAATTGCGGCAGGATTTTACTAGGAAAGGGAAACTCAACGGTAAAAGTAGTAAGATTGTTGCTACTTTCAACTTGAATTGTCCCGCCGAATTGTTCAACTAACTATGGTATATAATTTGCAAGAACGGGTTGAAGTTCCTGCCACTGTCGGAGAATTGAAAAATATTTAAGCGCCATTAAATAACTACTTGCAATAAAAAATTATCGGATTAAATAAGATGACTCAAAAACAATGGTACGAATCCCTGTTCGAGAATTATGGACAGAAATATGATGCTGAGAATTTTACGAAAGGGACAATTGGTGAGTGTGATTTCATAGAAAAAGAACTAGGATTTAATAAGTCCTTAAAAATATTAGACGTGGGCTGCGGTACAGGAAGACATACAATTGAACTGACAAAGCGGGGATATTCTGTTACTGGAATTGATTTATCCCCATCCCAGCTTAAAAGGGCAAGGGATAAAGCAAAAAGTGAAAATTTGATGATTGATTTTCAGCAGCAGGATGCCAGAAATTTGACATTTAATTCTGAATTTGATGTAGCGATAATGCTTTGCGAGGGAGGATTTTCGCTCATGGAAACTGATGAAATGAACTTTGAAATCCTGAAAAATGTCACCCGCTCGTTGAAGACGAATGCTAAACTTATATTCACAACTTTAAATGGATTGTTTCCCTTATATCATTCGGTTGAGCAATTCTATGAATCAACAACGGAAGCCGGAAATTCTACCTGCAAAAGCAATAGTTTTGACTTGATGACATTTCGGGATCATAACATAACGGAATTTGAAGATGACCTGGGAAACAAGAAATCTCTTGCCTGTAATGAAAGGTATTATGTACCCAGCGAAATTACCTGGTTACTGAAATCTCTCGGTTACAGCAGCATAGATATTTATGGTGCAAAGTTGGGTGCATTTTCCAGAAATGACAGATTAACAACGGTCGATTTTGAGATGCTTGTTATTGCTGAAAAATAATTTTACAACTTGTCCTTACTCGCTCAATCAGAACTGAACTTAACAGGGAAACTCAACGGTAAAAGTAGTAAGATTGTTGCCACTTTCAACTTGAATCGTTCCGCCTAATTGTGCAACTAATTTTTGCACTAAAGCTAACCCTAACCCGGTTCCTCCTTGCTTCCAGGGGTCTGCATTAGGAACTCGATAAAACTTCTCAAAAATTCGGGGAAGTTCTTTTTGAGGAATTTCGGCTTGGTTGCGAATCACAATTTGTAAGGCATCGGAAATCGGGGGAGAGGGTAGAGAAATATCTTGTTTCTTTTTTTTGCGTTTCTTTTTGGATTCTGAGGTTAATTCTTGCCAGTTAGACAAACCCTGATAATGAATTCCTAGTAAAATTTCGCCGCCATTAGGTGTATATTTACAGGCATTATTTAACAGTTCAGCGAGAATTCGTTCTAAACTATTAGAATTGGTTTTAATAGGTTGTAAATCAGGATAATAGGCGACATTTAGCACCTGATGACGTTCTTGGGTGCGGGAATAAAAGGGAGTGACAATATTGGGCAACCATTCCAATAAATCTAAACTTTCGATGGTAATAGGTGTGGAAGAAGATTCTAACCGTTGTAAATCCAATAAGTCATTAATTAAATTGGTTTCTCGCATACATTCAGATCCTAAAATCTCTAAATACTTTTGACCTCGCTCAGAATTGGGGGCAATTTTTAACATATGAATTGCCATTTTCATATTGGCTAAAGGAGTCCGCAGTTCATGGGAAACGGTACTTAAAAAGTCATCCTTGAGAATATTTAACTGTTGAAGTTCTTGAACTTTCTGCTGGAGTTCTGCTGTTCGATCTTGAACTTGACGTTCTAAATCGGTATTTAAAGCTTGAACTTGTTGATATAATTGAGCTTGTTGAATAGCGATCGCTAATTGAGTGGCAAGCTGTTGTAATAATATCGTTTCTGACGGTTGCCAATGACGAGAACCTGAACACTGATGTGCTGTAATCATACCCCACAGTTGCCCATCTTGTAGAATCGGAACTACGAGATAAGCGGTAACTTCTTGTTTCTTTAACTGACGAATTTCTTCAGAAGTTAAGGAAGATTTTTGAATATCAGAAACGGCATAAATATTATCGTGTTCAAACACCGTTAAATAACATTGAGCCGACTCTTGAAAAAGCCGATCATTGGTAAGAGATTTACATCCAAATGCAACGGATTCAGCTACTAATTTACCAGTTTCCTCGGATTCAAGATGATAAATAAAAACCCGATCTGCCTCTAAAAATTGCCGAACTTCCGCGACCGTTGCATTGAGAATTTCATCTAAATTTAAGGATTGATGAATTCTCATAGAAATTTTCGCTAATAGTCGTTCCCGTTGCAACTGTTCATGAATTTTAGACGTGCGTTCTTGAACTTGTTTTTCAAGTTCAGCATTACGGCTTTTTAAAAGTTCTACTTTTTCGGTTTGTAATTGATTAACCGATTGCTGTAATTGTCTAACAACCCGATACATTTCTGTTGGGTCAAGCATTCTTAATAAACTAACTTGTGTAATAATTCCTAACAATTCGCCTTCATCGCCACAGACAACTAACCGTTGTACCTGTTGCTTTTGCATTTCTTGATGCGCCATCCATAAAGAATCATTTGCTTTTAAATAAAAGGATAAAGTTCCCATTACTGTTGTTGCGGGAGTAACGGTTAAATCTAATTCTAAAAATTGCGCCTCAACAATATCCTGTTCCGTTACTAATCCAATGGGGGTTAATTTTTTCTGAGTTCCTGTTTGAAAAATAACCACACAACTCGCTTGATGGGCTGCCATCATTTGGGCTAAACTTAATGCCGAAGTTGTCACCGGAGCCGTCACAACTTGGGTGGTCATTTCATCTCCTACTCGTCGCAATCTTAAAATATTAGAAGGTTGTAAAACTCGACGAATCCGTTCTGGGGTAATCACTCCCACTAATTGCCCTCGACTATCTAAAACGGGTAAATGGAGAATTTGATGCTGTCGAAATAAGGATAAAGCGGTAAAAATATCTTGATCATCAGATTCTGTTAAACTAACAGAAACCGGAGACATAATTTCAGCCACTCGAATTTTATGAAGCGGTGCTTCTGTTAAATTATCTAAAATTCCAGTCGCCATTAACTGAACAATATCCCGTTCTGTTATAATTCCTAAAACAGAGGAAGGTTGAGGTTGTTCATCAGGAAGAATATGAATGATTTCTTCTGAATCTTGATGAATAACTAACACGCAACTTGCCCTAGAGTCTTCCACAGAAGAATTACTAGGGTTTAAGAGGCAATGATTCTGAGATTGACCCAGCAACTTAATTACATCTGCTAAAGAAGTTTCTGGTGTTACGATAAATGGGTTGCGATCAATTGCTTGTTCTAAAGCAGATGAATACCGCACAGACTGATAAAATTCCATAGTGATGCCCTAAAAAGGTTCGTGGCAAAAAACATGAGGTTTTTAAGAGTCGGAAGTCAGCATAAAGCCATCCAGTTTTGATTGGGGGCTGAACGCTAATCAGTTTAACTCAATTCGACCATAATACAGTCATGATTGTATCAGTTAATGATCAAAATTTTTGGGAAGAACGTTATCAACAGGGAACGACAGCCTGGGACTTAGGAGAACCTGCACCTCCCTTTGTGACGTTTTTGCAATCTTCCAACGCTCCCGCACCCGGACGAACTGCGGTTTTAGGCTGTGGACGGGGTTATGATGCGCTATTGTTTGCCACTTATGGGTTTGAAGTGGTTGGGTTTGATTTTGCAGCTTCTGCTATTGAAGAAGCGTTACGATGGCAACAATTATTAATCACTCAACCGTCAATTTTAAAGGGTTCAGGAAAATATTTTCCGACTTCAGCAAAATTTTTACAACGAGATATTTTTGAATTGACAAAAGAATTTTCAGGACATTTTGATTATGTAATTGAACATACTTGTTTTTGTGCTATTCCTCCAGAAAAACGCTATGATTATGTGCAGTTAGTTGAGTCAATTCTTAAACCCAATGGGCAATTATTCGGGTTGTTTTTTACCCATTCTCGCCCCGGAGGGCCACCATTTGGCATCACACCTGCGGAAATTCAACAGTATTTTCAAGAGAAATTTCAAATTCTTGATCTCCATCCCGTGACGAACTCAACTCCTAGTCGTCACGGACAAGAACATTGGGGACATTTGGCAGTCCGTAAGGGGGAAAGTCCCCCAGATAGGGATATTTAGAATTGAGTTGATTTTAGGAGGCTTTCTGTTGTGCAAATTATAGCCAGCCTGAGTATAATAAATAAGGATTAAAATGAACCTTATTTACGAATGAATCAACCGTTAAATTTAGAAAATATTGCCATTCAGTTAGATAGCGAAAACTTACGCGATCGCTTATTAGGATTAGCATCTTTGCGAAATATTCCTCCAGAGGATGCTGTTCCTTTGATTAAAAAGGTTCTCAATGATCAAAGTTTACAAGTTCGTTCTATGGCAATTTTTGCTCTAGGAATTAAACCTACTGAAGAATCCTATCCCCTGTTAGTGAATCTATTAGAAAATGATCCCGATTATGGAGTCAGAGCCGATGCGGCGGGTGCCTTGGGTTATTTAGAGGATATTCGAGCATTTGAACCCTTAGTTCGAGCTTTTTATGAAGATACAGATTGGCTGGTTAGATTTAGTGCCGCAGTCTCATTAGGAAACCTAAAAGATATTCGTGCTCGTGATGTTTTGTTAGCCGCATTAAATAGCAATGAAGTCATTTTACACCAAGCTGCGATCGCTGCAATTGGAGAAATTAAAGATGTTGAATCTATTGATCAAATTCTTCGGTTTGCTCAAGCTGAAGATTGGTTAGTTCGCCAACGGTTAGCAGAAGCATTGGGTCATCTGGGAACACAAAAAAGCCTTTCTGCTTTGAATTATTTAGCCAAAGATAGTCATTCCCAAGTTTCTGAAGCTGCTAAAATTTCCATAGAACGGCTTGAACAAGCAGGATTAAAATCTTAAGCATTTAATCGCTGAACAGGAAACGGGGAACAGATCGGATCATATTATTTTTGGGATCAGCACTGATCCCAAATTCGATTATGATAGACTACTGATTTAGTTGCTCAAGTCTGGACAAAATCAGGCTTTTAACAAGCCTTAATCAACGGATTTGGGATGAATT
The DNA here is from genome assembly GCA_903893625.1 of uncultured Oscillatoriales cyanobacterium. Classification (GTDB taxonomy): domain Bacteria; phylum Cyanobacteriota; class Cyanobacteriia; order Cyanobacteriales; family Microcoleaceae; genus Planktothrix. Next base: position 39,038 of record CAITND010000159.1, read on the forward strand.
ACCCTTTCTGTTCTCTGTTCCCCGTTCCCTGCTATATTCATAAATAGACCTATGACTTCTCCCTTACCTTCCCATCGCAAACCCAAAATTCTCCAATTATTACTTTTTAGTTTTATTGTCTTATTAATAGCCAGTACATCAGCAACTTTAGGCGCAATAACAGCCCTATTGACTCCTGAAAAATTTGATTTTACTGAGCCGGAATCAAATATTTTAGATGGACTATGGCGACATCGGTTTAAATATAGTTTATTTCGTCCCGTTAATATTTTAATCTTGGGAATTGATGGCAATTTTAACACATCTCAATCCTCCCAGGATCTGTTTAAAGGTCGAAGTGATACGGTGTTATTAGTCCGTTTTGAACCCAAAGATAAATCTGTGAATCTGTTATCAATACCCCGTGATACTCAAGTTCAAATTCCGGGTTATGGAACCGGAAAAATTAATGAAGCCAATTATTGGGGGGGCCCTAAATTAGCAAAAGAGGTGATTCAAAATACCTTAAACAAAGTTGAAGTCAACCGTTATGTTCGTGTTAGTAGTGGCGCATTTCAAGAATTAGTCGATTTTTTAGGAGGAGTGGAAGTTTATATTCCTCAACCCATGTCCTATCAAGATAATACTCAACAATTAAAAATTAATTTAGCTTCCGGTTGGCAAACTATTAATGGGGAACAAGCGGATCAATTTGTCCGATTTCGGGGTGATGGTTATGGAGATTTAGGTCGAGTTCAGCGTCAACAAGCTTTAATGGAAGCGATTTTAGTTCGACTTAAAGATCCTACAGTTTTGCCTCGTGTTCCTGAAATTATTCGGATCATGCAAAAATATATTGATACCAATTTGAGTTTTGAAGAAATTTTAACCTTAGTTAATTTTGGTTTAAATATTGAATCCCAAAATTTTAAAATGGTGATGTTACCCGGTCGTTCTAGTTCTGAAAATGACAGCAATAGTAGTTATTGGTTTATAGATGAACGGGGACGGGATCGGGTTATGTATCAATATTTTCGTTTAGATTCGATTGGATACACCTTAAATGGAGCCTACGAACCTTCGGCTTATCAAAGTTTATCTAAAGATTTAAAAATTGCCATTGAAAATGCCTCTGGTCATCCCAAAGGCGCTGAAAAAATGCTCAATTTTTTATCCGATCAAGGATTTAGTCAAGTTTATTTAGCACCCCATGAATCCTATCAACAACAGAAAACCCAAATTATTGTTCAAGGGGGAGATTTAGGTGCAGCTAAACTGATGCAAAAAACCCTGGGTTTAGGAGAACTAAAATCCTCCTCAACGGGGGAAATCGGATCAGATTTAACTATTCGAGTCGGAGAAGATTGGGTGAAATCAGTAATCAGTAATCAGTAATCAGT
>CAITND010000160.1 GCA_903893625.1 uncultured Oscillatoriales cyanobacterium
CTGGATTAGCTGCACACAGTTGATAAAATTGATCAGGTGTGAGTTTAATAATCGGATTGAGATTTAAAGTAACTGTATTCATTTTCCCCTCAAATTAATTGTTATAATTGATGATAAATTGAAATTGAGATAAATTGAGTTTTCAGGTGTTAAAATATGGAGTTTGAGGTTTTCCCATCCCGTCGGTTAAAGCATAACTGGTTGTTAATAACCACATCCAAACTTTAGGATAACGCGGTTCTAACCAGGGTTGAATTTTGCGACTTAAATTAGGAAGCCAACCGCAAAGGAAACTAATCATAGATAATACCATAAATTGAATAAAATTCTTCATCCATCTTAGAACTTCTCCCAGGTTTACAAAGTCTAAAATCCAAATTAATAATAAAGGATTCATCCGGGCGGCTTTTAGGGCTAACCGTGTAAAAATCCACCAAGTTGTTCGATCTTTAATAAAGGTTTCAGCAACGTCTTGGGGTTCGGTGGCTAAAACCCCAAAAAAGGTATTTAAAATTGAGTTAATTTTTTCCGGTGGTAAATATTTCCCTGTGGGCACCATCATCCCTTTAGAAAATAACCAGGTAACGGAAATATTGGTTTGATACGCCCGAATTTGATCTAACCAATCTGCGGTTAATAAATTATGTTTTAAAGCGGTATTTAATAAATCCGTTAATCGAGATAAATTCCGCACTAAAGACCCAAATCCAGTAAACACTAAGGGAGATTGTAAAGAGGCGGCATCCCCAATTAAAATTAACCGATCAACACTAATTTTGCGATCGCTACTTCCCGTACTAAAATGCCCGGGAATATAGCCAAAAGTGGGTTTTTTCCAGACTAATTTATCCAGGTCACAGCGACGATATTCGGGTAAAATAGTGAAAAAGTCTTCATACATTTCTAACAAAGAACCGGGGTTTTTAGGATTAACTTGATGATAGTGAAATAAATAAAATGTTAACTCATTTCCTGCCCCTGGAAACAGTTCCCAAATTAACTGTCTTCCCCTAGAAATATCCCCATGGCTATTTAAAACATCTCCATAGTTAGCATCCCAAACCCCCGGTTCAAACCCGCCATCAATTACCGCCCCCACCGTCGGACAAACGCTATCAAAAGCCCTTCCTCCGTTCAATTGCCAAGCAATAGGAGACGCAGTTCCCATCGCATCTACTAATAGCCTTCCGGTGGCAGTTCGTTCGGTTTGGCTGGGAATATGCAGGGATTTAATAGTAACTTGATTGGGGTTAATATTGGCTTGTAAAAACTCGGTTTCATCCCAAATTTCTCCCCCGGCTTCTTTGAGTTTTTCTCCTGACAATTTCAATAAAACTTCGGAATTTAAAGCCACATTTAAGACCGTGGGAGTATGGAGAATTTGAGCTTTAGCAATTTTAGGATTATAAGCATCAAAAAACTTATGAAATCCATCTTTATATTCTCTGGCGATAAAACTTTCGATTTCCGTCGGAGTAAATAATTTTAAATCAATTAAACTCTTTAATTCACTACGAGAAATATTCCATTCCCGGTTCATTCGACCAAAAGGCAACCGTTCAATTAATAATACTTTATAGCCTAATCTTGCCATCACGGCGGCATGAATGACCCCTAAAGCACCCCCGATATAAATTAAGTCATAATTAGGGGAATCATCGGTCTGGGAATGATCTGTTTTAAAAATAACTTGTTTAGGTGTTTGGGGATTTCTTACCCCTTCTCGCCAGCGTTTTTCCCACCAATAAACCCGTTTTAGATCAAATTCTCCATTGGGCATTTTTTGGAAGTATTTTACCGTTAAGGGATAATCTTTTTTTAACCCTTCAAAAATAGATTGTTGAGATAAATTAATCTCTGGAGGTTCGGGATATTGATGGGGAAATGTGGTTCTAAGTTCGGTTTCTAAACGTTTTAAAAAAACCTTTTCTTTGCTTTTGGGCGGTTGACCAACTCGAAAGACTTTTAAATAAGTTGTCCGTTGCACTGACCAAACAAAAGTTGAAAGTTCATTCCATTCGGTTGTGTTTTCATGCTGGGTCGAAAATCGCAACCGAAACCCATCGGGAGTGATAATTTTTTTCCCCATTTCTGCTTGAAATTTTTCTTGCAACCAAGTACAAACCTGTTGAGTTTTGGGAGTGGGAACTTCAATATATAAAATTTCTTTTATGTTTGCCATTCTCAAATTTACCTTAATTGCAATAACTTTACCAGATCAAGTTGTACCATAAAAGGGTATCAACTGTTTGAGTAATTTGGAGAAGCAAAAATGACTGAAAAAACCGCTATTCAAAGTTTAATTGGGCAACAGCGAGACTTTTTTGCCACTGGACAAACCCAGGATATCCAGTTTCGCCTCACACAACTTCATCGGTTGAAACAGGCGATCGCATTCCATGAAACGGCTATTATTAACGCTGTCAAAGCAGATTTAGGCCGTCCTGATCTGGAATCCTATTTTGAATTCGCCCCGGTTTCTGAACTTAATTATGCCATTAAACATCTCAAATCTTGGGTTAAACCGCAAAAAGTCCCGGCATCTTTAAGTCAATTTCCCGCTTCAACATTTATTTATCCTCAACCTTTGGGAGTTGTATTAATTATAGCACCTTGGAATTATCCCTTTCAACTAATTATTTCTCCTTTAATTGGGGCGATCGCGGCCGGAAATTGTGCGATTTTAAAACCTTCAGAAATTGCTGTAAATACCTCTAAAATTATTAGTGATATTATCAGCAAAACTTTTAATTCTGACTATATTGCCGTAATTGCAGGAGGAGTAGAAATCAGTCAAGAATTATTAGCCGAAAAGTTTGATCATATTTTCTTTACCGGGGGGCAAAAAGTTGGTCAAATTGTGATGGAAGCTGCGGCTAAATATTTAACACCTGTCACCTTAGAGTTAGGGGGGAAAAGTCCCTGTATTGTAGATGATGATATTCAATTAGATTATACCGCAAAACGGATTATTTGGGGTAAATTAATTAATGCGGGTCAAACTTGTATCGCTCCAGATTATTTGTTAGTGAATTCTCGAATAAAATCGGAATTAATTATCGCGTTGCAAAAGTGGATTAAAACTTTTTTTGGAGATTACCCCGAAACTAGCCCGGATTATTCGCGCATTATTAATCAATTTCATTTTAACAGATTACAGGAATTTTTAAAAGCGGGTAATATTATCACCGGAGGCAAAACTAACCCAGAAACTCGATATATGGCTCCCACTTTAATTGATAATATTTCCTGGGATAATTTAATTATGCAGGAAGAAATTTTTGGGCCGATTTTACCGATTTTAGAATATCAGGATTTAGGAGAAGCGATCGCAAAAATTAACAGTCGTCCCAAACCTTTAGCGTTATATTTTTTCTCTAACGATAAAAAAAAACAAAACCGAATCTTACAAGAAACATCATCAGGAACCCTCTGTTTTAATGACACGGTGCTACAATTTAGTAGTAAATTTTTGCCCTTTGGCGGTGTAGGGGAAAGTGGGATAGGAAGTTCTCATGGAAAAGCAACATTTGATCGTTTTTCCCATTATCGTAGTGTATTAAAACAAACGTTTTTATTAGATTTACCCCTACGTTATCCACCCTATAAAGGCAAAGAATGGTTGATGAAAAAAATTTTAATGCAATAAGCTGTTAAGCAGTTAAACCAACACAGATTCAGGACTTACGCAAGCAGGCTATATATAGCGTGTCAAAAGTAGGCGATCGCATACCAATGATAATAGCAATCGCCCTAAAAAGTCCTAATTATTTATTTTCCCCCCAATTTGGGGGCTAGGGGGCTAGATGGCTTGAAATGTATACTGTTTAGACAGATTTCTAAAGCAGCAATATTTGCCCCCTAAATCCCCCAAAATTGGGGGACTTTAAGAGGTTGTCCTGTTAAAGCGATCTTGTTTGAGTTACGAGCGAGATCGCTAACTCATTATTACGCTACATATAGCGTAACTGCGTAAGTCCTGTTAAAATGTAAATGTGTTAATACAAGGTTCAGGATATGAACGCAATCAAAGAGCTTATTTTAGACAAATTAGAGCATTTAGAAACTTTATCTGAACCTGTTTTGCAAGAGGTTTTAGATTTTGTTAGCTTTTTAGAATGGCGGCTAAATACAAATCAGCGACCACTTCCCAGTTCTAATTTAACGGAAAATCCTTTAGATCCGGCAGAAGATACGGGTGCATTTTTATTAGAAATTGCCAGTTCTTTTATTAGTGGTTTATCGGATGAGGATTTGGATGTTTTGCCCAGGGATGGTGCAGAACATCATGATCGCTATCTCTACAAAAATACGCAAGCATGACTGAGCTAATTTTTGCTGATACCTTGATGACGATGAAGCAAATGGGAATCAGTCGAATTTTAACTCACGATAATCATTTTACTCAAGAGGGTTTTGTTATTCTTTTTGTTGATAATCGCTAGTTTAATTTTGATTTGACTAAGAAACCCGGTTTGCTGAGTTCTGAATATACTATAGTAACCCTAAATAGGTTGTAACATTTTAATACTGATATGAAACAGTCAGAAGTATTATCTGGTGTTCCGGTGTTCCCTGGTGAATTTTGAACAATAGCGTTTAAAATTAAACTCAATCGCAGGGAACTGGGAATATTTCACCTCGTACAGTGTGTTTATCTGGAGTTATCTTGATGAATATTAATCCTCAATACTCAGAAAGCCTTAGTGCGTGGGAAAAGTCAGGACGTCGGGATGAGTCGTGGTTGTTGCAGGGGGAAGCCTTAAAAGAAGCCCAACAATGGGCAGAGGGAAAAAGCCTCAGTAGTGAAGATTATCAATATTTAGCAGCCAGTGAAGCCTTAGATAAACGGGCAATGCAAGCGGAATTAGAGGCAAAACAAAAAGCTTATGAAATTTTAGCAAAAGCCAAACAACGTGCAAGTTTAATCGGGATAATATTTGGTGTCGCCTTTGCCCTTGCTTTCGTTTCTTTCGTTGCAGTTATGATTGCATTCAGAGAAGAAAAGTTAAATTTTAGCCCCGCAGAAGTCAGGCTAAGAGAAGCAAAGTTAGATTTAGCCGCCACAGAAGTCAGATTAAAAGCGTCTTCTGCACGGGAATTATTGAGTGAGGGTCAAGGATTATTAGCCATGAAAGAAGCCTTAACCGCAGCCAAACAACTTAAAAAATTAGATCCTTCTGTTTGGAAAAAAAATAATACTCGTCTGCAAACGATTATCACCCTTGACAAGACGTTGTATGACGTCAGAGAGCAGAATAGCTGGAAAGGCCATGAGAGTTCGGTCGAGAGTGTGAGTTGGAGTCCCGACGGCCAAACCCTGGCTTCTGGGAGTCGTGACGGCATCATTAAGCTGTGGAGTCGAGAGGGTCAACTGTTGCAGACTCTCAACGGCCATAAGAGTCCGGTCATGAGTGTGAGTTGGAGTCCCGACGGTAAAACCTTGGCTTCTGGGAGTTGGGACGGCATCATTAAGCTGTGGAGTCGAGAGGGTCAACTGTTGCAGACTCTCAAC
>CAITND010000161.1 GCA_903893625.1 uncultured Oscillatoriales cyanobacterium
AGCCTTCTCGATTTTCGGATGAGCCAAAGTCTTCCCGATTTTCAGATGATAGAAAGCCTTCTCGATTTTCGGATGATAGAAAATCCCCTAGATTCTCGGATGAGCCAAAGTCTTCCCTATTTTCGGATGATAGAAAATCCCCTAGATTCTCGGATGAGCCAAAGTCTTCCCGATTCTCAGATGATAGAAAGTCTTCCCGATTTTCAGATGATAGAAAGCCTTCTCGATTCTCAGATGATAGAAAGTCTTCCCGATTTTCAGACGATAGAAAGCCTTCTCGATTTTCGGATAATAGAAAATCCTATCGATTTTCGGATGAACAATCTGACAACTATCGGAAATCTTCTGGAGAAAGAAATGAATCATTTTCCAGTTCTCAACCCGAACAACCCACAAGAGAAAAACCGAGTAAATTCTTAGAGGAACGTCAACCTCGGACACACAAACATTCTTTACCTTCTCCTCATAAAAGTCAGCGATTTATTGAAGAGAGCAAGCCAGAATTTACAGATGAACCTGTGGAGTCCTTTGATGTTGAGAATGAATTAATTTATGGGCGACGTACCGTTCAAGCCGTTTTAGAAAATGAGCGATCGCTGAGTCGAATTTGGGTCGTTTCTCAACTTAAATCCGATCCCCGATTTTTCGGATTATTGCAAACAGCAAAAGCCAACGGTGCAATACTCGATGAAGTCACATATCAACGCTTAGATCAACTCACCCAAGGGGCAAATCATCAAGGCATAGCGGCTCAAATTTCCCCCTATACTTATAAAGACCTGAATGAGTTAATCGAAACCGCTAAAGCCACCAGTTCTCAACCTGTGATCATTGTTGCTGATGGAATTCAAGATCCCCACAATTTAGGGGCGATTATTCGCACAGCAGAAGCCATTGGTGCTCAAGGTTTAGTTTTACCTCAACGCCGTGCTGTTGGTATTACCTCAACGGTGATGAAAGTTGCCGCAGGTTCATTAGAAACCTTTCCCGTTGCTAGAGTGATTAATCTCAGCCGTGCTTTAGAAGACTTAAAAGCCGCCGGATTTTGGATTTATGGAGCTTTAGCCACGGCTGAAAAAACGTTATCGACTGTTGAGTTTAAGGGTGCGATTGCGTTAGTTGTTGGCAGTGAAGGAGAAGGGTTAAGCCACTTAATTGAACAAAACTGTGATGTTTTAGTGTCGATCCCCTTGTCAGGAGAAACCGCCAGTTTAAATGTTTCTGTAGCAACGGGAATGGCGCTGTATGAAATTTATCGTCAAAGACAATTTCCAGCACCAAATTTGAGTTAAAAAAAGTATAAACGGATGCTTTCGGGTTGGAATTGTTAAGATAAACTATTCAATAACAACACTAGGGATTCCGTACTTCATAACTACAGAGTTTTCAGATAAGTTACATCCCCAAAATTTAACTTTTCCCTGAAAACTCTCTCGCCTATTCTGAGCAATCAAAATATTTGTTTAATCTAAAATTCATTGATAAGGGTTGATTTTTGCAGATAAAGACTTTGCTCAGTTTATTGAAAAAATCAAGATCATTGATAGTGAATATGAAAGAACTTCTGATTAGCCTACTCAACGTTTTTGGATTTGCTTTCTGGGTAGAAATTCTTACAGAAACTCCAAACTGTACCTACTATTTTGGGCCATTTATCAGTCAACAAGAGGCTGAAACTTCTCAATTTGGTTATCTCGAAGACCTGAAAGCAGAAGACGCAAAAGGAATAAAAGTTAAGATTAAACGGTTTAAACCCAATACCCTAACAATTGCAGAAACCTGTCCTATATAAAAGTTTAATTTTTGTTAACAATTTCAGGATATTGAGCGATCCAATTATCAATATCAGTGAGTACCGTTTGAGGAATTTCCCAAGGAAATAAATGGGCGGTATTTGGATAACAATAAAATTGAGAATTTGATAAATATTCTGAGGTTTCTTGACTGGATTTAGCGGTAATATGGCGATCGCATTCTCCGGCTAAAACCAAACAAGGACAGTTAATTTCAGGTAAATGTTCTAAACGATTATAGCCTAATCTTAACGCTTGATTTAAGGCTTGAGTTGCCAACCCAGAAGTTTGTATAAAAGCCGGAATTGCTTCCTGTGCTAAATAGTGGTAAGCGATCGCATGATGTTGTTGAATTAAATAGCGAAAGAGCGATCGCTTTCCCAAGGTTTCAATATTCCATCGCCAACTCGGAAATACCCAATTAATCAGTCCAGCTAAACCTGTATAAATATAATCTAATCCAGAAATGGGAGGATGATTTCCTCTGGGTCTAGCGGCGGAAGCAATTAAGATTAAACCTTTAACTTTTTCAGGAAATTTTAACGCTAATTCTAAGGCTAAAATTCCTCCTAGTGACCATCCTAAAATTAGACATTGGTTAATATTAAAGTCTTGAAAAAGCGTTTCTAAGTCTTGTAAATGATCTTCCATCTCGAACCGTTGACGGGTGTGGCTTTTTCCATACCCTCTTAAGTCCGGTGTTAGGGTGAGATACCGTTGTGAAAGATGGTTTGTAAACACAGACATACACAGACTAGAACCCGGATGTCCATGTAAACAAATAATCGGAAATCCTTGACCTTGAATTCGGGTATTTAACCGCAATTGTTCACCTCCTTAATCTGTTCTCTATACATTAGCATTCAGTAAACGTATAGCAGTCCTAAATAGGTTGTAATATTTTATCGTAGGGGTTTGGTCTCCAAACCCTCTTTATGTCTGGGTTTGGAGACCAAACCCCTACAGAATTTTTTCACAAATCATTTAGGATTGCTATATTAGGTTAAGAATAACCGATTAAAGCTGTCCATTCTCAACAATATATTCGGCTATTTTATGAACGGAAGTGCTAATTTGAGGAACATTAGCGGTGTTATTATCAATAGCTGTAATAATATATTTTTCCCCATTAATTTGAGCCGCAACGGTTGTTCCAATTACCCTAGAATTTTGACCCGTTTTTTCTCCTAACCATTGGGTTTTTGGTAATCCTTGTAAACCAGCATAACCAATCACGCGATCATATTGACGATTTAAGGCATCAATTAACACTTGGGAGGAGGGTTGTTCATAATTATAAATCTGTACCATCATTTCCGTTAGTTCATTACTGGTTAATCGATTTCGTCCTGTTCCGGGTCGCCAAGGCATAATATGATCCCCCATTAATTTAAAATTAACTTTTGTGAATTTATAGCCTTGGGATTCTAAATATTTATTAATATAATCAGAGCCTAAATAATCAATTAATTGATTCGTTGCAATATTACTACTGTGATCAATCATGACTCCCATTAACTCTTTTAAAGAGTAAGATTGACGAGCTTGAATAGATGAAGCATCTTCGGTAAAGTTTCCTCCCACAACCAGAACTTTTTGCTCTAAACTAATTTTTTCCTCACCTATTTTATGTAAAAGTGCGATCGCAACGGGAACTTTAATTAAACTAGCGGGACTAGCGGGGGGTTCATTGCCGCGTAAATGAACGCAGTCTCGTTTTAATGTACAAACCGTGAGCATTGCTTGACGAGTTAACCCGCTTTCTTGACGAATTTGTTCTAATATTTTTGCCCGTGCATCTAATAATTCATCGGTAATTTCCGATAAGCTAGATTGGTATTCTTTAATTTTGTTAGAGGTTTGACGTGCTAATAAAGAATGGGGAGAAATTTCCTCTAAATTATTAATTGCTTTTTCCCACAGATCTTGTACTTGTTTTCGTTGTTGGGGAGAGGGATCATTAGGATTAGCGACTTTTTGAGCTTGAGTTGCTAAACGAATCGCTTGTTTCCAATTATCTTCGGCTCGTTCTTCGACTAAAATTTGAACTTCAACGATTTTTAATTTTTGTAATAACGTTTCATTGGGTTCAAATTCAAGGGGATCAGCAAATAAAGAATTAAAAAAATTGGGTTTTGGTTTATTTTTAGGTGGCGTTTCTAACTCTTGAATTAAGCGATCGCGCAAGGTAATTAATTCTTTTAAGGAATCAGCACCATAGAATTCAGAAGCGGTTCCTAACGAGGGGAGAGCTTGAGTTAATCCAATACCCACGATCAGAGCCATACTACCTGTTACCGTTGTAGCCCAACGCCAGACTTGACGCATCCTTTAAACTCCTCACATACACGCTTCATCGGTTTACAAACGGTTTAGATAACGTCTCTACCTCAGCAAAGAGATATCTTTAGCCAGTTTCTTAAACAGATGAGATACGAGATTAGATTACCATGATTGCTATCAAAATTAAATCCTTCGATCCATGAGTTAAATTAGTTGAGAACACCCTTTCAGAAATCCACAAAAGCTTAAATCATGGTAAATGCTCAACTTCCCAATGGCCCCCAAACCCACCCTTGGCTGCAAACCTTAGAGTGGATGAAAGATCCATTAGGTTTCATGGATAAATATACTCAACAATATGGGGATATGTTTACGGTAACACTTGGCCCGGTATTTAAGCCGCAAGTGTTTATTAGTGACCCCCAAGCGATTCAACAAATTTTGACCACTGACCCTCAACACCTAGATTCAGGCGCGGAAGCAGGAGTGACCTCCCCTCTATTGGGATCACACTCACTGTTATGTTTAGCGGGAAAACCGCATCAACGACAACGGAAATTATTAATTCCCCCCTTTCATGGGGAACGGATGCGAAATTATACTCAGGTGATTATTGAGATTACAAATAAAGTGACTCAGCATTGGCATTCGGGTGAATCTTTTACTCTACTTCCGACAATGCAAGCGATTTCTTTTGAAGTCATTTTAAAAACAGTATTTGGTTTAAAATCGGGAGAACGCTATGATAAAATCAAGGAATTGTTGTTAGAGATTATGAATCCCAAAAATCCTTTAACACAAACTTTAGCGTTTTTGTTTCCGGCGTTACAACGAGATTTAGGTTCATGGAGTCCTTGGGGTCATTTTTTAGAATTAAAAAAACAGCTTGATCAAGCTATTTATGCCGAAATTGCAGAGCGTCGAGAGAATTTTGATGCCACTCGAACCGATATTTTATCAATGATGATTTTGGCGCAGGATAAAGAGGGACAACCGATGACTGATGAGGAAATTCGGGATGAATTAATCACGTTATTAGTAGCAGGTCATGAAACCACAGCTACCTCATTAGCTTGGGCTTTATATTGGATTCATCGTTTTCCAGAAATCAAAGAAAAACTGTTGCAAGATTTAGGAACTTTAGAAGATGTTAACGATGCTACTGGGGTGATGAAACTCCCCTATTTCAATGCTGTTTGTCAGGAAACACTACGGATTTATCCGGTAGCAATGTTAATGTTAAGTCGGCTGGTTAAATCTCCCTTAAAAATTGGTGAATATGAATTTCAACCCGGCACATTATTAGTTCCGAGTATTTATTCAATTCATCATCGAGAAGATTTATATCCAAATCCAAAACAGTTCAATCCTGAACGATTTTTAGATCGTCAATATGCACCCCATGAATATATTCCCTTTGGAGGCGGAAATCGTCGGTGTATTGGGATGGCGTTTGCTTGGTTTGAAATGAAGCTGGTTTTAGCCACTCTTTTAAGCCAATGGAAATTGGAATTAACAACCGAAGAATTCCCTAAACCGGAGAGACGAAGAGCTTTATTAGGAATGTCTGAATCTGTTAAACTATTGGTAAAAGGAAAGCGATCGCCCTCTGAATTTTTACCTCAAAATTCTAATCCAGTTGCAGCAGGTTTATAACATTTCTCTGGATTTTTTTCAACAATTATGGTGGCGGGTTGATCAAGATTGGGTTGATTTCACAGAGATTGAGGGGAACCCGCCTCTAAAAGATAGGGATTTGATAATATGGGGAAGTGCGATCGCTAAAGTAATTGAATCAAAATATCAAAATCAGTCTTTATCAAATGAAGCTAGATCATGTTATGAAAAAATCAATCCCCTGTTAACAAAATCAGGTTGTGCTGAAATTTATGGTTTTATTGAATTATTGAATAGTTTGGGATTTCAGATTTCAATTCAAGTCAAAGAATAGATTGCAGAAACTAAGGAATAAGAATATTTGATCCCTGAATCATTAATCTGTAGGAGCGAGGAGGTGACAGAGATTAACGAGACCCTTTTACTATGGATAAAATCGGTTATTTTTTCCGTCTTTTTATGGCTTTTTTAACTAATATGGGAATTTCCGAAGGACGTTCAGCCACAAGAACTTCAGCCGTTTTAAATGCAGAAATTTTACTTTCAACAGTTCCAGCATCCACCATATTAGTAACAACTTTTGACGTCATTAATAAACTAGCATGACCTAAAAGTTTAGTAGCTGGGGCGTGTAACCCGGCAATATAAGCAACAACGGGTTTATCAATAGCTTCTGCAATATAAGAAGCCGCTTCTTCTTCACTGGTTCCCCCCATTTCTCCCACTAAAACAATTACATCCGTATTTTCATCTTCATCTAAAATTTCTAACCATTGCAGAAAGGAAGAACCCACAATAAAATCACTCCCAATACTAACAGCAATGGATTGACCTAATCCCGCTTGGGTTAATTCTGCCGCTACTTCATAAGTTAAGGTACTACTTCGACTTAATAATCCCACATTTCCAGGTTTATAAAATTCACTGGGATGAGTGCCTAATAACAATTTATCCGGGATAATAATCCCCGAACAATTAGGGCCAACCACTAAAGTTTCTGTAATTTCCGCCTTCCGAACTAAATGCACCATATCTAAAGGAGGCATTCCTTCAGTGACAATAATTAACTGACGAATACCCGCCGCGATCGCTTCTAATGCAGCATCCAAAACTTTATAAGGATGAACAAAAATCATACTAATATCGATTTCACCCACATTCGCAATCACTTGTTCGACCAAATCAAAGACCGGAATTCCACTTAACTCCTGTCCAGACTGACCCGGACTGACACAGGCGACAATATGAGTTTTGTATGTTTTCATCTGCACCACTGCATGAGCTAAGGAGGGTGAGATCGTTGTACCCTGTACAATCACTTTACTATCAGGAGTTAAATTCATATTTGATCATCCAATCTGGGGGAATTTTTACAAGGGTGAGAAACGGATTATTTAGCTAAATTAACGGCGGCAACGACGGCTAAATCTAAGCGATCAAATAAATTTACAGGTAAATCAGCAAATTCTAACTGACAGGATTCGGGTTGAATTCCCGCTAACCGTAGAACAAATTGAGGTAACTTACTGGTTCGAGATTTTCGTTTCAAATATCCAGCAATTTCTCCTAATAACGGCAGACGAATGGTAGGTTGAACCCAGAGATTAGCAACAACAACCTTGACCTGTTTTGATTGCGTCATTAAATCAATTCCTTGATACAAACGTTGGCGAAAATCTTCTGTAATTTCATAATGATCCGCCCCTCCCAAATTTAAGAAATTTGCAGGTTTGCCCGATGATTGTATAACTAAATCTAAGGTTGCCATTGTTAAACCCGCACCATTACACAAAATCCCAATATTACCGTTTAATTCTACTAAATTGAGTTGAGGATGAAACAATTCATCAGAAATCATGGGTAAGGAAACCGAATGATAGTTCCCTTGAGCTTTGAGTAGAATAATTAAATCTTCATGTCGCCCCAACGCTCCACTATTGGCAATCACTTTGCCATCCAATGCCATCACCTCTCCCGTTGGACTAATACCCAAGGGATTAATTTCAACGAGATCTAAATCTTTCTCCACAAATAGACGATACATTTTTTCAACAATGGCACTCACCGCCAGAATTAAATCCCCCTGCAATCCCATTTTTAGGATTAACCGTCGAGCATAAAAAGGGGAAAAATCCTGATCCACAATCACTTGCTGAATTGTCGATAGGGTGGCTTCCACATTCACCCCTCCCTGTTGCGATCCTAATAACACCGGACGGCGTGACCCTGGATCAAGGGTAACAGCTAAGTATAATTCCCGATCCGCATCATATTTGGCTTCTGCTAACAGGACTTGGGGACATTCACCCCGAATCGATAAATGAAAAATCATTTGGGCGGCGGCGACCGCATCAATGGTATTTTCCACAAACCGAATTCCCCCGGCTTTTCCCCGTCCTCCTGCACGGACTTGAGATTTTAGCACCACCGGATAGGGAATTTTCAAACCCTTCAAATCTTTGGCTTGATCAATCCGTTGACTGGGTAAAACCGGAATCCCCATCTCACGAAACAACGTTTTAGCTTGATACTCTAGCAAATCCATGCACAATTCCTCATTCAGTGGTTAGGGTTCCTTGATGAACGGTCTTGACCCACTTCAGTCGCTTGGGACGAATCGAAATCCGAGCCGTTGTACTCCCCATCACTATTAACCAGTGGAGCATATACACTGTACCCCGCAGCGTATCGATCCAGAGGGTTAACTGGTCTGGGAATCGGAATCCTGTGGATTTCCTCGATGCAGCGTTTGTTGACTCATATTGGGAGAATTCGCCGCTTTTACTAGGTTGAGCGTTAACATTTACCATCATCGGTTGAGTTTGGCGAATGCGTCGTAATCCTAGAAACATTCCCAATAAAGAGAGGGTGAGGGTAAAACAGGTTAAGGGGGTCGTTAAGGGTAGACGGCGTTGAATTAACGATAGTACCAAATCAGGAAACGCCGCCGTTGGTAAAACATATTGCGTAATCCAAAAACTCAGTAAATCTAGGGTTTTTGGAGTTCCCATGCGATTACGAACAATCAAACGCCAATAGTCTAAATAGCGTTGATAACCGCCTTCAGCCCAACGATTGCGTTGATGCCAAAGGGCTTTAAACTGGGTAACTCCCTCTTCATTTACGGGGGGAAAAGATAAAGATTCAATGTCCCATTGATCCAAATGCAGTCGAATTGTTAAATCTAAATCATCAGTAATGGTTTCTTCATTCCAACCGCCACAACTCTCTAGGGCTTCTCGTCGGACAAACTGACCATTCCCTCGCAGTTCGCCAATGCCACCAATAGTAATCCGTTGTTCTTGGAAATAGGCATCTAAAGCCATCTCTGTGGCTTGGGAACGAGTCCAAAAATTTTCTGAGGCATTAGCAATCGCTTTTCTGACTTGCACGGCTCCCACCTGTTCTGCATTGAATAGGGGAACAACGTGGCGTAACATATCCGGTGCGATTTGAGCATCGGCATCAAACACCCCTAAAATTTCGCCTTGAGTTAAAGGTAAGACTTGATTTAAGGCCCCGGATTTTCCCCCACTGGCACTCGCTGTGCGCCGTAATACTTTGAGTTGGGGATAGTCTTGGGTGAGTTTTTCCAGAACGACAGAGGTTTGATCGCTACTATTATCATCAATAACCCAGAGTTCATAACAATGACTGGGATAATCCAAACTACAGAGATTTTTAACCAGACGACCAATTACGGCTTCTTCATTTTTAGCAGCTACCAATAACGAAACATAAGGCCAATTTTGTTGGGGATGTTCAGCTAAAATTTCTCCTGGGGATCGGGTCTTGGCCCAAAAAATTCTTAAGGCATGAATTGACAATAAACCCGTTAAACCCAGGACAAACCCCATCCCCCAAGAAACAAAATGTAGGGTAATGATTCCGCCCCAAATTAAGGTTAGGGAAACAGCCGCTTTCTGTCTTCGACCTTGATACCAATTGGGGAAAACCTCGAAAGTTGGCTCCTTTTGGCCCGAACTTGTGTCAGATTGTTGCGAGGTTTTAGCAACCGAGGGATAAACCATTGATGATCCAGTCCCACCGACCCCACTGTCCTGCTGATTCCGTTGAGATTTCCAAGTCGGAGATTGATCAGGATAGTTTTGATCACTGGTTAGCGCTTTTATGTCACCGTTGCATAAGCTGTCAGCATCCTTTTCTGACCAAGACTGTTTTGGCATAGATAATCTGATTTAACCCTCAATATTCATCGGAAAAATGGGTAGAAACCCCTAACTTTTAGTTAGGCTTTATATTTCCCCTTTCGGGGTAGAGGGGTATGATTGCCCCTCTGTAGAGATCTGGTTGTCTCCTAACACCTATTTCTAGGGGAAAGTTAGCTTCGCCAAGGTTTTAAGAGCTTGTTAGGCTAGTAGCACTGTCTTACCCCTCGTAAAA
>CAITND010000162.1 GCA_903893625.1 uncultured Oscillatoriales cyanobacterium
AGTTTCGATTTCCGGTACTTCCTCCCGTTGGTGGCATTATTATTAATTCTCCTTTAGCAGTGAGTTCTAATTTCCAATATTGATTTGCCACACAAAGTTGATAAAATTGTTCATCCGTTAAATTAACACTCGGAGGAATATTTAAGGTTAAAGTGTTCATAATCATGTAAATCCTACCAAATTACTGATAAATCTAAAACAAAATTCAACTAAAATAGCATTGGGAAGATTAGAAGTTTCTTCATTACAGTACCATTCAGTCGTACAATGGTTTTGATGCGTTCCGTTCTTACTAGGAGACTTCAATGCCAGAGGCAGTTGGTGTCATACAAACCCTGGGTTTTCCAGGGGTTTTAGCCGCAGCAGATGCGATGGTCAAGGCTGCGCGAGTTACCCTTGTTTACTATGATTTAGCAGAACGGGGTGAGTTTATCGTCGCGGTTCGTGGCCCAACATCGGAGGTGGTTCCTGCTGTCCAAGCTGGTGTTGAAGCGGCAGAAAAGACCTTTGGCTGTTCACTGATTACTTACTACGTCGTTCCCAACCCCCCTGAGAACATTGTAGATGTTATGTCAATTGGCTACACAGAACTGAGTGAACGTTTCCGCACTTAACCTAACTTCTAATTTTGCGAAAACTATTCAATCGCAACACCTTTAGAGTCTAATTAATTCAGGAGAAATTAAATGTCACAGCAAGCCGTTGGAGCTTTAGAAACGAAAGGATTTCCCGGTGTTTTAGCCGCCGCCGATGCGATGGTTAAAGCAGGTCGGGTAACGTTGGTGGGCTATATTCGGGCGGGAAGTGCGCGGTTTACAATTATGATTCGGGGGGATGTTTCCGAAGTTAAAACCGCCATGGATGCCGGAATTGCAGCAGTAGAAAAAGCCTATGGTGCGGCGTTAGAAACTTGGGTGATTATTCCCCGTCCCCATGAAAATGTGGTAGCAGTTTTACCGATTGATTTTAATGAAAGTGTTGAAGAATATCGGGCGGCTGCGGAAGGGTTAACGTTACCAAGAGGTCGTTAATTCTGATAGCTTTTATGTCATTCTGTTAATAGCGAAGAATCGCTGAATAATTTCTCTGATATTCTCAATGTCGGAACAGATGTAATTGCAGGATCTGGTTTATACCGATTTTTGATGCCATCCAGCCTAATTGAAGCAGTGCGATCACTGATCTTGTAGGGTGCGTTAACGGAGTGTAACGCACCATATTTATGATTATTTACTGATTTTCGGTGCGTTACGAGAACTCGCTAACACACCCTACAGTGCGATCTCTCTCGTTTGGCGATATAATTATATTGAACATAATCCTATTAAGATCATGATCACATTAGAAGAAGCAATTTTAACAGTTAATCAACTTCCCCTTGAACAAAGAGAAATGTTATTAGAAATCATTAAAAATCAAATGATCGAAACTCGCAGAGAAGAAATTGCTCAAGATGCAAAAGAAGCGATCACCTCTTTTCATCGTGGAGAATTAAAACCTCAATCTGTAGAAAATATCATTTCAGAATTACAAGCAACTTTAACAGAAAATGAATGAGAGAATTAGTTTTAACGCCAAAATTTAAACGAGCATTTCGTAAGTTTGTCAAGCGGAATCCTCAACTTGAGATAAAAATTATTCAAACATTACAACTAATGCGAGAAGATGTTTTTGTTCCTCAATTAAGCACTCATTCCTTACAAGGAAAATTATTGGGATTAAAAGCCTGTTCTTGTGGTTGTGATTGTAGGATATTATTTACTTTAGAAGTTGCCCAAAGTAACACAGAAGAAGTAATTATTTTACTTGATCTCGGTACTCATGATGAAGTTTATTAGTGCGATCGCCGATCTTGTAGGGTGCGTTAACGGAGTGGGATTATCATGAATATAATCGCAATACAGATACGGTGATCGCAACTCCCTAATCTCTAAGTCACGAGTTGAAATTCTGACTCTAGGGTAACAAAATAAAGCTCTACATCCAGATTAGGATAACGATGATGAATCTTTCTATAGGCTTGGTTTAAATAATCAGCATGGGCTTGATATTCCCGTTCTGGATTTTGATGCAGGTTAGGGTCAATTAAACTCGCATAAGCTCCACAATCTTGATGATCTAAAATGATCACTTTTTCAATAGAATGGAGTTTATAGGATAACTCTAATTGATCCCAAAAAACCGTTGCTTCTGCCTTATGTGGAAAACCAGAAATTGCTAAGGAAGCTCCAGCTAGGGCTGTCCAGTCATATTTTTGAGGCAAAATATTAGAGAGAAATTGCTGTTCTGCGTTCATAAACCGAAAATCAATACAACTTAATACTAAAGCTGTGGCGTGATGATTTGCAGATAGAGCGGGTTTAGCAAATTCTAACAGAGGAATAGAAACAATAGTTGTTAATAGCGATCGCATAAACCAACGACGACTTAACAAATGGGAACAATTCCCCTGACAGGAACATTTCTGATTAGTTGGAAAGGTATTTTTCATGGAGTTTGAAGGCTTAGATTATCCATTAGAGAGTGTTAGACTGATTAACAATTGTTTACATAGGGAGGTTTTATAGAGCCTACTTACTTATAATAGATTAATAATCGCATTCTGTATTTAATTTCACAGAAGAAAGAAAAGCTTAGTTTCGCCGATACTTTCGCTTTTCTCTAAATAATGTTAATATCGAAGTATGGATAGTGTGTACAGACTACAAGGTGTTGACTTTGAATGGGACATAAACAAAGCCGAGAGCAACCTAGAAAAACATGGCGTTAGCTTTGAAGAAGCCACAGAGGTTTTCTTCGATCCATTCTATCAGGAGGGAGACGCTACTGCTAATCAGGAACCGCGCGATTTTATACTGGGTTATTCCCTTTCTCAACGCCTATTACTCGTAGTTTATGTAGAACGTAGTCTGCGAATCCGCATCATTTCTTCCCGTCCTGCTACCCGCACTGAAAGGAAATTATATGAACAATCCTGAAGCAGAAATAAAATTGCAATTGCGGCCACGGATCACGGAAACAGTCTCGATTGAAGTCCCAATAGATACTTTAGAATCACTGACAAAAATAGCGACAATTCGAGATATGTCTGTAGAAGCGTTGCTGAAGTTTTATATAGGACAAGGCTTGCGGACAGACTTAACTAAAGCCTTTTCAGAACGCCTGTTGGATACAACGGCTCAAGTGCTGGCCAGACATCTTGATTCAGAAGAAGAAATATCCACCATTATTCGAGAAATTCAAGCTGAAACTGCACGTTAAATGATGGCGTAATTACAAAAATAAACCGAAAATCAATACAACTTAAGACTAAAGCTGTGGCGTGATGATTTGCAGATAGAGCGAGTTTAGCAAATTCTAACAGAGGAATAGAAATAATAGTTGTTAAGAGCGATCGCATAAACCAACGACGACTTAACAAATGGGAACAATTCCCATGACAGGAACATTTCTGATTAGTTGGAAAGGTATCTTTCATGGAGTTTGAAGTTTTAGTGCTGGTTGTTGTTTAATAGGCTGTTCAAGGGAGCGAATTGCAGCATCAGTGGTATCAAAACAGTTATTTTGACCAATTTTCTCCAAAAGACCACTACGTTCTAAACGTTGCTGAACTTGAGGTTGTAGACCACTTAAAATCAAACGACAACCCCGACGTTTTAGGTCTTGATAAATGTCTTCGAGAGCCACTAAAGCTGTTGTATCAATATTAGGAACAAACCGCAGTCTTAAAATTAAATACTTGACTTGAGGTTCTTCTCTTAAGAAGGTAGCAAATCGTTCCGCCGCCCCAAAAAATAGAGGGCCATCAACCCGATACACGGCAATTTCTTTAGTTAATTCCAGAGGAATTCCAGGAGGAAAGGCTTCTTCTTGAGGAACTTTAGCCATTTCAAGTTCACTCATCCGCTTAATAAATAAAACACTAGCCGCAATCAAACCTACTTCCACCGCCAGAATTAAATCAAAGCCTATTGTAATCGTCCAAGTCAATAACATCACCCCAAAATCAGCGTAATCCGATCTCAAAAGTAAGCCAATGGTTTCCCACTCAATCATTCTGACACTGGTGACCATCAGAATACCCGCTAAGGCAGCTAAGGGAATTTGAGCGGCTAGAGGCGCGAATACCACCACAATTAGGGCTAGGGCCACACCATGAATCACCCCGGAAAGACGGGTTTTACCCCCAGAACGCACGTTAACAGCAGTGCGGGCGATGGCTCCCGTCGCCGGAATTCCCCCAAAAAAGGGGACAATTATATTAGCTAATCCTTGACCAATCAATTCTCGGTTGCTATTGTGTTTATCGCTAACGGTCATACCATCAGCTACCACCGCCGAAAGTAACGATTCAATACTCCCTAACGCTGCTAATGCTAAGGCGGGATTAATTAATTCCCTGAGTAAGCCCCAATCTTGCCAATGGGGAATACCATGAGGAAGAGGGAGAGATTGGGGAATTTCGCCAATCATTTCAATATTGAGATGAAAATAGGCCGTTAATCCAGTTGCTAATACTAATCCTACTAAAGAACCGGGAACTAGACGGGTGATTTTGACCCAAAATAGTTTGGTGACAATCACAACGCTGGCAATACTAACCGTTGCCCAATTAATATTTTCTAAATGGCTAAAAGTTTCTAATAGTCCGGGAAAAAAGTGTTCACTTCGAGGTAAATCTAAGCCGAAAAAATTATTCAGTTGACTACAAAAAATAATCACCGCAATCCCATTAGTAAAGCCACTGGTGACGGGATAGGGAATAAATTTAACCATTTGGCCTAATTGAGCAATTCCCAAAGCTACCTGAATTATTCCGGCCATCACTCCTGCTATCCAAACTTTCTCCAGCCCGTATTTGCTGACAATCCCAATCAGGATCACCGCCATTGCTCCTGTAGGCCCTGTAATTTGCACCTGTGACCCCCCACACACGGCTGCCACAATCCCCGCGATAATGGCGGTATAAAGTCCCGCTTTCGGTTCAACTCCACTGGCTACCGCAAAGGCTAAAGCCAAAGGTAAAGCCACAATAGCGGCGGTAATTCCCCCTGTTAAATCACCTCGCCAAGAGCCAAAAATCTTACCTAACCCAAAGTTGTGTTCAATTACTTCTTCTGTCATGGCTGTGATTTGCTCTAGTTAATGTTGTGGTAGTCATTTACGATCTTCTGAGTTCAGATAGTTTAACACAAAAAAAACCGTTGTTGAGCGACCGCCCAGACTGGTAGGGGCGGGTTCGAGACAATCTTTATAACTCAGCAGAAATCTTAATAAACCCGCCCTTATTCCCAATAATTCCCGATAATTTTTCAATCTAACCGTGAGGATGGGGCGGGTTTAGAAATATTAATTTGGGGTAACAAAAACCCTGGAGAAACCGCCCCTACAAATCCGTTTAATTCTAAACTACTTTTTTCCGCAAAAATAATATTAAGGCTTGACTAATTTCTTGGGGCCAATGTTCTTGGGGATAATGTCCGGCTTTTTCTAACGTGACAATTTCAATATCAGAAATCCCTTTTGCAAAGGTTTCAACATCAGAAAAATTTAACCAAGGATCGATTAATCCCCAAATAATTTGAGTCGGATGATGCCAATTTTTAAAGCCAGATTCTATTTCAATCATAGCATCTTTTAAACGTAAATTTTTTAAGGTTGCTAAGAGCGATCGCCCCGCAGCAGAAGCCTTTAAAAACGGACTGCGATAAACCTCTAAAACCTTATCCTCAATCACATATTTACTTCCACCTTCTAAAGTTCTATCAACTAATAACGGATCTTGAGTGATCATATCTCCCACAAAAGGTAACGCCATTTGTTGTAATTTCCATGGGAGTTTTGCTGATGTGGAAATAGGAGTATTCAGAATAATTAATTTTTCAATTTGTTCAGGATAACGTAAAGCATATTGTAATCCCATTGAACCTAAAAACCCTTGAACGACTAAATAAAATTTTTCTATTTTTAACTGTTCTAAAAATCCTCCTAACCCTTGAATAAAGGCATCGGTCGTATAGTTAAAATCCCGTTTATCTGGTTTTCCCGAATATCCAGAACCTATCCAGTCCGGTGCGATCGCTTTATATCCTTGTTTTTCTAATTCATCCATAATCACCAACCAACTATAACTCTGAGAAACCAATCCATGCAAGAACACTACAGGAATTTTATCATTAGTTTCAGGATTTGTTTCCCGGTAAAACCAATCTAAAGACCCGACTTTAATCTCATTTTTAGTAATTGACATAATATTAGGAGGGAATAGGGAACAGGGGAGGCAGGGGGAGCAGGGGGAGCAGGGGAGCAGGGGGAGCAGGG
>CAITND010000163.1 GCA_903893625.1 uncultured Oscillatoriales cyanobacterium
ACTTCTGTCATGTCTAAGTGTGATGCTCTGTGATCCATAAAAGCCTCCCTAATTGTCTAATATTTGCTGGTTACATCTCTATTTTCCCACGCTTACTGATTAGATCATATGCCCCATAGTCGTCTGTTTTGTCGCGATCGCACTCCGTCGAACTCACGTTAATATTAGGACTCCCAATATACATTCCTGGTTTTTGTTCAATTTTTTCGAGTAAGTCATAGAGGTTGGTCATCTTTTTTCCTCCATAAATATTAGATTGGGAATTAATAATAACGAATTAAGCGATCGCATATCCCGTATGAGGTCGAACAGAAGGAGGATGAAACCCTAACACAATTCTATCTTTAGGAATTCCTGCTGCTACTAATTCTGAAGTAACTCCATCTTCTGTATCATCTCGTTGTACCCAAATTTTATTATTAATAATATCAAGATGAACTAAACAACTGTGAATGCGTTTATCACCATCCCATCCTATGCTAATTAATAGATAATTCCCGGTTTCATCCAGAAATATTGGCTTACATTCAATCTCATTATAAGTATAAAAATTAGCAGTCTCCGTTAAAACTTCTTTAACAATTTTTTGATCATGTTCTAAGGTATCCATCGGGTAATAACCTCCGTTTCAGGGTTGAATACAATCAAGTTTAAATTTTCAGTTGCAATTAAGAGTTTTCCAACAGGTTCTTCAAAGGTTGTAATAAAAGTTGTATTTTTAACTGCTAAATATAAGGTTCTATCAGGTTCAGTTTGACGTAAAACAGCACGATATAATACAAACTGACCCACTGCATTCCTCAAATCTTCTATTTCTGAAGCACCAATAAAACTTTTAATTTCAATTGCAATTTTCTTCTCTCCTTTGTTGGCTGCTAACAGTTGCTTTGCTCCTAAATCAACATACATATCTTTTGTCCCCCATCGTAAGTGTAGAGGATCATGAGTAATCAACCATTGATCCTTAATGATGGCATTTTTAACAGTTTGATAATAAATATCAGGAGCAGGCATTATTGGTAAATAAGAACAATTACAAATAAATTATGTGTACGCTTTATATTTTACAATCTACAAGTATCGATGCGAGAGATGAGAACCCACCCCGCCCAACCACAGAACGGTTGATAAAATAAAATTGAATTTAATATATAATTTATTGATTGGGGGAGGTAGCCCTCTTGGGTTGTCTGGAGATTGCATTTGAGATGATTGTCCATAACCCATAATCCATTCACACGCCAACCCACCTGATCACCAAACGCTTGCCAGATTTTACTATCATAACTCCTGCTTCCTCCCAGAGTTTTTAAGATGCGCTTCTGTACCGAAAAGCCAAAGTACCCATTACTGTATTTTACCCATAACTGATCAATGGTGCGTAAATCCTCACAAGGAAAATCATAAACATCTTCAATTAACCATTCTTCCTTGGTTCTTCCGGCTACTTCAAACATTTTTGTAGCTGTTTCTCGATCAGCTTCTTTCCACTTTCCAGATTTTAATAGTTGTTCTAATTGATCATAATTAACCTTTCTAGCTGACTTTAATTCGAGATCAGGTTGGGGTGTTTGTAGGGGTGTTGGTTTAACTTTTAATTGTAAAGCATCTAACACTTCTTGAGCCGTTTTAAAGCGTTTTTTTGTTCCCTGTTGCAGCAGTTTATCTAACACTTGACCTAAGCGATCGCTTACTTTAACCTTTAAATAATCTCGCCACACCCAATCACTTTCACTGACATCAAATAAATCAAACGGTTCAATATTTGTTAATAAATGAATACAAGTTACTCCTAAACTATATAAATCACTCGCAAAAGTGGGTTTTCCCATTGCTTGTTCAGGTGCAGTATATTGGGCTGAACCAATAACTGTTCCTGTCACCGCTAACGCCGTTATAGTGGCTGCTTTAGCTGCTCCAAAATCCACTAAAAATAATTTATTATCGCTCTTTCTTCTAATAATATTTTCCGGTTTAATATCTCGATGAATTACCTGTTTTTGATGAATAAATGCTAAAATAGGCAATAAATCTCCTAAAAGATTAATAATTTTAGCTTCTGAAAATGCCCCAGTTTGAGCTAATTCTTGAGCTAAATTTTGTCCTTCAATATATTCTTGAACTATATATTGACGGTTATCTTGGATAAAATGGGCGAATAATTCAGTAATTTGTTGATGTTTGCCTAATTGTTCTAATTGTATCGCTTCTTGTTTAAAAATTTATTCGGCTTTTTGTTGA
>CAITND010000164.1 GCA_903893625.1 uncultured Oscillatoriales cyanobacterium
AAACTAGAAACAGATTCGTATTCCGGTTCCACTAGCGTTAACCGTGTATTTGAAACAGGCTTGAGAATAGCAACAGAATCCAAAAGTTTAAGGTGTTTTGTCATAGTTTAAGGAAAGCTGAAATCAAACGAGGATTAGAATTAGTTGAAGTAATTTCCCAAATTGTCCGAAGTTGAATCCCTGCTGTATTGGGTACAGTCCAATCAACTTTAAACTGTTGCCCAAAATCAGTAATATTTTGTTGGATAACTTCACCTTCAATAGCTGCTTTTTGAATAAGCTCTCGCAAAACCTCTGCATTGTTAGTCGTGATTCCCAAAACCGATGCAAAGACTCTGGCTTTGTGTTTGCCGCTCGAATGCTCTTGATTTAAGCAGTAGCCGACCAGCTTTTGCAGAGAAATTTCAGCCTGATTGCCATTGGGTAGTTTCATTATAACTCCTCCTCACCTCTAATTGCCCTCAATTTTTCTTGTAACGGAGATGGTGGACTATTGCGCTTTAATTCTTCTACCATAGCTCGACTTTCAGCAGTGCGACGATCAATTTCTTCTCTATGATCGTAATAATAAGTCATTGCTGCATGAACAGAGGCTAGAGGCAAATCATACTTACCCGCGATTTCTTCTATAGAAATCCCCATTTTGAGATACATTTCGGCGATGTGTGCTACAGCAATTCGATGACCGGAAATGCACGGTTTACCACCAAGCACTCCAGGCGTGATTTCAATATGTTCTGTGATGACGGATTCCTTAGACATTATAGTAAAAGACTCTTAATAGTTAATGTTTAAGCTCTTTAATGTTAGCACAAACAAATGCAGCGCGATCGCGGCTAAAAATTTAACTACTTACCAATAGTATTAGCCGAACTCTAATTAATTAATAGTCGCGTATGATAGTTTCTAAGATAGTCATTTTCATAATTTGTGAACCCTAGCTAGAAGCTAGAAACGAGGTTGAGGGCGGGTTTGCCATCGCCCTAGAAACCGGGTTTCTCAGTGAGATTAATTATATTAAATCAAGATGGATTGAGAAACCCGGTTTTTCGAGAGTGAAATTATTTAGATTTTATCCGATTAATTT
The DNA here is from genome assembly GCA_903893625.1 of uncultured Oscillatoriales cyanobacterium. Classification (GTDB taxonomy): domain Bacteria; phylum Cyanobacteriota; class Cyanobacteriia; order Cyanobacteriales; family Microcoleaceae; genus Planktothrix. The sequence continues at coordinate 1,088 of CAITND010000164.1, forward strand.
GATTTTGTAATTCTTCAATTTGGCGACGTAAATCATCGACTTCATCTTTTGATTTTTCGGCTTTAACATTAACAGATCCTTCGGCAGTTGCTCGTTGATATTGACCGGAGCGAATTTTTCGATATTCCGCAGAATCAGCCCATTGTCGTAAATATTGAATGCGTTCAACAGGAAAAGGATGACTTAACATCGTGCCTTGACCTCCATTATACAACAAAAATTTATAGACTTGATTCAAGCCATCTTGATCTAAATCCCGATATTGTTCCGACTGACGAATAAATTCATCTAAACTACATTCTTGAGCATATTTTGTACTGACTCCTGCTAATTCCATCATGGATTTCATTACACATTTAAGATCATCCGTGACTAATAATGCTGCTCGGTCTGCGGATAATTCGGCTTTTCTACGCCATTCATAAAAGGCATAAATTAAGCCACTACTGACTAAATTTCCTAAACCAAAGGTCATTTCTCCGATCATAGAAGCTACACCCATTGCCCAAATTGCCATCTGATTTAAAATCGGATGACCGCATTTAATATGGCCTAATTCATGGGCTAAAACTGCCCGTAATTCCGCTTCATCTACTAAGTCTAAAAGACCTGTATTCAGAATAATATAAGGGTGTTCCTGTCCCAGAGCATAACTGTTAACTTGGGGATTTTGAGAGACAAATAAACCGGGTTCAGGAAAAATATCTAAATCTCGCGCACATTCCCGAAACAGATGATAAATACTGGCATATTGTCTCGGCCCAACTTGCAGGGCATTTCCCATTAAGTAAACATATTGAGGGCGTTCATAGACAAATTCTACAAATTTACTGGCAATTAAATCAAAGCCTGGAACGCTACGGAGAGCAACTTCTGCTTCCTTATCCAGGGGATGACGAAATGCGTCGCTAGAAATTCCGGTGTAAGTGGGCATAATAATAATTTACAAGGTAATGTTAGAAAGTGGATCTACAATGTTTTGAAGCCCTGGAGGGCTGACTACAGTTTGGATGTTTTGATGATTAGATTATCTCCCATTTCTATTTTAGGGGTTGCTATTATTTTCGGTGGATGTGTAACTCAACCTGATCCGATGTCCGGTCAGGTTCAGGAAGTGGCATCTTATTTAACAGGGGTAATGGAGACTTCAGCACAGGCTAAAGCTATTCCTGATGCACCGAGTGTTCGCATGACAACTTGTGAGGTAAAATTGAACAATACAGACGGTTCTGTTCAACATTCTAAGGGGGTTTTTCTGTATCAAGAACAAGCCTTAACTCGCAATTTATCGAAACCCTATCGTCAGAGATTTTTAGAAATTATACCAAGTTCTGAGGGAAACAGTGTGGAGTCTGTTAGTTTTAAACCGATTAACCCTAAAAATTGGATTGGTTTATGTCAGAAACCGCTATCAGAACGGGTGGTTAATTCTCAAGAAATTGAGAATGCGAATTGTCGTGTATTTTTAAAATCTGTAGGAACTCAATATATCGGTGAAACGCCACCGGGAGGCTGTACTATTAATTTTAAGGGGGCGGTTAAAATTACAAATACCATTAAGTTAGATCAAAACGGGATGGAAACTCAAGATCGAGGGTTTGATGCTAAAGGGAAACAAGTCTGGGGGGCTGAAAATCGTTCCTATCAATATCAGAAAATTGGGGAACAGGGAACAGGGAACGGGGAACAGAAATAAAAGAAACTTCACCATAGTCTTTGGGGTTTGCTACATTGTCAAACACTGTATTCCCGCGACGGCTATAAATTTTAAACGCTTTAATTTTTTATTAAAATGATACTCAATCTTTTGATTATTAGTTTATTCTGGTCTGTGGGCTTTTTACTCGATTTATGGGATATCGCCCGCTATGTTCCCACAGTAGATGTATTAACCTCTGAAGTGCTTCAAGAACGGATTCTTGTTGGTGCAGCCTGCGGATTAATCGGAGGATTAAGTGTGGGATGGGGTTTGAAAAAAGTTGTTCCGTCTTTCAGTGGAGTTCGTGTAATTATTGTTGCCTTAATGTGGGCGATCACTTTAGCAATAGGCGTTCAATTTAGTGCCTATATTAATGAATATGATCTTGCTTTTAATCAGTTACATTTAGATTTCTTTACCTTGGGTTCAATTCGTCAATTGATTAATTTTACCATTGCTGGTTTTATTGGTGGTTGTTTCATGAGTATTGTTGTCAAGAAAATTAACCCTTCAATTTCTATTTTAACACTTGTTTTAATTGGTGGGTGTTGGTGGATGAGTTTAATCTTAGCTGGAGGGATTATTTTTATTATTCCTTGGTCGGGTGGTAGTGGGATTTTACGTTCATTTTTAGCGGGATTAAGTATTGCCTTGTTGGGGGCAGGAATTATGTTTTTAAAGCTTAAATCTTTACCGCCTGAACAAATCGAATCTCAGTAGAAACAGAAAAAAACTTCAATGAGTTGTAATTGACAAGCAGATTTGATATAATAACAACCAAACTCACGAGAAGCTAATCTCTTGATCGAGTTTACTTTTAAATTCTCTGGAATTTATCTTTTTGAAAAATTAAATTAAACTCCTTGAATGAGGAAACAAAACTATGAATCCCTTAAAGTTGGTCTTACTTCCCTCTTTAAAAGCCAAAAAAGTATCAAACCACCAAATAATTATCACTCAAAAGTTTATCGATGGTGTTTTTGAGTATCAAAAGTATTGGTCAGGCTCCATAGTAGTCATCCTAGAGGAAGATGATGCTTTAAATAACAATCTTGACAATAGATTAATTAATGTTGATGAATTACCTTTTAAAATAGAAATTATTAACTTAGACTCGATACAAGACCGTCCAGAATTACACGAGGATTCGATTTTTTTGGTTAGTATAGATTTTAGGAAAAATCAGATCAGTAAAATTTGTAAGTCCCATAATATTCCTTGTATTTATATTGCTGAATACAGCTTAAAAACCCGAATGCAGATTATCGATGCGACGACTCAAAATCCGATTATAAGACTGAGAAGATATGCTTGGGAAGTGTCTCAAGAGTTTAAACAACGGAAAGCGATCGCAATAGCAAATGGAGTTCAGTGTAATGGTGTTCCAACTTACAAAGCCTATCAAACAATTACCCCCAATGCTTGCCTTTATTTTGATACTCGAATTACAGAAGATATGATAGCCAGCCCTGTTAATTTAACGGCAAGAACCTCTCAATGTCTGGAAAAAAAACCTATACGTTTACTGTTTTCTGGACGTTTAATTAAGATTAAAGGTGCGGATCATTTAATCCCAGTTGCCGAAAATCTTAAAAAGCTTGGGGTTGAATTCGAGATGTTTATTTGTGGTGATGGTGAACTAAAAGAAACAATGCAACAACAAATTGAACAGAGGGGACTTTCTGATTCTATTAAAATGCTAGGAGTTCTTGAATTTAAAACAGAACTGGTTCCTTTTGTTCAAAAAAATGTGGATTTATTTATCTGTTGTCATCGTCAAGGTGATCCTTCTTGCACCTATTTAGAAACGATGAGTTGTGGCGTTCCCATTGTGGGATATGACAATGAAGCTTTTGTTGGGGTTGTAAACTACTCCCAGGCGGGTTGGTTTGTGAAAATGAACCGACCGGATTTATTAGCTGGAAAAATTGCCGAATTAAACGAGAACCGGGAAGCAATAGTTACTGAATCCTATCAATCTCTTGAATTTGCCAAACAACATACATTTGAAAAAACATTTCAAAGAAGGATTGCTCATATTCAAGAAATAGCAGCTATTAGAGAAGACTTTGTTTCTTAAGGGGAGTTATGCTAGACTACAGTAACGCTCTAATTCCTGATTAAAACCTGAGACTTTCCCCAGGCTTAAAGATGTTAAATAACAGTATTTCATGGAGATTCTATGATCAATTTAGCTCTCTTGAAACAGCGAGGATTACGTCTTGTAACCGGACGAAAAACCTATAAAGATTTATATGACAAGCAATGGACTCTTTCTCCGGGTCAGAGTTTAATTTCTCCACCTGCAATTTACTTACCTGGAGAACTTGATAAGGTAACAGGTGTTCCCATAGAAACAACCTATGCGAATGAATTGCAACAAATACAAGGGGGAATAACTCAACACGCAGCAACAACAGCTTATCGACTGAGTGATGTACAAATCCACAGTGGATATATTTATAAAGGAGCAATGAAATTCACTTTGACAACCACAAAAGAATCTTGGTTTAATCAAAGTGAAATAGAGTATATTCCTGAATCAGCGCTCGCTTGTACCTTTTGTGGAAACCGTTATTTTGGTCATTGGATGACCGATGATGTTATTTTGAATTTGGCGGCGCGAGAATTAGCAAAAGCCGTTAGAACGTCTCAAAAACTGAGTCCTAATCAAATAGAATATAGTCATCTTTTTGAGATTAATTCTACTCCTATTACCCACGCTAAATTTAAGGAATTGATCATTATTGAAGATTATGCACAAAATCAATTCAAACGTGAACGATATCAATATATCCGAGCTAAATTAAAACAGCTAAATTCGCCTTCAGTCAGTCCCGGTGTGATGTTATTGAGGGGAAAGTCTGGCATTCAAAGATATCTATTAAATGAGGATGAAATTGCTGAATTTCTGAGGAATCAAGGCTTTACTATTATTGACCCAGAAAAGACCCCCGCGAGGGAAATTGTGCGTCAAACTTTAGGGACAAAAATTATTGTTGGAGTTGAAGGAAGCCAATTAGCAAATGGATTATTTACAGTAGCAGAAGATGGCGTTATCCTCACGTTACAACCGCCTTATCGATTTAATAATGTCTACAAAGGTCGGGCAGATTGCATAGGAATTCAATATGCTTTTGTGGTGGGTAAACAGGTTGATAGTGGATTTGAAATTAGTATAGAAAACTTGACAAGAACTCTGGATAAAATCAATTCAAGACTGGTGTAAATACAGTTAGCTTGGAGTGATCAGAGCTAATATTTTCTACACCCCAAACCTGATTTTATCGATTATACAGTTGATTTAACTTTAACAACTGATCACTTAATTCTTGGGTTAATAACTCAGAACTTTGATAACGCCAACGCCAATTTCCATCGTTATGACTGGGATCATTCATTCTCGCACTATGCCCTAAATTTAACATATCCTGTAGGGGAATAATGGCTAAACTGGCAACAGAACTTAAGGCTAAACGAATCATCACCAAGTTAATATTTGTGATGTCATCTGGGGAAGAATATCCTAAATATTCTGCTAAATGTTGTTTTTCTTTTGCACTTGCGGTTTCCCACCATCCCAACGCCGTATCATTATCATGGGTTCCAGTATAAACTAAACAATTTTGAACATAATTATGGGGAAGATGTATACTATTAGCATCCCCTCCAAAGCCAAATTGTAATATTTTCATTCCCGGAAAATTATAATGATCTCGCAATTGTTCAACTTCGGGGGTAATAAATCCTAAATCTTCCGCTAAAACAGGTAAATTTCCCAGTTCTTGTTTGAGTAAATCAAAAAATTCATAACCCGGCGCTTTAATCCATTCTCCATTCATTGCATTTTTGTCGCCTCCCGGAACACTCCAATAGGCTTCAAAGGCTCGAAAATGATCAATGCGGACATAATCTGCATATTGCAGCGTAGTTTTAAATCGTTCAATCCACCAAGCAAATTTTGTTTTTTGCATTTCCTCCCAATTATAAATCGGATTACCCCAAAGTTGTCCAGTTTCACTAAAGCAATCGGGGGGAACTCCAGCAATATACAGGGGTTCTAAGGTTTCAGGATGCAGTTGAAATAGATCAGGATTTGCCCAAACTTCAACACTATTATGGCAAACATAAATAGAAATATCCCCAATAATTTTAATCCCCTTTTGATTCGCATAGTGGCGCAATTTTTCCCATTGTTTAAAAAAGATAAATTGCAGGAATTTATGATATAATATAGATGGTTGTAGTTCTTCCGTTTTAGCTTTTAAGGCATTAGGATCTCGATGGGCTAAGGCAGGTTCCCAATAATTCCAGGCTTTGCTTTCATTCGCGTCTAAAAAAGCCATAAATAAGGCATAATCGTTTAACCAAGAGGCGTTTTTTTGGCAAAAAATTTCAAATTCGGGATGGGGTTGATGGTCTAATTGTTTTTTAAAGCTATTGTAGGCTTTTTGAAGATAGACGGTTTTGTGAGGAATAACTTGATGAAAATTAACTTGGTTTCGATCTTCTTCTTCTAAGGGAATAATTTCTTGAGCTTCTAATAATCCTTCTTGGGCTAATTGTTCTAAATTAATCATTAAAGGATTACCTGCAAAGGTACTATAATTCATAATATAAGGAGAATGTTCATCTGTTGTTGGCCCCAAGGGTAAGATTTGCCACAATTTATAACCACTTCGCTTTAAAAAATCAATAAATTTATATGCTGATTTTCCCAGATCTCCAATTCCATGTTGACTAGGAAATGAGGTCGGATGAAGTAAAATTCCACTGGAACGCTGAAATAACATCACAATATTTTATTAATTTTCATTTTCACAAAACTAGCACAAATTGAACCCCTCAGCATCTTTCTAACGATAGAGAACCGTTTAAATGCGCTATCCCCTTGTAGAGACGTTGTATGCAACGTCTCTACTTTCGGTTACTGCCGATCAGAAATTGATATGATTGAATGAGTAGTCTCTTAATTAATAGCCATCACATTCAACCCCAGGTTAAATCCATGATCAAATTTATTAATCTTTTCCCTCGCTTTTTATTAACAGGTTGTTTCAGTATCGGGAGTATTTTTTTATCCTTATCCTCGGTTAAAGCTCAAGATGCCGTTGATATTCCAGTAATTCAAGGAACTCCTGCCCAAACCTATACACCGGGTGCTTGGCAACCTGTAGCAAGAATTAATCCGAATCAACCTGTAACGGTTACGATTTTGAATCAAACTGGATATAATTTAGAAACCGGATTAACGACCGGACAAACTAACACCCAAATTCCTCCCAGTGGCAGTTTTACTATCAATAATGTCCCGAAAAATTCTCATATTGTGATTAATTCTACAACGAGGGCTGCTGTTCTGGATTATAGAATTGATGTGCAGGATAATGTTGTTAATGTTATTGTCAAAACTGCTGCTGGTGTGGCGGGAGATAATGCGATTAATATCCAAGATACGGGGGCGATTTATATTTATTAATTGCTATTTTTCAGACTGTAGAGTTTGGGACGGAACTAACCCATGAAGCCAAACGTCAGTTCAGAATGCCTAAACTCTATCTAAAGAATTCAGTCACTAGGATGAGGAAAAAGTATAGGATTTTGGGCATACTATAGCTAACTTAACTCAATAAACCCTCTACTAAAATCTAATATGAAACGTTTATATTATATCGGGTTATTCACAGCATTTATGATCTTCATATCTGTATTACCCGGTATTGTTTATCAAATCTTTTTTGCATCCAAATCAGCAATTCCGGCGCAGCTTGATTCTCCTCATCATGCCGTTTCTCCCCAGGTTTGACTTCATTAATCACTTGATTCTCAGTGACAGATTAGGGACTCAACCTCCTTCAATGAGTTGACGATTGTACCCTTATTTGATATGAATATTAAATAGGGTAATGAATAACCCAGAGTCAATAGAAGCGCATCAGGATGAGAATTGCCTGTTGTGGTGTTGGTCAGAATTGAACTTTTTTAGGGGATAGAAATGCGAATTTTAATCATGGGCGGAACCCGATTTATTGGGGTTTATTTAACGAAACTTTTAGTTGAACAAGGGCATGATGTTGTTCTATTTAACCGGGGTAAAAAACCTGCACCCATTGAAGAGATTCAACAAATTCATGGCGATCGCACTGATTCTAACCAAATTCAAGATAAATTAGCCCATGAAGAATTTGATGCTATTTTTGATAATAATGGACGAGAACTTAATGATACAAAACCCTTAGCGGATTTATTCAAAGATCGGGTGAAACATTTTGTATATATGAGTTCAGCCGGAGTTTATTTAAAATCCGATCAAATGCCTCATATTGAAGGGGATGCTACTGATCCGAAAAGTCGTCATTTAGGGAAATACGAAACCGAGAGTTATTTGCAAGCACAAAATTTACCCTGGACATCAATTCGTCCTACCTATATTTATGGGCCATTAAATTATAATCCCTTAGAATCCTGGTTTTTTGATCGCATTGTTGCGGGTCGTCCCATTCCCATTCCGGGTAATGGATTTCATCTCACCCAATTAGGTCATGTTAAAGATTTAGCAACAGCAATGGCAGCCGTTTTGGGAAATGAAAAAGCCTTATGTCAAGTATATAATATCTCAGGAGAACGTTATGTTACCTTTGATGGTTTAGCTAAAGCTTGTGCTGTTGCTGCGGGTAAATCCTTAGATTCTATTCAACTAATTCATTACGATCCCAAACAGTTTGATTTTGGCAAACGTAAAGCATTTCCGATGCGAGTTCAACACTTTTTTGCCGATGTCCATAAAGCGATGGAAGATTTAAACTGGAAACCCGAATTTGATTTAATTTCCGGTTTAAAAGATGCTTTCCAAAATGATTATTTAGCCAGAGGACTCGATCAAGCGGAAGTCGATTTTTCAACGGATGATGAAATTCTGAAAGCGGTTTCTGCTTAAGATCTCGTGATCCTGGTGACATCCTGTTGTTGGCGACAACCTATAGCTGTTTAAAACTGATGGGGGAATTTTGGGGCTGAAACCGTTGTCTGTTGAGGGTTTGAACTCTGTTGGTTATCTTTGGAGGTTGGCGAAACTCTTGGAAGCTATATCAACCAAGAGTTTCAGCGTTTTTTTATTTTTGCCTCTTGTCAAGTCGATGGCTGAAATGCTATATTCGGATCAGGTTGTCGGAATCGCACCTCGAAAACTGCATAAATTAAGGGTTTCAGGAGCCTGGGTTACAATAACCAATAATCCCTATCAGGGATTGAAACGTAACCGTCGTAAGCCGTCGTAACCGTCGTAAGCCGGTTACAATAACCAATAATCCCTATCAGGGATTGAAACCTCCATCTAGGCTCTGAGGGGAATCGGCATAATGGTTACAATAACCAATAATCCCTATCAGGGATTGAAACTACTTACGATAGTAAACCTAGAACGTTAACAATTGGCCGTTACAATAACCAATAATCCCTATCAGGGATTGAAACATCCCTAAATTTTGAAGCGTTTTAGAAGTGTATAGTTACAATAACCAATAATCCCTATCAGGGATTGAAACTTGGGGTGTAGAAGGTCACACTATATAGGAATAGGTGTTACAATAACCAATAATCCCTATCAGGGATTGAAACAGTTTATCCGTAATAATTTATTCAAGATAATATTGTTACAATAACCAATAATCCCTATCAGGGATTGAAACACTGCCACCAAATTTTTGAACAATTTCGCGAGTATGGTTACAATAACCAATAATCCCTATCAGGGATTGAAACTTTGACTCTAGGGATTCAATAGATTTAACTCTATAGTTACAATAACCAATAATCCCTATCAGGGATTGAAACATCGTAACTTTCCCAAGCAAATGGTAGTATATAGTCCGAGTTACAATAACCAATAATCCCTATCAGGGATTGAAACAACCCTCTCCGCTTGGCTCTGTCGCGCAACTCATTTCTAGTTACAATAACCAATAATCCCTATCAGGGATTGAAACGAGGAATCAAATAAATCAAACCGGAAATTAGGGTTAATCCGACAGAAATCCAGAATAAAATTATAGTAGGAAGTTGCCAAACTTCGGGTAAAGGTGCAATTAAAAAAGCGATCGCTAAAATTTGACTGACTGTTTTTAATTTACCCCAAATATTAGCCCCAGAAATTTGAGTTTGATTCACTCGCCATCCTGCAATCGTGAGTTCCCGTGCTAAAATTAAAAACACTCCCCAAGCCGGAATTTTTCCTAATTCAATCAATGCTAATAAAGGCGCGAAAACCAATAATTTATCAACCAAAGGATCAAGAAATTTTCCTAAATCCGTCACTTGATTGAGTTTCCGGGCTAAATATCCATCTAACCAATCCGTACTAGCTAAAACCAAAAAAATTCCCAAACAAATCCAACGATTAGTAACCGTTGGATCATGTAAACCATATAATAAAAAGGGGACTCCGAATAAACGGGAAACTGTAATCCAATTGGGTAAATTCATAAATCAGTAATCTGTTGATTGTTGACGGTTGACGGGTGAGTTAACCCCGCTCCTACAAAATCGTGAAATCCGTGAAATTCGCCTGAATCGGTAATCACTGATTGGGGTTCTTCCCAATTTTGGCGGGAATTTAGGCTTAACTGCTCTAAATATTTTCGGGTCAGGTCTGCTCGATCTAAACTCAGAAAAAAATTCTGATCTACATCTTGATAAAATAACGCACCTTCAAGTAACCCTTGATAATCAGGATTTTCTTGAGATTCTTTAGTTAACCAAATCGCCTCAGAGGTTGAAGGAATTAAACCTGTAGGTAATTTTCCCTTTAAAATTGCCACAATTCGATCCTGACAGGAACGGGTATTTATTCCTCGACTTTCTAACAGTTGATTCACTTCTGCTAAAGATAAAGGTTGTTCTTGAAACACGCGCAAAAGTTCAGCTAAAAGAAAATAATCACTGTATTGATGTCGGGACACATCCAAGACTTGAAAATAAAGGGGTAATACCGCCAAACCCCAGGCTAATCGACTACAATGGGAATGATTATTATCCTGATTTTCGTATAGCACGGGACTATCTTGAGTAATCAACGCATTCGGTAATTTTTGGCGTAACCAACGGCTAAACGTCGGCCAAGTGCCATTTCCTCCCGTACAAATTGCTTGATTAATTCCCACAGAAGAAATCCCTTTATGACTCAAAAGATGATTCAGTTCTCGATTTAACTGTTGTACAAAGGGAATTAAAACCTTTTGTTCTAAATCCCGTTGAAAAACCTCCCAAGCATCACCATTTACTGTTAAGGTATAGCGATCGCTTTGTTGAAGTTTAAACTTTAAAGTTTCTGCTATTTCTAATAACTTTAATCCCTCCGCAGAACTGTGTAAAAGCTGTTGTAAACGACAACGTTTTTCTAAATCCGGTTGTCCGGGTTGGGGAAATTCTAAATCTGAAATCTCGAACCAGTGAAACGGTGAACCCTCTGGCTGAATCAACAATTGAGTGATAATATCCTGAGTTAAGGCATCTCCGCCATAAACTAAATTATGACAAACCTCCTGGGGTGTTGCCGTTAAATTTTGGGGCAGGGTTGCTACCGCCATTTCAGTTGTTGTAGCACCAATATTGAGCATTAAAATTGTGCTGTTGGGTTCAGGAGGATTGAGGTAAAATTGATATAATAAAGTAGCGATCGCATCCTCAATAATAAAAATATGTTCGGGACGTTTGACAATTTCAGCCGCTAATACAGCTTCCCGAAGATTAAACCGATAGGCTTCTGTTGCCGCCACCGGACAGCCTAAAATAATTCCCCCTAACGCCATTAACGCCTGCTGGAATTCGTTGCCATCGAGTCCCACAGCACCGAGGCGATAAGTATTCGGTAAGGCTATCATGGGCAGGGTTTCCTGGTTTCGTGACCTGATCCCAGAGGTGCCACGACCCTGCAAAACCCGACTGGGATTTAACGTAGATAATAAGGCTGTCCACGCTTCCTGAAATCCCCCTAAGAAAATAGACTGTTGTTGTGACCACTGAATCATCGGCACCCCCCTTAACCCAGAGGCATCAACAGATTGGTTATAGGGAATTCCCAGATTTAATAACGGTTTAAAATGTTGTAAACGGGTGGGAGTTGCCTCCTCCTGGGGATCTAAATAATAGACTTGACAGGGAAGACGAAAGGTAAAGGGAAGATCCTCAACCTCCGAGAGTTCCGTCTGTTCCGCTTGCCAATAAATCGGATAAACCTTGTGAGTTTCTCGATTTAACAAAGCGGCGGATAATCCCGTCGTTCCCAAATCAACCCCCAAATACCATTGAGTTTGTCCCCTCGACAATTGTAAAGCGGAAATATCCGTCTCCATACCAGAATCCTGAACCATCATCGTTAATTAATTAACTATTAACTCTTACACTGATTACTGATTACTGATTACTGATTACTGATAAAACTCCTGACTCAACGCTTCCAACGAGAGTGAATTCTCCTCTCCTTCGCTATCCCAACGTAGGGGTTGTTCCTCAGCCAGATTCAAACTATTGAAGACATCATCTAAAGTTAAATCCGAGAAACTTTGTAGAGATGCCAAATTCTGAACCCCCACCGATGGCGCATTCACAGATTCAATAGTAAGAGAAGGAACAGATTGAGCCAAACGGGGTTCCATACCAATATCCCGAAACAAATCCTCAAAGGTAATCAATTCTTCCGGGGGAGATGCTGGTGGAGATACTTTTGGGGGAACTGCTTCTAACCTTGGCGTTTGGGGTGTTCGTTCAGGTGGAGAAGTCGTTAATTTTTCGGAGGAACGTTTAGGGGTGGAATTCGTTTGGGATTGTTCTAAATTAAATAGATCCACTTCTAAATATTCCAAAGTATTGCGATCTATTAATAAACGAGAATCCACTTGATCGCTATCTTCATCTAACTCTATAGGAAGTAAATTTTCATCTGGGGACGCTTGAATATACTCATCCGTCTCCAATCTAGCTGTCTTGTTCTCAAGGGAGGGAGACGCCGCCGGAGTCGAAACAGATGAGAGCATTTGTTGGGTTCTGGCAGATACCACATCGGAAACGACGGGGGAAGTGTCCTCAAAGGTGGGTTCTTCAAAAATATCACTTAAATCTGCTAAGGTTTCCTCAAAGGGATTGGGTGCAGAGGCAACAGGGGAAGCCGTGAGTTGTTCCATTACTAGGGACACCGATTCAGATTCCTCTGGAAATAAATCCTCAGACTCCAAGGATGCAGATTCAATGAATTCCTTCGTTAAGGGTAACTCAAATTCTATTAAGGCATCTTGGTCAGATTCATTGAACAGATCCAAGCCATTTAAGGGACTGTCATCAACGGCTTCATCCAGGGATTTCGGGGAAACATCCTCCGGTTCTGTTGGTTGTATCGCAGTTGTTCCGGTATCCCCGAATAAATCTTCCGTGTCTAAACTAACCTGCGATTGCTCCTGTGCCTCATCAGACAAGGCATCATCCGTTTTCGTTTCCTCATCTAACAATAAGGTTTCCACATCCTCGGAAACATCATCCTCATCGAAGTCTTCATCGAAGTCTTCATCGAAGTCTTCATCTTCGCCAAATAAATCAATCTCTGGTGGTTCCGCCACAGAAGCAAGGGGGGGTTTTTCCGGCTCAATAAAAGCAACGTCTTCGCCAAATAAATCAATCTCTGGTGGTTCCGCCACAGAAGCAAGGGGGGGTTTTTCCGGCTCAACAAAAGCAACATCTTCGCCAAATAAATCAATCTCTGGTGGTTCCGCCATAGAAGCAAGGGGAGGTTCTTCCTCCTCGGCCATATTAAACAATGCTTCTAAGTCTAAATCCGCTTCAGAATAAGACTTTTCTAATCCAGACTCATCTAAATCTAAGGAGAAAGCCGATTCCTCCGGTATTAGCTCCAACTCATCCTGAATTGGCAGAGAAGACAGTCCCTCTACGGGTTCAATTTGAACCTCTGGTCGTTCCCGTTCATCCGCCATCCCCTGAGAGGGGTTGACAGCCCCCACAGGTTGTCTAGGAAATTCTGCCCCCGCATAGGGTAGGAGTTCCTCAAAGGTTAAGGGTAAATCCTCCGACGGGGAAACCGAGGGGGAAATCACCGACGGGGGTGTTGTCGGGGGAGGAGGAGCAATGGTATTAGCAGGGGGTTCGGATTCCGTTAATTGTAATGAAGATTGTAAATAGGAAGACGTTTCTTGACCGACCTGTTGGGCCAGTTGGTTCACCAAGGTTGTAAACATGACTTCCCCTTGTTGCCCCAAACTGTGCATCCGTTCCAGGCTTTGGGATAGGGAGTCAGAATAGGTTTGTAGATTCCGTTGCAACGCTTCAAAAATCACACTCAGACTCGAATCCAAGGTCATCAACAAATGATCCGATTGCGTTTGCAACTGTCGCATCTGTTCTAAACGTTGGGCTGGAGTGAGACTTGCCAGAGACGTTCTGGGCCTGTCCACAGGTTCAGCAGCCAGTGCCGGGAGTGAGTTTGATTCCGTCAATAAAACCGAATCTAAAAATCGAGTTTCAATATGGTTCAGAGTTTCAGTAACGTTATGAATCAGACTATCCTGTAATCGAGTCATGAACTCCTGCAAAAATTCACGACTGAGTTGTTGTTGATAGGATGGCGACGGCTGGATTTGCGCCAGGGTTTGGGCTTTTCGGGCTTCTAATTGTTGAATTTCTTGGACTAAATTGCGTTGTTCAGTCCGTAGACGATCAACCTCATCTTGAAGGGGCTGAGTTAAATGGCTCCGCAGATAAATCATTTCCCGGCGGATGGCTTGCCACAAAGGTTCTCGCGTTCCAGGGGATAACGGTTGATTGGTCTCCATCGGCGACAGGAGTGCCCCCTCGTCCACCTGTTGCTGAAGAAAGACCAAATACTTTCGGACACGCTCTAGGACTTGACGGGAGCGTGTAACGGTTTCTCCAAAGACAACCCAGGGTAAACGCAAGTTGGGCTGGCTGAGAACATCGTCAATTTCGGCGATGAGTGCCTGAATCTGATCCTTCTGAACATTCAAGGCTGAACCCTCTCAATAATCATTCTGACAATGGGACTGGTTGATGCGTTCTGTACGTTCCTAACTCCACAATCGCTTGATCTTCATGATTCCCTAGATTAAAGCAGTTGTTATCTACATAATATGTTAGGCTTCAGAAGCACTCAAGTAGCTAAGTTAGAATTTTGGGTGGATTGGAAGATCGAGGCAGAGGAGCAAAACGGTTAAAAACTAAACCAGTTTAACTTTTTTGTGGCCTAATCGCTCTAAAATATAAAGTTGCCCAGTCATTTGTTATTCCTGTGGGAATCAACAGAGGCGGAATCTTAGTTAATAAATTAGGGGGAATTTTAGGGTGATTGACCAATCAGAGCGCAGATTCTCCTTGCCCACAATCCACTAAAAACCCACTCTCTTGATTAGCTACCGCTCAACGCGAATTTATAGTAATGACAGCCTCATGGAAGATCGGTATTTCTCCCGTGACAATCAATCTGATATTCTCAAGATGATCCGCTCAACGCCTTTCTTTGAGGGCTTGCCCCCGGGTGCGGCGGACAGAGCGACGTCTCACATTGTGGGTCGAAATCATCCCGCCAACCAAGTTATTTTGTTAGAAAATGACTGGGGGAGTTCCGTCTATTTTATTTTGGATGGTTGGGTCAAAATTCGTACCTATAATTTGGATGGTAAAGAGGTAACGCTGAACATTTTGGGTAAGGGTGAGCTATTTGGAGAAATGGCTGCATTAGATGAAGTCCCCCGATCTACGGATGTGATCACATTAGCACCAACGTTAATTGGGAATATGCCGGCTCAGGATTTTGTGGAATTAGTTACAACGGAGCCTCGCGCTGGAATGCGACTGGCTCAGTTAATGGGACGACGTTTACGTCAAGTGAATCGACGTTTACGATTGCGTGAATCTGATAGCACCTCACGGGTTGCTGATATTTTACTGTTTTTGGCAGAGGGTCAAGGCAAAAGTTCCGATCAAGGAACACAAATTCCTAACCTTCCCCATCGGGAGTTAAGTGGTTTGAGTGGTCTAGCACGAGAAACGGTAACTCGCGTTCTCAGTAAACTAGAGAAGAAAGGGTTAATTCATCGGGAACGGGATATCTTAAGTATTCCCGATGTCCACGCCCTGGAACGGATATTAGTCTAACCCGATACTGCTGATTGTCACAACCCTATTCCCGATTGCATGAGTGATTCTTCCCCATCAAGTTCCTATTTTGACCCGGCGACCTCTGAATCTGACGATGAGGGAATTACATCTCTAGATTCAGATGTCCCATCTCCTTCAAATTCGACCCATCTGCCTCCTCAGCACCATTCCCGTCAAAACGCCCTCATCCTGGTGGAAACGGCTTTTCTAGCCAGTGCAGCCAGTTTAATTTGGTTTGTTAATTATTATTTCCCGATGGGGCCTATACTGCGGCTGTTTTTCTCCTTGCCGATGGCATTATTGTATTTACGCTGGGGAAAACGAGCCTCAGTTATGGGAGCCGTGGCTTCATTTTTATTATTATCGGTGTTAATGGGGCCGACTCGCAGTATTGTGTTTTTGATTCCCTATGGTTGGCTGGGTGTGGTGTTAGGTGGAATGTGGAAACGGGGCGTGGCTTGGTGGATGTCCATTAGCATCGGTTCTTTGATTGTGGCGATTGGTTTTTTCTTTAAGTATTGGTTACTTTCGATTCTGCTGGGACGGGATCTGTGGGCCTATGGCACTGTTCAAATTGCTTCTCTGGCGGAATGGATTTTTATTAAGTTGGGCATTTTGGCTCAACCGAGTTTAATGTTAGTGCAACTGCTCGCCGTTATGATGATTTTAATTAACAGTGTTGTCTATTTATTTGTGGTTCATCTGGTGTCTTTGTTGTTATTAGATCGCCTCAATAGTCCAATTCCTCGCCCTCCCAAATGGGTACAAGTTTTATTAGATTACGAATGACTGTTCGAGTTTACACCCAGTTAGCCCAAGGGCATCAGTGGTTACATCGCTATCAAGGCTGTTCACCTGTATTTGCTAGTATATTGGGATTTACAGCAACGGCTTTGATTCCGGGGATTTCCGCCGCTGGAGCCACACCAGAGTCTCGACAATATACCGCCGTTGCGGATGCTGAATTTCTCCACAATGGCCCCCAACCCCATCCTCACTATCCCTTACCCTCCTTAGATGCGGGTGCGTCTCCGGTCTTAATCTCCCGTGCTGTTGTGGAAGCGTTGCAGTGTCCTGTGTATTTGTTTAATGCGGGATTACCCGTTAATCCTTCGGTTCCCACGATTGACTTGGGAGGCGTTCCAGCGCTGTGTATCACATCGGGTGCTGCTATGACCATAGAAAGGGTTAAACATCTATTGGAGCAAGGGTTAATTTGGGGAGAACGGCTAGCAAAAGAAGCTCAAAATAGTTATGTGATTTTATCGGAATGTGTCGTTGGCGGAACAACTACCGCTTTAGCCGTATTGCTAGGGTTGGGAATTTCAGCAATGGGGAAAGTCAATAGTAGCCATCCCGATTGTAATCATGCCCAAAAATTAGCGATCGCCACAACGGGATTACAGCAAGGAGGGTTTTGGCCGTTATCGAGGCGATCGCCAGAAGGCTTAACGGATGAGAAAACCTGTATTGATCCGTTCCGGTTGGTGGCTGCTGTGGGTGATCCGATGCAAATTGTGGTGGCGGGAATGGCCATTGCTGCTAGTCGTAGGGTTGGGGTGTTGTTGGCGGGGGGAACCCAGATGTTAGCGGTGTATGGTTTAGTTGAGACGATCGCCACTCAATATCATCTCCCTTGGTGTCCCGACCAAATTGCCATCGGAACAACCCGTTGGGTCGCTGAAGATGCAACGGGAGATACTGTTGGGTTAGCGGAAACCGTAGGAACTGTACCCCTATTAGCCACTCAACTCAATTTTTCCACATCCCGTTATCCTCAACTTCAAGCCTATGAACAAGGATATGTGAAGGAGGGGGTGGGTGCAGGCGGGGCTGCGATCGCCTCTGATCTTGCCCTGGGATGGAATAACACCCAACTCCTAGAAGCCATTGAAGCACTGGCAGATCGGATGAAATTTGATTATTAATCTCAAATTCTGCAAATCTCTGATACAATGTAATGCTGAACAATAAAAGCGGACATGGCGGAATTGGTAGACGCGCTAGATTTAGGTTCTAGTACCGTAAAGGTGTGAAGGTTCAAGTCCTTTTGTCCGCATTGGGTCAAGAATAAAGTGAACTACCCACACTGACTTGGAGTACCAAGTACAGTGTCGGCTTCTGTACTCACAGGCGAATGCCTCAAGATGGACTTGCGCCCCCCTTTTGGTCTTACCTCCCCTCCTACAGCAGAAACGGCTGAACCATCCGTCTT
>CAITND010000165.1 GCA_903893625.1 uncultured Oscillatoriales cyanobacterium
CCCTGCTCCCCCTGCTCCCCTGCTCCCCCTGCTCCCCCTACTCCCCCTACTCCCCCTGCTCCCCCTGCTTATTTTTCTAATCCCGGTGGTAAGGGTTCATGACAGAGATGGTGAATTTCAGCAATACGGTTGAATAGCCAGGGGTAGCTATGGCGGTAGTCAGGAATGAGGACGAGAGGACTGAGAAGGGCGGCGGCGGTAATATCGGCAATACTAATACAATCGCCCACTAAATAGGGCTGTTGTTTCCAGATCTGCAACACTTCAAAGGCAGTTTTTAAGCGGGTTTTAGCCAGTTCTACAGTAGCAGAATTAATTTGATATTGCCAACGCACGACTTGAATCACCAATTGACTCGATAGGGACGGATCAATTTGTTTCCCCTCCCCAGAACGAAACTGATAATAAACAAATCGAGTCGCCGTTCCAATACTTTCATCTAACCAATCTTCTAATAATGCAGCTTGGGTTTGTTGATGGGGATCAACTAAAAACAATGGGGGATCAGGATAATGTTGTTCTAAATAGTTAAAAATTTGAGTGGAATCTGCGATCGCCTGGGGTTGACCCTCTAATTGGGGTAATAAAACCGGAACTGTTGTCAGTCCCGTTAAAGGTTTGAGCTTGAGGGTGTGAAGTCCAGGGGTGAGATTTTCCACTTGATAGAAAATCCCTTTATAGCCTAACGCTAAACGGGCTTTCCGACAGTAATGGGACGTACTAAACTGCAACAGGAGCATAAGAAACCAAATAATGATCACGGATTCAGATGGATTTCACGGATTTCACAGATTTGTAGTAGGGGCGGGTTCATCAAGATTTGAGTGAATTTAGTCAAGATATCAAAGAACCCGTCCCTACCAGTCAACAGTCAACTTAACAATATTTTGGGGTTTTTTCGTGGTTAGATAGTTAGTAAGTCAGTTTGAGTATTGAAGGTTGGATTGTTCTGTTGGATATGATTCCTTCTGAAATCCACCCAGAATCAAGCATTGCCTTTCCATTCCCCCACACCGAAAGCTGAAGTCAAGGTAGGTAAATTGTTATGACTGTTGCGTTTAAATCAACACCTTCTCCTCAACGCAGACCTTCTCGTCCCGTTCATCTTCCTGCTACCCAAAGTAAAGTTGTTCCCTTGGAGCAAGCACGGAAAAAACGGGTAACAGCCTCCTTGACGAATTCTGCACCCTTTGTTAATTCGCCTTCTCCACGGTCAACGCCAAGCGTGGTTAAGGTGTTGCCTAAGCCTCAACCCCAACCCTTGTGGTTAAGCTCTATGATGGTCTTACAAAGGGTTTCATCGGTTTTCACCTCATTGATTATTGGTTCAACCTTAACGGTGTACGGTTTAACGGTTTATGGGGAGTCCAGTTGGACACAAGAATATCCTAGATTAGAACAGTTGCGTCTTCAGGAACAACAACTCCGCGCCACTCAAGAAGTATTAAAAAATGAAATTGCGATCGAAGCCGATGGGCCCACGACAGGTCTGGTTGTCCCCCAACCCAGTGATATGATTTATGTTGAACCTGCGGCTCCCCGTCCCGAACAATCTGTTACACCCACTCCCCTCCTGGAGTTAAACCATTCTCCCCACCCAGAAGCAGATAAACCTTTAGGATATTAATGGGTTGTCGGTTGACGGTTAACGGTTAACAGTTGAAACACAGAACAGGGAAAACTCAACAGCCAACAGTTAACAGTCAACACCCTTCTTTCCTTACTCTATGGCTTCTTCAGACTATTCTTCAGGTTCTCGTTTTCAACGACGTCCTTCTTCTCCGGGTCAACGTAGGGGGAAAAAATCGGCTATGGGACGGAAAAAAGCGACTGTTCAGGGTCAACGCCGTTCGTCTACATCACGGAATTCTAGCCCTATTGATCGATCGGTTGCGCCTCAAAAGCTTTCTTCGGTATCCTATCCTCGACAGTGCGATCGCCACCGTTTAGTATTAGTTTGGTTTGTCATATTAGGCGGAATTATAGGCTTATCTATTAATTTATTTCGCTTACAAATGGGTCAAGAATCTTCCTTTCTTCAAGAACAAGCCAAATCTCAACAACAACAACGCATTCTCCCGTTTGTTCCTCGACGTCCTATTACCGATCGCAAAGGGGATATTCTAGCTTTAGATCGGCGAGTTTATACTCTCTATGTTCACCCCAAACTGTTTAAACAATCTCCGAGTGAAATAGCTGAAAAGTTAGCTCCTGTCTTGTTAAGAGAAGATTTAACCACACCGAATCCTAACGAACTTTTGCAACTTTTTGGGACATCTCCGAGCGGGATTAAAGTTGCCGATTTAATTCCTGAAGAAGTTGCAAATCGAATTCAAAATTTACGTTTAGATGGATTAGAACTACTGGAAAGTCGTCAACGGCTTTATCCTCAACAGGATACTACCGCCGATGTTGTGGGTTATGTTAATCCCGAAGGCAAAGGTCAAGCTGGAATTGAATATAGTCAAGAAAGCTTACTAGAGCGAACCATGCCCTCATTGTCGTTTCAACGAGCAGCAAATGGGGCTTGGGTTCCTGAACATATCGCTACCGGATTTATCCCCGTTGATGATTTGGAATTACGGTTAACAATTGACACTTCCCTACAACGAATTGCGCGTAAATCTCTGCAAAAATACGTTCAAGAATTTAAAGCCAAACGGGGAACTGTGATTGTCATGGATGCCAAAGATGGTTCGGTATTAACACTAGCAAATGAACCCTCTTATAATCCGAATCAATACTATAAATTTGACCTAGAACGGTTTAAAAATTGGGCGTTAACTGACCTTTATGAACCCGGTTCAACTTTTAAACCGATTAACGTCGCTTTGGCGTTAGAATCGGGAGCAATTCAAGCGGATACGGTGGTTAATGACGAAGGCAATATTCAAGTCGGAGGTTGGCCGATTCAAAATTCTGATGGTTCCGCCAGAGGCCCCCTGAGCATTAGCGATGTGGTCAAATATTCTAGTAACGTTGGCATGGTGCGAATTATGCAACGCATGGAGCCAGATGTGTTTTATGAAGGCTTAAAACGTTTAGGGTTAGGCTCAACTATGGGTATTGATTTACCCTTCGCCGCCACCAGTACCCTGAAAACGAAAGCACAATTTGTCTCCGCCGCCATTGAACCCGCAACAACCGCTTTTGGTCAAGGATTTTCGATTACCCCGATTCAGTTAGCCCAACTTCACAGTCTTTTAGCCAATGGCGGTAAATTGGTGACTCCCCACGTTGTTCAAGGGTTATATAACAGCAAAAGTCAACTCTATTGGAAATTACCCCTTCCTGAACCGGAGCAAGTGTTTTCGACTGAAACGGCTAATGCGGTTTTAAAAATGATGGAAAGCGTTGTTAAAGAAGGGGGAACCGGAACCAGAGCCGCCATAGAAGGTTATCAGATTGCTGGAAAAACTGGGACGGCTCAAAAAGCATCTCCCGATGGAGGCTATTCTTCCAACGCTTTAATTACCAGTTTTGTCGGTATTTTAAGTGTTGACCATCCCCGTTATGTGGTTGTGGCGGTGGTGGATGAACCCGTCGAAGGTCGCGCTGGCGGGATTGTGGCGGCACCGATTGTTAAATCAGTTATGGAAGCATTAATTCATCTGGAAAAAGTCCCGCCTTCAGAAATTCCTTCAGCAACTCCCCCTGAGCCTTAATTTTAGGGCGTTTATTAATATTCTTGATAAACGAGGAAAAGGGATGATCTTGGGTTAAATTAAGATCCATGAGTCAGTTGCCACTGGGTAAAATCCATACTTACCCAGCCATCAAAAACTCAGGGCGCGGCGGCACGACTTTATTAAAACACGCTCTGTTTCAACTGATAAGGGTTTAGGAGGGCTGCTGTGCCAACAAACCAAGACCAAAAGATCTTTTCTATCTTTATGGAAGAGGCTGAGGAGCGTCTTGAGACCCTGCAAACGGGGCTAACAGAGCTACCAGCAATTATGGCTGATCCCGACCGGGAGCGTGTAGCAGCTATCTATCGGGCTGCTCATTCCATTAAGGGAGCCGCAGCGATGTTGATGGACAAGATGCCCAGTCTCACCAGCATTAATAAGGTGTCTAAGCGCTTAGAAGACTGTTTTAAGATAGTTAAGGACACACCCCTTAAAATTGATGCGACAACCCAAACCCTCTATACTAAAGGGTTTGAAGTGCTGAAAAATTTAATTGACCGCGCAGCGAGTCCGGCGGGACTCTCGGAGGAAATCGGGGAGAAAATTCTACAAGCCTCCCTTCCTGTTTATGATAAATTGGAAAACCACTTAAAAAGCTTGATGAGTGGTAAAGCACCCGCAGCAACTCCCAAAGCTGCATCTGCCACAGCAACAGCAACGCCTGGGGTTGCCAATGCGCTGAATCAGGTCATGACGGTTCTTAAACCGATGTTACAGGGATTCAAGCAAGCGGACTCCCCAGAAACTCGTAAACAATTGGCAGGTTTGTGCGCTCGGTTAACGAAAGTTGGGGTAGGAGTTGAGCCTTGGCAAGTATTAGTTAAAACGGCTCATGGTGCGATCGCTAATCCTAAAAATTCTTTTAAAGTTTTAGCTAATCCAATTATTAATGAGTTAAAGCAAGGAGCAGAACTATTACAAACCGGAAAAGCTAATACTATTGCCCCTAGTGCAACTTTATCAAGTTTGGCTGGAGCCAAAGCAGCAGCAGCTAAATCGGCAACTCAAGAAATTACTATTCCGGCTGATCCGAAAGAGGTGGTTAAAGTTCTATTAAAAACGTTTAATAAACAGCAATTACAAGCGATCGCCCAACTGTTAATTAAGCACATTAAATCGTGAAGGAGAGGGTACTTTATTCTGTTTGGGGATATTCTTCCCATAAAGATGTTGTAGTTCTTAAACTCAGATGATTACCATTCCCTAAAATAATATGGTCTAAAAGCGGAATGGATAAAATTTGCGCCCCTTGCAAGAGTTGACGAGTTAAATTAATATCTTCCGAACTGGGTTCTACATTGCCCGATGGATGGTTGTGGGCAACAATTACCCGTGTTGCTCCACTTTTCAATACTTCCCGAAAAATATCACGAGGATGGGCAATCGTTTCCGTTGCACTTCCAATGGTAATCACTTGAGTTCCTAATAGACGGTGTTTAACGTCTAACAGCAAGACCGCAAACCGTTCTTGGGGTTGCCACATCAAATCATGACTTAAGGCATCCGCCGCAGCTTGGGGAGTCTCTATCACGGCTAAATCAGGTGGTTTAGACTGAAACACTCGTTTTCCTAGCTCAACAGCCGCTAAAATGGTGGTGGCTTTCGCAGGCCCAATGCCATGAATTTCAGTCAATTCGTGAACCCCAATATCCCGCAATACGGCTAAGGGATCACGTTGATGTTGACCTAACTGATTTAATATATATTGTCCTAGACCCACCGCCGATAATTTTCCCTTTCCCTGACCTGTTCCCAACAAAATTGCTATCAATTCAGCCGTTGCTAAATTTCTGGAACCAATGGCCATAAGTCGTTCACGGGGACGCTCATCACTGGGCAAATCAGCAATTCTCAGGCTATAGGTCATTTGGGCAGCACCCCACCAACGCAACAGTTATTGTATTAAATTTTACTCAAATTTTTCTATAAGTTCAAGTCCGATAGGGCGTTAAATTCCCTAGAGTTAGCCGTTTCTATCAAATTAGTCTCCGCAATTCGCGCCTCGCGCTTGTAACAAAAATTCACTTTAACGCTTTAATTGGTTTCTACGACCTCAACAGAATCTCCGACCTGAATTGTCCCTGTATTCCGAGGAATCATATTCAAACCAAACATGACTCCGCGCGGCTGTTGTCGAAAGGTTGATAAGGTTTTCAAAGGTTCTTTTAATTGATTGCGCTCTCCAATATTTTGATCTGTTGTTGTTACAATACAACGACTACAGGGTTTAACTAAATCAAAATAAACCTCTCCAATTAAAATAGTTTTCCATTGATCTTCAATAAAAGGTTGATCGGTATCGATCACAATATTAGGCCTAAATCTATTCATCGGGACTTCTTGTGATGATATGGGATAGGTTTCTGTTAGTTTTCGGTTCAATTCGGCTAAGGAAGCGGTATTAGTTAATAAACAGGGATAACCATCCGCAAAACTCACCTGATTATCAGTATTAACAGCATAATTTGGGTCAACAGGTCGAATAAAATTAGGAGATTGTCGCACTAACCGAAAATAAGATTGATCATCTAGTTTTAAAGCTTTTTGCAGCCAATTAGCAACCTCATCCCCTTGATCAATCGCAATGGTTTGATCTCTCCAAACCTGTACGGTTTTAGAAGTTCCTGTTAAGGTTGGTTGTAGATGAAAGGGTTCAATTTTGCCCTCTTCAACGGATAATTCTATCAACTCTCCTAACTGTTGAACTCGAACTTTCGCTAATTGAGGATGAGTTCTCTGGGTGACAAACTGACCAGATTCATCAACCCACATAAATTCCCGATCGCAGGCTAACCCCTTAAGCGTAACCTCCGCTTGGTTTAGGGCTATTTTGCTACAGGATTTAATCGGATAGATAAACAGTTCAACCAGATTCATTAATTATATCTCCACAATAATCTAATTGCTATCTTAGAACCAACTCATCCATCATTCAAGAGGCCAATCCTAGAAGCCTCGTATTTTTACTGTTTATTTTATAATTTTAATCTCTGTAATAATACTGAGAAAATCTATCCCCGTTGTTTAGAGTTTGAATTTTAATGAAAATGATCAGTATTTTTGCTGGAGTTTAGATATTTTAAGTAGGTTACTAAAAGTAAAAACTCTATATAATCAGGCTTTCAACCTTTTACAAATAGTTTACAAATTTTGGTGTTTTCAACATCATATCTTTAACAACAATCTACTATAGTGTATTTATCGAAAAGAAAAAAACTTAACCCCGAATCACTTAGGAGTCAACTTATGAAAACTTCAACACTGAAAAAATTAATCGGAACGACAGTAGCCAGTCTTTGTTTCGTCTCTGTGAGTGGTCTTCCGGCTGTTGCTGGACAACTACATAATGGATGGAACTACGGAATTGATTCCTTTGCCGATGGATCTGGCGGTGAATCTTTTAATATTAGAGGAATTGCTGTTAAAGAAACCAGCAATAGCATCTTTGTTGCTCTCACAGGTGGAATGCCTCTGACGGGTGTGGCTAACAGTGGAGCAGCCGATAAAAATATTGGTTGGGGCGATTTATTCTTAAACTTCACTAACAAAAACTTTACAACCGCTAGCACTCAAAAGAGCTTATTTGGAGTTCGTTTTGCGGGAACAAATGACTCTCAAGCTGGCACAACCGGGCTATATGGTAACGTAAAAGGAGCCAGCGTTACAAATGTAAATCATGGCTTCGGCAGCTTACAACAGTATTACAATGCTGGATTTGATAAAGCTAATACCCAAGGTACTGACATTGCTACAAAAGCTGCTGCTTACAATTATTTTGGCACAGGAACAATCCTGAATGTGATTGACTCCGGTGCGAACAAATTAGGTGGTATTCAAAGTCTGTCCGCCGCCGCCTTAAATAGTCAAGGACTTGATTTTGGATTCTTCAAAGAAGCTAAAGGAACACAAACCCTTGGTTTTAGCCTCAATAAATCCGATTTAGGACTCGCCGATGGCAACTATAACTATATGGCTAGTATTTTCCTAGAATGTGGTAATGATGGTGTTGCTCTCAACGGTAAAGTTGATGTTCCCGAACCCGGTAGTTTTGCTGGTTTAGCGTTGGTTGGTTTAACTTTACTCGGTGGTAGCCGACTGTACAAACGTCAATCTTAATAAATCAGAATGGAGGTTGATAGTTGAATTAAGATTAAGTGAATGAGGGTGCAGCTTTAATGCTTTTAATTGATATAACTAAAAAACACTTAAGGGGCTATTCCTAATCAAGAATAGCCCCTTAAATTTTAATATGGGATAATTTTTAAAGCCCTCAACAATCAAGCATTACCAAAAGTGGGAATTTCCACAGAACCTCCACCTCGATTTTGAAAACTGGGTAGATCCAAACCACTCGGACGGCGACTTTTTTGGGCTAAACGATAGCTAACACTTTGTAACTCAGCATGAAGTTGTTTATTTTCACGTTGAAGTAATTCAACTTTGTCCATGACTTCATTCAGACGTTCTGAGAACTTCTGACGGTAAACTCCTGGTAACTCTTGAACCACTTGTTCCAACATCCGAGACCGATCTGTTAACTCTTGAACCGACTGTCTCTGTTGATAAACTTCCGTATCCCGTTCGGCAATTTGTTCTTGATAAAACTTAACTTGCTGTTCCATCTCTTGCAGTTGTTCTCGTAAAGCCACCATTTGGACTTGGTGACGTTCAGATACGTCCGGGGTCGGTAACAAGTTGGCATCCCCTTTCACCAAACGGAACAGTTCTTGAGATAACTGTTGAATCAACTGTTCTCGCATTTGTAGCTCTTCGTTTAAACGAGCAACTTCAGCGTTTAATTCCTGTGGCGATTGACTTTTGGCTTGGCTCACGGTAACTAACGGCTCCTATAAATTTATTCTGTATATTTGTTTCTAAAATACCCTCCCTGTTCCCAATCGGCAAGAGAGGGGAAGAAGGGGGGTGTTGACGGTTCACGGTTGACAGTTGACTGTTGGCGGTTTATGGTTAGTGAGGAGGACGCTCCCTCTCCCCATGCTTCCCCTGCTCCCCATGCTTCCCCTGCCCTCCCTGCTTCCCCTGCTCCCCTCTTATGCTTCTTGAAGTTCAGGTTCGGGGGTTTCAGCAACGACTGGGGCTACGTCTTCCTTAATCGTCAGATAACGAATAACTTCATCGCTGAGTCGCATGGCTCGTTCCATGATAGCAATCTGGCTTCCAGGGCCTTGATAATTCATCTGGACGTAGATTCCTTCCCGATGCTTGTTAATATCATAGGCGAGACGACGTTTACCCCGATTTTGAACTTGAATATTCTGTCCGCCTTGATCTCGCAGGATAGTTTCATATTTGGCGATAGATTGCTCAACTTGTTCATCGTTGAGATCAGGACGCAGGATATACATCGTTTCGTAAATAAAAGGTTTCATGCTGTTATGCTCCTTTTGGACAACAAGGCTTCTGGATTAGAAGCAAGGATCTTTAATTATATCAGGTGTTGGGGTGGCGAAAAAATAAATGGTTGAGTGAAATAGATAGATTTGGGCAGGGAGACCCTGCCCCTACGAAGCTTTAGCGCACTTGCATATAAACAGCATCAGAAAGGGTAGGAATTTCTGCATATTTTCCTGATAAGCACTGAATCACAGAATAGAAAAATGCAGCTAAAAGCCCCAGGAATATCATGTTGTACAGGGTTTCACCAACAAATCCTGGCAAAAGAACATTACCTAATACTTGGAAAATTAATGTGCATAAAATGAGAACAATGTCAATCAAAATCGCTTGCATTGTATTGAATCGAATGAAATGAGGAATATTTTCATTACGAACTACTAGCATATACAACCCTATAAACACAATAAATCCCGCAAAAGGAAGCTGATGAAGGGTCTTCAAGGGAATAAGAGGCAATGTAATAATTTCTAAAATCGGAAACTGTTGAAATAAAAATTGTCCAAAAGGCAACCCATCCATTAAAGGCAGTAGATAGGGTAAAGCCGCAAAAATGCGATCGCGTACCGTTGTTGTTCCGCGCCAAGTCATAACCAGTTCTCCTGAGTGTGTCTTAAACTCAGGATAGCGTAGTCCCAGATATTCGGTGTTGGTTGTCAGTTGTCAGTTAACAGTCAACAGTTCTATCATTGAATGTTAGCAATGCGGAAACCCATCTGACACTCGTACTGACTGGGTTGATTATCCATTGAGGGGCGCACCAAATGACCACAGCAAAGCTGACCTCCTCGCCAACGAGGTTGACCGCTTTGATCAGCCAGTAAACACCCTTGACAAACCTGTTGAGAAGTAAGTACCTGGTTATCCATCAAGATGACTAGCATAAGGGTTCCTCCGACAGATGCCCTTTCTATGTATTCATTGTAAGCCAAGAGTTTAGGGTGATTCAGCAAAATGACTTACAATTTAACAAAACGGAAACCGGACTGTAGAGTGTTGCAGTTGGGGAGTCAAGGAGTAGAAGGGATCAGCAAAGAAAGTTATTATGGAAGATTGCAGGTAAAACACGCTATTGAAACCCATAATTAAGTGCAATAGCATTTTGTTTTTGTGTCATTAAGAGGAATTTTATTGTGAGTCGGACTAGCTTAGAAATCTTATCTGAAACTGATCCTGTCATTGCTGACCTGATTCAGCATGAACTCTGTCGCCAACGAGATCACCTAGAATTAATTGCTAGTGAAAACTTTACCTCCGCCGCCGTCATGGCTGCTCAAGGGTCTGTTCTGACCAACAAATATGCAGAAGGACTTCCCAAAAAACGCTATTACGGAGGTTGCGAATTTATTGATGGCATCGAACAGTTAGCCATTGAACGTGCTAAACAACTGTTTGGGGCTGCGAGTGCCAATGTTCAACCCCATTCTGGCGCTCAAGCCAACTTTGCCGTCTTCTTGGCCATGCTCAAACCAGGTGATACCATCATGGGGATGGACTTATCTCATGGGGGACATTTAACCCATGGTTCTCCGGTGAACGTTTCGGGTAAATGGTTTAAAGCTTGTCATTATGGGGTTAGTCCAGAAACCGAAGAACTTGATTATGACTTAATTTTAGAACTGGCAAAACAACATAAACCCCAAATGATGATTTGTGGGTATTCTGCCTATCCTCGGATGATTAATTTTGAGAAATTCCGGGCTATTGCGGATGAAGTGGGTGCTTACTTAATGGCTGATATTGCTCATATTGCCGGATTAGTGGCAACGGGTCATCATCCCAACCCCATCCCCTATTGTGATGTGGTGACAACAACGACCCACAAAACCTTAAGGGGGCCAAGAGGGGGGTTAATCTTAACACGGGATGCTGAACTGGGCAAAAAATTGGATAAAGCCGTTTTTCCCGGTTCCCAAGGTGGCCCCCTAGAGCACGTTATTGCTGGGAAAGCCGTTGCCTTTGGGGAAGCTCTCAAGCCCGAATTTACAACCTATTCGGGTCAAGTAATTGCTAATGCTAAAGCGTTAGCGACTCAGTTACAAAACCGAGGCTTAAAAATAGTTTCCAATGGCACGGATAACCATTTGATGTTAGTGGATTTACGTTCCGTTAGCATGACGGGAAAACGGGCGGATGCACTGGTCAGTGACGTTAATATTACTGCCAATAAAAATACCGTTCCTTTTGATCCTGAATCTCCCTTTGTCACCAGTGGGTTAAGATTGGGTTCTCCGGCCATGACGACACGGGGAATGGGAGAAACAGAATTTATTGAAATCGGGAATATTATTGCTGACCGACTGCTGAACCCCGACGATGAAGTCATTAAGGACGCTTGCCGTCAACGGGTGGCTAATTTATGCGATCGCTTTCCACTCTATGCTCATCTCAGCGTCAAAGTTCCCGCTTTAGCCTAAAGTTCGGGTAGTGTAAACCATTGTAGAGACGTGCCACGGCGCGTCTCTCTACAACAGAGAAGGATCTGATCGTCGGTTTTTCCGGTTTCCTGTTTCCCAATTTCGATTTTTTTTGTTAGAAACGAGCCCAAATGTAGTAGACTCTGGCTGACACTTGAAGAACATTTTGCACCTATAACCTCAGATGCCCCACCATCTGTACCATCTCCTAGCTTTTATTATTTCGGCTCTAGTTGTGATCTGGAGTACCCCGATTGTTAAGAAAATCGCCATCCGTTCAGGACGAGTTGATTTACCCAATGATCGCAAAGTTCATCAACAACCGATGGTTCGCTTAGGTGGCGTTTCCATCTTTGCTGGTGCCTTAATTGCTCTATTATTTGTTTGGATATCCGGTGGCTTTATTGACGCCACGGGCAAACCCTTAAGTCCACAGGATGAATATGAAATTTGGGGCGTGACCCTGGGAGGCATTGCCTTTTTTCTGATTGGTTTAGCCGATGATCTATTTAGTTTATCTCCCCTAACACGCCTATTGTTACAAACCGGAGTCGCCAGTCTCGCTTGGTGGGTGGGTGTTCGCATTGACTTTTTAACCATTCCTTATTTCGGTTTAGTTCATATTGGATGGTTAAGTCTACCCATCACGATTATTTGGTTAGTGGGAATGACCAATGCTATTAATTGGATTGATGGTTTAGACGGACTGGCGGCGGGTGTTTGTGGAATTGCCGCCGTTGTGATGTTAATTGTAAGTTTATTTATGAATCAACCTGCTGCGGCGTTAATTGCGGCAGCATTAGCTGGGAGTGCATTAGGATTTCTCCGATATAATTTTAATCCGGCGCAGATTTTTATGGGGGATGGTGGCGCCTATTTCATGGGATTTACTCTTGCTGGAGTGGGTGTAATTGGTTTAGTTAAAATAACAGCCGTTACCTCTGTTGTTCTTCCCTATTTAATTTTAGCGGTTCCGATTTTAGATATGTCTGCGGTAATTTTAGATCGAATTCTTAATGGTAAATCTCCTTTTATTGCGGATAAACGTCATTTACATCATCGACTATTAGACGCAGGTTTATCTCAACGCAGAACGGTATTATTTATCTATTCTTTAACCCTTTGGGTGGGAAGTTTAGCCCTTGCTTTTTCAGGAATACCCAGTGGTTTAGCCTATGCCTTGGGTGCAACAGGATTATTAGGTTATACCAGTTGGCAAGCGTTAAAACGAGCCCGATTGTAATCACCCGTAATAACTCATATCAATAAACGAGAATTTAATCCTATAAAGCTGTTATTATTAAACAATAAATTGATTATCTATCTCCCGTTGATCTAATGGTTGCTGAAATTATTTGTGTCGGTACGGAACTGCTTTTGGGTGATATTCTTAATAGTAATGCTCAATTTTTAGGGCAACAACTGGCTCAATTGGGAATTCCTCATTATTATCAAACTGTTGTTGGAGATAACCCAGAACGTTTAAAAAAGGTGATTGCGATCGCATCTGAACGCTCTCAATTATTGATTTTTACGGGAGGTTTGGGGCCGACTCCCGATGATTTAACCGTTGAAACGATAGCTAATTTTTTTGGAGTTTCCCTAATAGAAATACCTGAAATTATTGAAGATATTACTCAAAAATTTAGTCAACGGGGACGGGTGATGTCTGCGAGTAATCGCAAACAAGCGTTAATTCCTGAAGGGGCAGAAATTCTAACTAATTTAACGGGAACTGCACCGGGGATTATCTGGAAACCGAGGGGAGATCAACTGACTATTTTAACCTTTCCAGGTGTTCCGGCGGAACTCTATCAAATGTGGTCAGATGTGGCAATTCCCTATCTAAAAAATAACGGTTGGAGTCAAGGAATTATTCAAAGTCGAACCTTAAAGTTTTGGGGGATAGCAGAATCGACTTTAGCCGAAAAAGTTGCCCCTTTTTTAGAGATGAAAAATCCCACTGTTGCCCCCTATGCGAATCATGGAGAGGTGAAATTAAGAATTTCTGCCCGGGCAGATTCTCAAGAAATAGCACAAGAATTAATTACCCCCGTTGAAACCCAATTGCGAGAGATTACAGGACTCAATTGTTATGGGGCGGATGATGAAACTTTAGCTTCAGTGGTTGGGGCATTATTACAACAGAGTCATAGCACGTTGAGTGTAGCAGAATCCTGTACAGGAGGAGGATTAGGACAAATGCTAACTGAAATTCCCGGTAGTTCTGAATATTTCCTCGGTGGTGTGATTGCTTATGATAATACCGTGAAAGCCTCTGTGTTAGGGGTTAAACCCGATGATTTAGCAGAATTTGGGGCTGTTAGTGCCATTGTTGCCCAACAGATGGCCCTGGGGGTGAAAACGCTATTAAAGACAACGTGGGGTTTAAGTATTACAGGTATTGCTGGGCCAGGTGGAGGGACAGCCACAAAACCCGTCGGACTGGTTTACATTGGTTTAGCCACACCCCAGGGTCAGGTCGAAAGTCGGGAATATCGTTTCGGCCAAACCCGGAGTCGGGACTGGATACGCCGTGTAACTGCCAGTAGTGCCCTTGACCTTCTGCGCCATGAATTTGCAAAGTGTGACCCCCTGGGTTAAAATCTCCCTCGATACTGAATCACGAAAGTTTATTGGTTGCCTACAGCCATCGTTGCCATTCATGATGCAAAAAATAAAACCCAATTTAGTTTTAACGGTGGGAGTTGCGGCGCTGCTGGTTGGGGGTGGAATAGCAGCCTACTACACCTTAGTTTCGCGTAAATTTTTAGAAGGTGTTCCCCTGGGTGCGAATGTTGTCCCCCAAGAAGCAATGGTGGCTGTATCCCTCTCCACAGATACCCAACAATGGGACAAATTAAACCAATACGGTACACCCCAATCTCAAGCAGCGTTGCAAGATATCCTCAAAGATTGGCAAAATCGCGTATTTACAGACAATGGCTATGATTATCAAAAAGATATTCAGCCTTGGGTCGGTAAAGAGATTCTGATCGCATTTCTACCCCATCCTAGTTTACTCTCTGGGACTCCTCCGACTGCGGATACTTCCTCCACCCTGAATCAACAGGCGATGGTGATGGTGCTTCCGATTGCGAACCCGGCTAAAGCTAAAGAATTATTATCACAACCGAAAACGCTGCCACAGGGTCAAACAACCCAGCGATCTTACCGAGGGGTTGATATTATTGAAACCCAAGGAAATCCTAAACAGAATTATTCTATGGCGGTTTTGGGACAGGATTTCTTAGTGGTGACAACTGATCCGAATGCAACCGAACGCGCCATTGATACCTATCGGGGTTCGGGTTCTTTAGCGAAAACCCCTGGATATCCGGCCGCCTTAGAAAAGATTAAAACGACGAATCCCTTTGCTCAAGTTTATCTGAATATTCCCGTCGCCACAACGGTTGCCTCCTACCATTCAGCCCGTCCTATTCCTACGGAAAAGTTAGAACAAGTTCAACAGCATCAAGGGTTAGCCACGAATATCACGTTAGAATCTCAGGGAGTTGGGTTTAAAGGCGTGTCTTGGTTAAAACCCAATAGTCAGAAAAAATTTACCGTTGAAAATCAAGCTCAAGAAATTCTCAAACAGATTCCAGAAAATACATTAATCATGGTTTCTGGAAGTAATTTAAAACGGGTTTGGGAAGATTATACTCAAGGTGCAAATGCGAATCCGATCGCCCCGTTTAATCCCCAAGTTTTGAGTTCTAGTTTTAAATCAGCAACGGGGATGGAGTTAGAAAAAGATGTTCTTAATTGGATGAATGGAGCATTTTCTTTATCTTTAGTTCCCGCTAATCCAAATCCCAGATCTTTAGAACGATTTGTAGCCGGATTAGTATTAACTGTCAAGGTGAATGATCGCAAGGCGGCGGATAAATCTTTAACCCAGTTAGATGAGGTGATGAAGAATAAGCAATTTAAAGTGAGTGAAACTAAAATTAAGGGTCAACCTGCGGTGCAATGGGTTTCTCCCTTTGGGGGATTTCTTGTAACTCGCGGTTGGTTAGAAGGAGATGTGGCTTTTATGACGTTGGGGGGATCAATTGCGGATCAAATTGTTCCTGTTCCTTCAGTTTCAATTACCTCTAATCCGCTATTTCAGCAAAGTGTTCCGATGGAACTGAACCCCAACAATGGCAACTTTTTTATTAATGTTGAACGGGTGTTTGATCCGAACGTTAGAACCCTATCTTTACCTCAACTTCCGCCTCAACAAAAGCTATGGGTTGATGCGATTCAATCGATAGGATTAACAACCGCTATTCTAAGCGATCGCACCAGCCGTTATGATATTTTTGTTAAAGTTAAAACCCCAACCATTCCACCTGCTGCCACTCCCCCAAAACAACCTTAAATGCTGTTTGTTGACTGTTGGCTGTGTAGAGACGTGCCATGGCACGTCTCTACTGACTGTTAACTATCAACCTCCTTATTTCCTATTCTTGTAATTGGATGTAGCAATTCTAAGCGAAATTGGTGACGAGTTTCAGCCTTTAAATAACGGCGTTGCAATTCTTCCCATTTTTGCCAAGATTGATAACGACTTTTAGCTAATAAATCGATAAAAATCGGGAGTTTGGAGTTGATTTTGGATGGGATCTGTTCGGCTATTTTTTCTCCTAAAACCATACTATCTTGAATATCCCCTAAACACTCTTGAATTGCTTTCACATCTTCTAAATAAGCGGAATATTTAGAACTATAAAAATCAGTAAATAAATTCATTTGATAACGCACCCGCTTAACTTGCTTTCTTAAACTGTGCAAGAAGTTTCCCTGTTGATTTAAAATTTCTTCTAAGGTTTCTGAAGATAGGGAATGTAGTTTAGATTGAGTTTCACCCACTTGCCAACCGGGATGCAAGAATAACTGACTAATTTGGGGGAGTAACAAATCGGGTAGAACTTCATCAATAGGAAGCTTTTCCAGAGGGGTAAAACGGGGTTCCTGTAACCAATCTTGTAAATCTTCTTTTAACTTTTTATAAGTTTTATGGTCTAACGTCCATTCCACAAGTCGAAAGGCTTTGTGACGTTGTTTAACCAAATTTATTAAGATTTTATCTAAGGTTTCTTGTTCTGATGGCGGTAACTGCGAATAATAATGGTTTTGTAATGTTTCTAATAATACGTCTAAATCTCGTAATGTTCCCAAACGCCGCGCCATCTTACCAATTTTTTCATCTTCAGCCGATTCAGGTAAGTCTAACACCGGAGCAAATCCAACAATAGCCGAACGCAACCGTCGCATTCCGACCCGCATTTGATGGAGTTCTTCAGGATTATCATCTTTTAAAACTTCAGATTCATGACTAATGACTTTTTCCAGATGTTTTTGAATGGCTTCTACGGCCCAATATCCTAAAGTCTGGTTTGGAGGATTGGTTTTGGTTTTCATAAAAAATACATAGACTCCCTGTTTTCGGTGAGATTACCTGGCCCCTACCCAGGAATGTAATCTCATGTAATTATTTCTACAACTGACTTAGAATGGCTATATCAATTTAGGGGTGATGCAGAAATCGAGTTTAGTCGCTGATCACTTTGGTTTTCATTTCACTAATCAACGTCTTAATTTCGCTATAAGCTTGCCGGGGAGACAGTCTTCCTTCGGTTTCTAGGCTAAAAATTCGCGTGACATGAGTAGCAAACTCTTCCAATTGAGATTGATCCGATACAGAAAGGATCTGAGTCTCCCAATGCTCAATCTGAGTCCAATCAAAAAAATCAGGGGTTAATCTCACTGCTGTATCCAAACGCTGCGGATTTTAGTTATATTGTTTGCTCAACAATTAGGTTCTAATCTTAGAGAAGAAATTGATTAAAGTCAAGTGATTTCAATTTTCCACTATTTTACAAAAATTATGACTTCTTCAGAAAAAGTAATATTTTGAAAAGTTATAATTTTTGCTAAACACACTGAACAACACTTAGATTAAATTTAACCTAAAGATCAAGCCAATTTAACCTTAAATCCTTATGGTCTAGGATAGCGTATGAGGAGTGAAATATGGCTAATTTTAAGATTTTCTTAGTGTTTTTACTATTTCTCCTATCGGGAGACTTTATAGCGACATTCTTTTACCATGTTCCCGAACATATTTTTGGGCAATACCATGCTTTAATTCATCACAGTCCTAACCGCAGTTTTATTCATTATGCCCTTGTCAATAAAAGCCCTAGAGTTCTCTTATCAGGATTTATGGCTTTTTTACCCTATTGTATTTTTATCCCTTTATTTTGGGCGATTTCCCCCGTCGGAACACTGTTAGGTATAGCGATCGCAGCAGGTCATGTTTACTGGAGACATCAACCGATCAGAACCAGAAAAACACCTGTTTTTATTCAAAAAATCTGCAAAACTTTGTATATTACAACTCCAGAAAGACATTGGCAACACCATCAAAACTATAGAGTTGCTTATGGGGATGTCTTTACCTTTTATGACCTACCTGCAAAAAAATGGTATAAAATTTTAGTGCAAGTCAAAAAGAAATGTCGTACCTATTTTAATTTAATTTAATGGAGGACAGGAAAGAAACTCAATTCCAATTCTACATAGAAATACGAGGAATTGGTAGCCAATTGGTTCAAGTTGGTTTAACCCTTGCTGAAACCAGACAATATCCTTTAATTGTTGTTTTAGGTCATCCTGAATTTTATTCCAAATTTGGTTTTAAGCCTTCTGTAGACTATCAAATTCTGTGTCCATTTCCCATTCCTGAAGAGTATTTTATGGTCAAGTTTTTAAACTCGGATAAACGTGAATATCAAGGAACTATTATTTATCCTCCAGCATTTAGTCAAGTTTAAAGCAAAATTCTGTAACAATCAGAATAAATCCACTCAACCGGAAATTGTATTTCAGGGTAAAGATAGGAAAGGAGATTATTTAATTGAGTGAATTTATTGTTTATGCTTGTCCCCAAGGAGAATTAGCCGAACAAATTAAAGAATTTTATCAAGAAAGCTTGGATTTATGTGGATTAAATGCTGCCCATTATTATATGCCACATTGTACCTTAACCGGCTTTTTTCAAGATCATGAATCTGCAATTTCTCTCTATATTAAAGCCTTAGAAACGGCTTACAATACCGCAAAATTAACAGCAATGCCTCTCAAAATTCAGATCGTCAAAATGACCTTTAAACCTGATTGGCATGGTTTAGAATTAGAAGCAGAAGGAATTCCCGCTCTCATGATTGATTTTGCTCAATTGGCAACCTCACCCACTCGCCCTGAAACGTTAAGATTAAAAACTTGGCTGCATTTAAGTTTAGCTTATGAATTTCAACCCCAATACGCTGAAAGATTAGAACATCTAGCCCAAACCCGAATTAATCCTCAAGCTCAAGTTGATTGGGAATTAAGGTTTTACCAAAGACATCCCAATCATTCATGGACTTGCCATCAATCTTGGCTGTTAAAAGCATAGAATAGATCAGTTGAATTCAACAATAATCTTGAAGTTGAAGATTAATCTCTTTTCTGGCTTTCAGATAATCCAGATGCTTGATTTATGGATCAATTTCATTCATAATATAGCTGGGAACAGGGAACAGCTTAACTGGGAACAGGAAACAGCTTAACTGGGGGAATAATATTTCACCGTCTAGGTTTGCTGAATCAGTCTTTATCCTAACTTCCTTGGCGACTGCTATAACTTTAATGCTTTATCCATTCACCGATGCCTAACTTTAAAACAATTACTCACGTTATTTACGACTTAGATGGTTTGCTGTTAGATACAGAACCCCTTCATGCTAAAGTCAATCAAATGGTTGTCAACCATTATGGCAAAATAATTGATCACACTCTCAGTTGTAAAGTGAGGGGGAGAAAATCCTATGATTCGGCAAAACTTCTGATTCAAGAGTTAGATTTACAGATTACTATAGAAGAATTTGCTAAACAAAAAGATGCAATTATTTATGACTTTTATCCCCATGTTTCACCCTTAGAAGGTGCCGTTCATCTGACACAACACCTGGCTTTTCATCATATTCCTCAAGCGGTTGCTACCAGTTCAGGAACTCGTCCGTTTACCGCTAAAACCCAAAGTCATCAACAATGGTTTTCTCTGTTTCAATATATTGTCCGAGGGGATGATCCTGAACTCAAAAAGGGCAAACCTGCCCCCGATATTTTCCTATTAGTGGCTCAACGTTTAGGGGCAAAACCCGAAGAATGTTTAGTTTTTGAAGATGCCTTAGCGGGGGTTTCAGCAGCTAAAGCAGCCGGAATGTCAGTGGTTGCTGTTCCCGCACCTGATATGGATCAATCCCTTTACCAAGAAGCCGATCAAATTCTCAATTCTCTGAATGAATTTCAACCCGAATTATGGCAATTACCGAAGTTTTAATCAATAACTCAAAGATTAGATTATTAAGGGAAAATTAGCGATCACAATTTTCCTATTTTCCCTAATTTTTACCAGACTAATTAAGCATTTTTAGATGACCTTCAAGATTCTTAACCTTTTTTTACTTGACATATAAATTTTTTTTGATATGATTCAAATGTCCCTAATCATAAATTTACCGGGGGATATTTTATGACTGCTAGACTACTAAAATTGCCCAGTTCTCTCAAAATCTTGGTTTTATCGGTTGGGACTGCTACTTTACTTTTAGCTTGCAGTCAGGGTCAGACACAGCAGGTAAAACAGACAAAACCCATTCTTATTGATGGTTCTAGTACCGTTTATCCCATCACAGCAACCATTGTTAAAGAATACAATGCTCAGAGTCCTTCTACTCTGGATGTAAAGGTTGATTTTTCAGGAACTGGAGGAGGTTTTAGAAAATTTTGTGCAGGGGAAACTGATATCAGTAATGCCTCTCGACCCATCTTAAAAAAAGAAATTGAAGTTTGTAAAAAAAACAATATTTCTTATCTGGAACTACCCGTTGCTTTTGATGCCTTGACGATTGTAGTCAATCCTAAAAATACCTGGGCAAATGATATCACCGTTGCGGAGTTAAAGAAACTTTGGGAACCCCAAGCCGAAGGAAAAATTAAAACTTGGAATCAAATTCGAGCTTCTTGGCCGAATCAACCGATTAATCTCTATGGCCCAGGTAAAGATTCAGGAACTTATGATTATTTTACTGCCGCTATTGTTGGGGAAGAGGGAGCAAGCCGAACAGATTATCAAGCCAGTGAAGATGATGAAGTTATTGCAAAAGGAGTCATGAATGATCCCAATGGACTCGGCTATTTTGGCTATGCTTATTATCAGGAAAGACCCGGAGATTTAAAAGCATTAGCTGTGGATAATCAAAAAGGTTCTGGGCCAATAAAACCCTCGGCAAATGCAACAGAAGCTGAAAAATATCGACCTCTATCTCGCCCTTTATTTATCTATGTTAATGCGGTCGCGGCTCAAAATAATCCAGCCATGAATGATTTTCTGGATTTTTATATGCAAAAAGCACCTAAAGTAGTTCAAAATGTGGGTTATATTGCCTTTGATCCCGATGATTATACCAAACTCTATCGTAACTTTCACAAAACCAAAGTGGGGACGGTATTCGGTGGAAAATCGGAGTTTAACTTAACCCTTGATGAAGTGTTAACAAAACGAGCAGAATACTAATTTTTTCAGGCGGTTTAATTTTAATCAATTCACTCATTCATGACAACAACTACCCCTATCATTAAACGACTTTCTTTCCTTGATCGCTATCTGACACTGTGGATTTTTCTCGCTATGCTAATAGGAGTGGCATTAGGTCACTTCATCCCTGGTATAGAGGAATTCATCCATCAGTTTCAAGTGGGAACCACCAATATCCCCATTGCAATTGGCTTAATTTTGATGATGTATCCGCCTCTTGCTAAAGTGCGGTATGAAGAATTAAGCGATGTCTTTCGTAATGGAAAAATCCTGAGAATATCCCTATTGTTGAATTGGGTTATCGGCCCAATTTTGATGTTTTTGTTAGCCATTACTTTCCTCAGAAACTATCCAGAATATATGGTAGGACTAATCCTAATAGGGTTAGCTCGTTGTATTGCAATGGTTGTGGTTTGGAGCGATTTAGCACGGGGTAATACCGAATACACTGCTGGATTAGTTGCTTTTAATAGCATCTTCCAGGTGATTTTTTATAGTCCCTTTGCCTGGTTTTTTCTCAGCGTTCTTCCCCCTTTATTTGGGTTACAAAGCAGCGTGGTTAATATCAGCATTGCGGAGATTGCGAAAAGTGTATTCATCTATCTGGGTATTCCTTTTTTAGCGGGCTATTTCACTCGCTTTTTCCTAGTGAAAGCTCAAGGAAAAACTTGGTATCACGAAGAATTTATTCCTAAAATTAGCCCGATTACACTGATTGCGCTGCTATTTACCATTGTTACCATGTTCAGTTTACAAGGAGAAAAAATTGTTCAAATTCCCCTTGATGTTCTGCGAATTGCCCTGCCTCTGATCATCTATTTTGCCATCATGTTTTTGGTTAGTTTCTATCTAGCATGGCGGATTAAAGCGGACTATTCTAGGGCTGTAAGTGTTGCATTTACGGCGACAGGAAACAACTTTGAACTTGCAATTGCTGTTGCTGTTGCGGTCTTTGGCATTAATTCCGGTGCGGCGTTTGCTGCGGTTGTTGGGCCGTTAGTAGAAGTGCCTGTATTAATTATGCTGGTTAATTTGGCTTTCTGGTTTGAACAGCGCTATTTCCGACCTCTTGGAGTAGAAAAGAGCTAAATTAATGAGTATTAGTAACAATTCAGTTTGAGATTTTTTAACCCTTCTAAATTCGGAGATTTAACATGAAAAAAGTGATGTTTGTTTGTAAAAGAAATTCTTGCCGTTCTCAAATGGCGGAAGGATTTGCTAGAACATTAGGAGCCGGAAAAATAGCTGTCACCAGTTCAGGTTTAGAAGCCAGTCGGGTTCATCCCACTGCTATTCAAGTGATGGATGAAATTGGGATTGATATTACCAACCAAACCTCTGACCCCTTAAGTGATTTTCAAGCTGAAGATTATGATGCGGTGATTTCTTTGTGTGGTTGTGGTGTGAATTTACCTGAAGATTGGGTAATGCAAGAAGTTTTTGAAGATTGGCAATTAGATGATCCCGACGGACAACCGTTAGAAACGTTTCATCGAGTTAGAGAGGAAATTAAAGAAAGAGTTCAACAGTTAATTGATACTTTAAGTTAAACAGTAGGGGTGGGTTTTCCAGGTTTGACTCACCCTGATATTAATCAACATCCCGATCTAATAGAGTTGCGAGACAAGATTAGGGCTCTATCATTAAACGATAGCATGGCTTAATTTCTTAAATCTGGTTTAAATATCGTTCAATTAATACAATCGCAACAATATCATCAATGGGACGGGGAGGGGTTCGCATTCCTTTGGGAATTAAACGAGTTAACCCTTTTGGGGGATACATTTGCCAATAGCGATCGCGCGCTTCTAAGGTAGAATATCGTTCATTAACCTGAATAATAGACAGAGATTTTGGTAAAATTTCAGTTAGTTTTTGTTTCCACATTTTTGAGGTGGTTTGATCTCCCATCACCACCCTTTCAATAGCAAACCGTTGACAAAGAGATTGAATTATTGTAGGAACATCCGACGCTAAAATTACCTCATGATAATATAACTGGGAATCTTTACCCATCACCGCAATACCACATTTTTCTCGACCGGGATCAAAACCTAAAATCATCTTATTTTTTGTCCTGTTGAATAGAATTAGATTGAGAGGGAGAATTTTCTAAATTATTCTGTTTTTCAGGCGATGGATTTGGCAATTCATTGGGATTATTAAGCGGTTCCTGTTGTCGGGTACTAAAGATCACCTCACCATTAAGACGTGCTAATAAATCCAGTCGTAACGGCCCAATAGTATAGGCATCTTCGGCGGCAACCGCTTGAATTTCCAATGGTTGATTATGGTCTTGTAATTGTTGGAAAAAACGAATTAATGTATCCATTCTATCATTTCCAATCTGCACTGTTCCATTCACCACCCCAACAAAACGGGCGCGAAAACTGGACGCATCTAACAATTGTTGCAATTGTTTTTGTAACTGACTATTAGATAAAGTGGAGGGATCAAAGGTTGTCCCAGCAATCAGTTCTCCCGTCGTAAATAATAAGCGATTGGGTTCAGCTTTGGTAAAAACAGAAACCTTGGTTTCACCGACTAAATAATTAGCAGCCGAAATCACTTGCACCACATAATCTCGGCCATCATCAATTTCATGGATTAAGTTTTCAACTTCTGCTTTAGTAATTTCAATTACCCGTGATTGATTGGCATTTTTATTCGCTAATTGTACGGATTCAATAGCATGAGTATTGGCTTCTTGTAAGAGTCTATTAACCGCTTGGATAGAGGTTTTGGGGTCATTAATTCTGACTAATCCACTGGCTAAGACTTGCCCCCGTTCTAAAGCAACATTGCCTTCTCGTAACAGTTGAAAATTTCGTGCAACCAGTTCTACTTGCTGGGCTAAAACTTGTTTTTGCTGTTCTAATTTTTCCTGTTCCGTTTCCAATTCTTGCAGACGAGATTCTCGTTTAGCAATAATTTGATCCTGTTCCGTAATTCGTTGTTTCTGTTTTTCCAGTTCCTGATCTTGCTGTTTCATCTCTTGATCTCGTTTGGAAATTTCCCGATCACGAGCTTGAATTTGAGCTTTAACTTGTTCTCGTTGTTTGATTAGATTTTGGCGTTCCGTTCTGAGTTGGGCGATTTCTGCTTGTAAACTTTGTTTTTGTTGAAACACCTTTTGGAGACGATTTTCTGTCTGATTCAGTTCAGCTTCTGTTGCCGTTTTTTCCGATTGAATTCCTTGCAATTGTTTCTGAAGATTTCCCAATTGATTCTGAGTTCGTTGTAATTCTTCTGCTGTTTGAATGGCTTTTAATTGAGCCGTTTGTAGGGATTGATTAATCCCATTCAACTGAGCCATTGCGGTATTAAGTTCAACTCTGGCTTTAGCTAAATCCGTTTCTACTCGTTTTCTTTCATCTTCAGCGCGAGTTAAATCTTTACGAGCATCATTAAGTCGAGTTTGAATTTGATCAATTTGAAAAACGCCCCGACGTAGGGGTTTACTGGAGGCAAATAAAATCCCTAACGTCAATGCCGAAAGCACACTGCCCGTTACAATTGTCACGACCATAGCAGTGTTACGGGGGCGGAGATTGAATAAACTCAGCCTGGCCTTTCCAACTTTCGTTCCCAGGCGATCGCTGACAGTGGCAATTACGCCTCCCAGAACTAAGATAGATATAACCAGGATAATTCCTGCGGTCATATCAAAAATTTAACACTGTAGTTTAAATGGATTTGACCCCCTCTAATTCTGAGTTTTCCCTCTGAACTTTAGCTAAATTCTCTCTGGTTCTATTTTCAGGAAAAGACCTGAATCCTAATAGGATTCATCAGGAAAACCTACCTTGAATAGACTAGGTGAATTGTTGGCTTAGGGTAACGGGATTATGGACTGTGATCTTTTTCTTATAAATCGAGATCATGTTTTTTTGTCGCAAATCTCCTAATAAACGGGTAACAGTTACTCGTGTTGAACCAATGGCTTCTGCAATTGCCTGATGGGATAGCTTTAAGTCAATCCGAATCCCATCTTTACCCGGAACACCAAAATCTCGACAAAGAATTAGAAGAAAACTAACTAATCTTGATCCCATATCTCGGTGAGCTAAGGTTTCAATCATCATCTCTGTTTGTAAAATTCGAGATGATAATCCTCGCAACATCACCATTGGCAATTCGGGATCACTTTTTAGGGCTTTCTCAACTTGTTCAATGGGAACCGAGAGTAGTTCTACAGGGGTAAAGGCGACGGCGTGGTAAAACCGATCTGACCGATGACCTGTAATTAAAGATAAAACACCAAATACACTATTTTCTCGAAGTAAAGCAACAGTAATCTCTTCTCCAGCTTCATAGACTCTGGACAGTTTTACCGCACCTTTGATCAGAACATAGACGCGCTCCGCCGGATCGCCGGGAAAGAAGATCGTCTTGCCCCGTTCAAAGCTTTCCACGACGGGAGGGAACGCCCCTCCGCCGATGCTGCGGAACACTTCTGCTAACGGTCTATCATACGTCACGACCCGATCCCTTGCACTAACAATGCCCTAATATATCTTCCGTATTTCAGTTTACGCTAATTGCATCATCTGTCTGTTTAATCGACCGATGATTGTCTTCTAGTCTGTTTCACCCCTTGGGGAGAATGGACAAATGAATGCCTTTGAGAAGGATACCAGTTGCATATAGAATAATCTATTATGCTGAATTTGAACGGAAAAAACGCACTGGTTACGGGCATTGCCAACAATCGCTCAATTGCGTGGGGCATTGCCCAACAGCTTCACGAAGCTGGAGCTAATCTCGGAGTGACCTATCTTCCCGACGAGAAAGGTCGTTTTGAAAAGAAGGTCAAAGAGTTGGTTGAACCCCTCAACCCTAGTTTATTTTTGCCCTGTGATGTCCAGAATGATGCTCAAATTGAGGAGCTTTTTACCGCCATCCGCGATCAGTGGGGACGGATAGATATCCTCATTCATTGTCTGGCTTTTGCTGGAAAAGAGGAACTCTCAGGGGACTTTAGCAATGTATCTCGTGGCGGATTTACCCGCACGTTGGATATTAGTGCTTATTCATTGGTACAACTGAGCGCTGCTGCTAAACCCTTAATGACACAGGGCGGTAGTATTGTCACCCTAACATATCTGGGCGGTGTGCGGGTCATTCCCAATTACAACGTCATGGGTATTGCTAAGGCGGCTTTGGAAATGAATGTTCGTTACTTGGCGGCGGAGTTAGGGCCATTGGGGATTCGGGTAAATGGCATTTCGGCTGGCCCCATTCGGACTTTAGCCTCTTCAGCCGTTGGCGGCATTTTAGATATGATCCACCACGTTGAAGAAATTGCCCCCCTGAAACGGACTGTGACCCAAACCGAAGTCGGTAACGCGGCGGCTTTCCTCTGTAGTGATTTATCCAGTGGTATTACAGGCCAAATCCTGTATGTCGATTCGGGTTATTGCATCATGGGAATGTAATCAGTAATCAGTTATCAGTAATCAGTTATCAGTGTAAGATTTAAGAGTTAATCAACTGTCTACTTGTTAACTAACTACTAACTACTAACTACTAACTACTGATGAGTGATTACTGATTAAGCTGTTACGCATTTAAACTTGATATGTTAGCCAGCGAGGACGCTGGCGCTTGCATTGGTTTCACGATTTTCTAATAACCAATTTA
This sequence comes from uncultured Oscillatoriales cyanobacterium, assembly GCA_903893625.1. Taxonomy (GTDB): domain Bacteria; phylum Cyanobacteriota; class Cyanobacteriia; order Cyanobacteriales; family Microcoleaceae; genus Planktothrix. The sequence continues at coordinate 26,799 of CAITND010000165.1, forward strand.
GATGATTAACAGCTTACTGATTACTGATTACTGATTACTGATAACTGATAACTGATTATGCAACTTAGCGATCGCCCTTCTATTACTAACTCAAATTCTAATTTAGAAATTCTCCCTAGAATCGCAACGGTACACCGAAAAACGGGAGAAACGGATGTTAATGTAACGGTTAATTTAGATGGAACTGGAGTCTGTAATGTGTCTACAGGAGTTCCATTTTTAGATCACATGATGCACCAAATTTCATCTCATGGGTTAATTGATTTAGACATTCAAGCGACTGGAGATATTGAAATTGATGATCATCATACCAATGAAGATGTCGGAATTACATTCGGTTTAGCCTTAGCTAAAGCATTAGGCGATCGCAAAGGAATTGTCCGGTTTGGTCATTTTATTGCTCCTTTAGATGAAGCATTAGTTCAAGTTTCTTTAGATTTTTCCGGTCGTCCTCACCTCACATATCGTTTAGAAATTCCTACGCAACGAGTTGGAACTTATGATACTCAATTAGTAAGAGAATTTTTTGTAGCTATTGTTAATAATAGTCAAATGACCTTACATTTACGACAATTAGACGGAATTAATTCCCATCATATTATTGAAGCTGGCTTTAAAGCCTTTGCTAGAGCGTTAAGAATGGCGGTTGAAATTGATTCCCGTCGGGCGAATACCATCCCCAGTTCTAAAGGGGTTTTGTAAATTTGTTGACTGTTGAGGAATTATGCTACCGTTAGACTATCCTGATTATTGTTTTGATTGAAGCTATGGTTTCTCAACCTGCAACTCTCAACCCAACAGAAATTATCTATCCCGAAAGTGATGGAAAACCGATGGCAAATAACACAGAACAATTTAATTGGATTGTTGTAATTGAACAGAATTTAGAATGGTTATTTGCTGATAATTCTAATGTATTTGTGGCGGGAGATTTATTCTGGTATCCGGTGGAAGGAAAACCTAATATTGTGAATGCACCGGATGTTTTAGTGGTATTGGGAAGACCCAAAGGAAAACGAGGTTCCTATCTACAATGGAAGGAAGATGGAATTCCCCCACAAGTGGTTTTTGAAATTCTGTCTCCGGGTAATACGAAGTCAGAAATGGAACGAAAATTAGTGTTTTATGAACGTTATGGAGTTGAGGAATATTATATTTATAATCCTGACAATTATCAATTCCAAGCTTGGTGGCGAGGGGATGGGGGGTTAGATCTGGTAGAAATTGCTGAAAATTTGGTCAGTCCCCGTTTAGAAATTCGTTTTGAACCGTCAGAAACGGAGTTAAAAATTTATCGTCCTGATGGTGTGAAGTTTCTGTCTTATGTGGAAATTAATCAACAGTTAGAACAGGAACAAAAACGCGCCGAACAAGCGGAAGCATTATTGATAGAAGAACAACAACGTAATCAACGTTTAGCAGAACAGTTAAGACAGATGGGAATTAACCCCGATGAATTAGATTAATAGATTAATACAATTAAGGGTTAAAACTCGCTAAGATTAAGGTTAGATCATCATCGGTTCGTCCTGTCACACGAGGCGATCGCAAAAACCCGATTAATTGTTCCTGAGCATCGGTTTCATCGGTGATGGTTTCTACAAATTTAAACAGAGGAGAAAAGAAGGGATGATGGGGTTTTCCTTCGGGCATTTTTAACGCTAACATTTGTAACCCATCGGAAAAAGCAGCTAAATATTTAGGTTGTCCTGACCAGAGGTTAAATTGGGCATTTTCAACCGCATTAGGAGAAATTAAAAATACCGTTTCGTTGAGATATTCTCCACAGGTAGGTATTGTTAATTCCAGAATATTGCCATTTTTATCTTCCACAACAATAGCCCCATCTCCTACTTGAGCAACGGCGACTAATTCCGGTGTTGCTATGCCTATAATTAAGGTAGTTGCTAACTCTCGAACTTCCGTTTCTTGGGTAACAGATTCCGATTCAATAGCCACCTTAGCATTATTTAAAGCCTCTTTTAAATACTCTTGCCAAGGGATAGCTTCAGTATAATTATTAACAGAATCTATCTGTTTTTCCAGCGTTGCTAACGCTATTTTGACAGCAATATTTGCCCCCAAATCTGCTAATTTTGCCGAACCCGCCCCATCCGCAACCGCCAGAATAATTAGATCTGGGGATAACTGTTTAAAACCATGAGCATCTTGACAGGGGAGATCCTGCTTTTCGTGACTTGTTCCTGTCACCGATGCCGATATAATTTGCCAATTACAAACCTGATTCATTATTAATGATTAACTTGTTTAAACACTCACATTTTCTATTTTTAAACTGTTCCCCATCCCGGCGGCGGTAAAGCCACTTGTTCATCAACTTTAGAATGAGAAACTGTTTGCATACTTGTTGATAACCAAATAAACATTTCTCGAAAGTCTAACCCTTTTAATTTTAACGGTGTTCTCTGCACAATTTGAGCCAACCGATCTAAATTTGCCCCTTCTACTCCAACGGCAAAAAATGCCACCTGTTTTTTCAATTCTTCCTCTTGAATGCGTCTAGTAGCTTGTTCTGTCACCCGGTCAGCTTCTCCTTGAGGTTCACCATCGGTAATCATAAACACCCAAGGACGATAATAGGTAATGCCATTATTCCGATATTCCGATTTTCTCGCCGCTACTAAATCTAAAGCTTGGCTAATAGCAGTTCCCATAAATGTTTGACCTTGGGCGGTTAATACTGGAGGTTCAAACTGATCGGCTGTGACGAAATCCTGTACAATTTTAACTTGATTATCAAAGGAAATAATCGCCACTTCTACCCGTTTTTTAGCGAGTTCATCCCGAATTAAATCATTTCTAAACGCCATCAGTCCATCGTTTAAGGCATCAATGGGAACCCCTTGCATGGATGCGGATGTATCCAACAACAGCACACAGGGACACCGAGGTTCAGGATTTTCTGCAAATTCAACTGCTTCGTCTAGTCTCATGATTGTTTGATGATATCGTTGCTATTACTAGGATACTGGGTATTGTGTCTCTGTGGATTGTCTCAAAAGAGGAAACTGAAGTTCCTGTTTACAGGTATTTGTTGTATCCCCGGACAAAAGTGAAGTTATTTTCTAAAAATTGATAAAATATAACTTCCCCTTGAGATTAAAGCCTAGATTTATGGGAAAATAAGAATTAGCAATGAGGCTTGAACTAGAATAACCATGACCTCACCAACTCGTTTTGAATTTCCGATTGCTAAAGCAGAATATCTGTTTAACCGAGGTACTGAACCCGGAATAGGAGGTGATAAGCGTAAGTTTTGGCGTGAAATTATGGGATTTGAGTCTCCCTTGGCAATTCGATTAGCCATCTTAGCTGAAGTCTCTGTGGATTTGTTTGAACCTCAAAGTCAAAATCAATATGGACAGTTATATCGAGCTTATATTTACCTGACGGGAGTTAGCGGTATATCACGACGAATTAGAACCGTTTGGATTGTACTTATTGATGAAGATATTGCCAGATTTGTAACAGCAGTTCCTGACAGATTAGGAGGTTAATCGTGAGTCAATTTCAGCTATTCGATGCAGTTCAGCTAACTGAAACAATTCCCTTAACTGATGGAGGAGTAGCATCTGTTGGGACAGTGGGTACAATTGTGGAAGTTTTAAAAGAGGGTGAAGCCTATATTGTTGAATTGTTTGGAAATTGGGTTAAATATGATCACGAAGGCAATTTTATGCCAGCAACCTTGGATGAATCGGAGGCTTTTATGGAAACTATTGGAGTAGAAATTGTTAATCCTCAGCAAATTATATTAACAGCTTCTGCTGCTCAAATTTTGAGTGTACGAGAACAGTTAACATTGGTTTTAGATAATTTATCAGAGGATTTAATTTTAGAAGTTCGAGATTTTGCAGAATTTTTACAGCAAAAACACTTAAGTCGGATGGGATAAAATCAATGAAAATTCTGCCTGATTACTATAACTATTTCCAATCTTCCCAAGACTGATTAAAAATTGACATTCCTGGGAATAAAATTGGATTATTATTGTGTTCTAATAATCGTTGTAACTCCTCTAATAAGGGTTCCCGATAGGGTAAATTATCCACTAATTGATAGGGAAAAACCTGTTTTTCTAAGCTAAATGCTGCGGTCGTTCCAGCCGCCGCCCCAACCGACCATTCAAAGGAATGAACCCGATAAGCCGCCGCCGCAATATGACTGGTGGCGATACTTTTTCCCGCTACTAATAGATTATCAATTTTTTGCGGAATCATGGCTCTTAATGGAATTTGAAAGGGATAAGCTTGTCCTTGTCCTCGACGTTCTTCCTCACGTTCTGTATTCCCTGGAGTTTCCGCCGGACTTTTCGTTAAACAGGGATGAAAATCAATCGCATAATGACCAATTCCAACAGTATCCGCATAAATTGTAGCCCTAGAACGGGGTTGAATGTCTGCAATAGTTTCTTGTCCTGAAAGAACGGGTAAACTGTCTAATCCTCCTAACTCTAACCACAGCAAACGATATTCTTCTGGGGTTAAATTATTAGCATACCAGTCTTGACGAAAGTTATTTCGAGAAATATCAATTTCTGACACCATAAATCCGTCTTTATAACCATAAGCAGGACGACCAATAATTCGCCTTCCTTCTCGCATATAGGGATATTTGGATAAGCCATGAACGGTTCCCATGGGAGAATTTAAGCCGGATAAATAGCGATAATTAGGATGTTTTTCTTTAACACTTTTACCGAGTTGGGAGTCTGTAGTTCCTGCTACTAACCAATAGAAAAACCCTAAAGCATTTTCTTCCCCTTTCCTTAAGGTTTCTGTCCTTAACCCGCCCTTCCATCCGCCGGGTTCGAGTTGACCTGTTGCTTGTAATTGGGATTGTGTTAAGATTAAATTATCCTGAGATGTTCCCGGTCGATAATCATTGCCCCATGTCCAATTTTGCATGGTAATATCCCCTGGATAAATTGGCCATTCACGGGGATTACTGGAGCGTTTTTTATTCGGTTTCATACTATGAATTCGCCGATAGGTATAAACTAAATTAAAATTTGCTAATCGGGGTAATTCATAACTATAATAAGGAGCATACTGCTCATAGAAAGAAGGTTTTTTATGGGTTTGGGGATCAGGGGTTGCTTCCATTGCAAATGTATAGGTAAACCCTTGAGTACAATAGGGATCTCCGGTAATAGTGGATGAAGTGGGTTCTTGAGGAGAACGGAGATCAATTCCGAGTAAATGGGGAACATTGGTTAAGCCAATAATTTCTCCGGTTTCTGTTGCTTCAATAATATACCAATCTGCTCCTTGATTAGTTTTTATTTTAGGTGTAAATCGAATAATTGTTTTATCAAACCGTTGAGAATTGTTATAATTATAAACATCTTCAATAATCTGAGATAAGGATTCTGTATTTAAGGGCGGTGTTCCGGGTGCAGGATGATGTTGAATGGCGATCGCTTCGGTAATTTGGTTATCCGTAATAGCCATATCTTTAATAACCGTTGAAGGAAACCAGTGTAACGTTCCTTTCCCTTTTTTTTCGGCTTTTCTTAACATTTTTAATAAGATTTCATTCCCGGCTTCTGGCATAAAACAGGCTTCACTCACCCAACAAGCACCAGGGTTTAGCATTCCATATTTATTTTCAATTCCTGCTCGTAATTCTAAATATCCTCTAGGATATAATAATAGAGATCGTTGAGTCGGTCGTTCATCTAATGCGGAGGTTCCTTGGGAGGAAATTTGACCCCCTACCCAGTCGGTAATTTCCGTTAAACAAACGGTTTTTCCGGCGAGTAACCCTTCATAAGCAGCAGCGCTTCCCCCTAGTCCTCCCCCAACAATTAACAAATCACATTCTACTTTTTGATCAATCCGAGGAGGTGTTACTAAAGCCCAGGATAAACTCGGATAAAACGAGATTATGCTAACGATAAAACTGATAATTAATTTAGGGGTGATTTTAGTCATGTTTGATCTGAATTATACAGAAATTCAAGGAAGTTATACTTTTTCAATATTAAAGAAACTGGGTTTCTAGTTGAATATTTATTCCGGGGTATTGTCAAATAGACAAGATAGACTTCCCATTTCTAACATAACTTCAATTAAGATCTATAAAATAGAAGATCATACTTTGAACCGGGCTAAAACCCCAATGTAATTTTCGGCCTCAAATGCTCTGTTCCTTACCATAATTATGATTGAACTTCTTGCAGTGCTATCTGCCTCGGCGGCGGCAGGATTAAGAATTGCTTTACCCTTGCTGGTCATTGGCTTGTTGCAAAATGATTTATGGTCGCGTGTACCCTTTTTGTCTCGATTTTCACCACAGGTTGTTGTTGGCGTTCTCGTCAGTTGGTCATTATTTGAAATTTTTGCTTCAAAAAAACTACTAGGACAGCGTGTTTTACAATTAATCCAGTTACTATTTAGCCCCTTTGTTGGTGCTATCATGGGTTTAGCGATCGCAGAAGCCACTAATGTTGAACCTCGCTTATATTGGATTATTGCGATTGTTAGCGGTTTACTCGCCCTGGTTTTACAATTAGTTCAAACAGGATTATTTTATCGCTTGCGAGGTTTGCCCGTATGGGTAATTGTTGGTCAAGATATTCTCTGTGTTTTCTTAGTAATTTTTGCTTTTGATGCTCCGAAACAGGGAGGGTTAATTGCTTTATTATTGTTGTGGCTTTCCATTCGGATTTCTAAAGAATGGTATCGCTGGTATAAAAAACAAGGTCAACCCGGAGAACGCAACCCCCGACGTTATAAGGGGGAACCAGATTGAGAGCATGGGAGGCAGGGGAGGCAGGGGGAGAGGAGAAATAACAGATACTTCTTCCCTGACACCCGAAACCTGACACCCGAAACCTGACACCCGAAACCCAAACCCTTCCTATAACAACCCGATGAAATGTAGGGGGCCTTGTCCTGTAATTATCTCTAATAATATAGCCATCATTCCTAACATGGCTAACCGACCATTCCAAACTTCGGCTGTCGTTGTGAGTCCCCATTCCCAACGTTCTTGAGGATATAGCTTGGTTTGTTTACCCGGATGTACAACATCAGAGAACTTAATATTAGGAGCATCTAAAGCTTCTATCACCATTTCTGCTAAATCATTAATAAATACTGGATGGGTATTTAATGCAGGAACACGATGGAATTTTTCAATGCCACATTCTTCCGCCAGTTCCCGATATTCCATATCAATTTCTTCTAAAGTTTCGATATGTTCAGAAACGAAACTAATCGGAACAACCACTAATTCCTTAACCCCTTGTTCTGCCAGTTCAGGAATAGCCTCATCCGTATAGGGTTTCAACCATTCCACAGGGCCAACCCGACTTTGATAAGCTAAAACATGGGGGTTAGGACGATTTAAAGTCTGCATAATTGCCGCCGTACAGCCTTCTATTTCATCTCGGTAGGGATCTCCAGCTTCTTCTACATAACTAACCGGAACTCCGTGAGCACTAAAGAAAATTGGCACTTGTTCAGGGTGTTCACAATGTTCAATTTCCTGCTCAATTAATTGCGCCATTGCTTGTAAATAACCTGGACGATTATACCAAGACGGAATCACTGTATAATCAATTTTTTGTAAACTGGGATCTTGTTGCCAAAGTTTTTCTAAAACTCGAAAACTGGAACCACTGGTACTAATTGAAAATTGCGGATATAAAGGTAAAATAACTAATTGTTCGATTTGGTCACGTTTAATTTTAGCCACCGCTTCTTCGGTAAAGGGGTTCCAATAGCGCATCCCCACATACACCCGAATATCCTGACCTTTCTCTTGTAAAGACACCTGTAAGGCAATAGCCTGTTCTTCTGTAATTCGCCGCAACGGAGAACCGCCGCCAATGGCTTTATAATTGTTTTGGGATTTCTGATAGCGCAGGGTCGAAATCATCCAGGCCAGGGGTTTCTGCATCCAAGCAAAGGGCAAACGGATAATTTCTGGGTCTGAAAACAGATTATACAAAAAGGGGCGAACATCTTGCAGTTGCTCTGGCCCGCCCAGATTTAGCAGTAAGACTCCGACTCGTCCCATAGCGGTTACAGGTTTCCTATCCTAAGATTTGTTAACTATTTTAATAATATATTGTCCTTGTGGGTTAGTCGATCTTTTCGTTTATAAAAAATTTTCTCAATATGGCAACAATTCTCAGAAGCTTAAGTTACCGCTATCAATGGCTCTATGATACGATTTCCCGACTGGCGGCGTTGAGTGTCGGGGGAGAACGTCGGTTTCGGGAGTTACCCTTAACCGGGTTGACCCTGAACCCGGAAACTCAAATTCTGGACTTATGCTGTGGGAGTGGACAAGCAACGGGGGTGTTAGTTGAATATTCCCAGAATGTTACGGGGTTAGATGCTTCTCCCCTTTCCCTCAAACGCGCCCAGAATAATGTTCCTCAAGCGCAATATATAGAAGCGTTTGCAGAAAAGATGCCCTTTGGGGATAACAGCTTTGACCTGGTTCACACCAGCGCCGCGTTACATGAGATGAACCCTGAACAATTGAAACAAATTCTCAATGAAATTTATCGCGTTCTCAAACCGGGGGGAATTTTCACCCTCGTTGACTTTCATTCGCCCACTAACCCCCTATTCTGGCCAGGGGTAGCAATGTTTCTCTGGTTATTTGAAACGGAAACGGCTTGGCAACTGTTAAAAACAGATGTAGTTCAACTACTATCACAAATTGGCTTTAATGTCAATCCCCCTCAACTTTATGCTGGCGGAAGTTTACAAGTCATTCATGGCGTTAAACCTTAACAGAAACCCGGTTTCTCATTCTTCATTCCGCAGAAGTCGTTGGGTTGAGGAATATTAATCAACCAATAATCAAGAATTTATTGAGTTTAATTCTTGATTCTGTTAACTTTAAATTGTTTGGAAGAAAGCTCTGAAGGGCTGACTACGGTTTGAAGGGGTTTTTAACTAAATTGACATTATAATATCGGGGATCGGAGGTGACTTCTTCTCCGATCCAGTGGGGAATATCAATACTTTGATCTTCCGTTTCTAGTTCAACTTCTGCTAAGATTAACCCTTGATTTTCTCCCCAAAATTCGTCTACTTCCCAGGTTAAATCGCCGATATTAATTTTATATCTGGTTTTTTCAATGAAGGGGCGATCGCATAACGTTTCTAATAATTCTTGAGCATCTTCAACGGGGATTTTATACTCAAATTCTGACCGTCCCATTCCCACTGTTAACCCTTTAATGGTTAAATAGCCTTGATCTCCCACGACACGCACCCGAACTGTTCGCCCGTTACTGTTGGCAATATAGCCTTGACGATAGATTTCTGCAACCCCTAGAGATCGCCATTCATCCCCTTTAACTAAAAATTTCCGTTCAATTTCCGTTGCCATTTGCAGTGATTAAAAAAATCAATTATATCTTATTTTAGCACATTTTTTTATCTTGCATATTTTTCTATTGTTGTGGCGAGATCCCCAGCGAATGCGGTTAGTGTATTTAAAAGGGCCAGAAAAATTAATTCAACAACGCCTCCAAAGTCGGTATAATCATTTTATGTCTGCTGATCTCTTGGATACTCAATTAGACATTTTAGAAGAACCCAAAACTGCGTTATATGTTGATATTTCTGATTCCCCCTTAGAAATTGTAGCTCAAATTCAAACCTATTTGCAGTTACTTCCTCAAGCTTAATTCATCCATGACTGAACAATTTAACTCCTCTTTATTTTCTAGTGTTTCTCGCCGTTCTGTTCTCAAATTTTTAGGCGTTGGTGCGGTTAGTGGGGTATTAGGATATTCTCGATTTCATAAACCAGAACCCGCTATTTTTCAGCCGGATATCATTAATTTACCGCAATTTTTAACGCAACCGAAGCACGTTGTTATTGTTGGCGGAGGATTAGCAGGATTAGCCTGTGCTTATGAACTCAGCCAACGGGGATTTAAAGTAACTTTATTAGAAAAATCTCCCCAATTGGGCGGTAAAATTGCCAGTTGGGATATTCAGGTGGGGGATAAAACCTTTAAAATGGAACATGGGTTTCATGGGTTCTTTCCTCAATATTATAACTTAAATTCTTTAGTTAAAGAGGTTAATATTCAAGATAATTTTGTCTCCTTAGAATCCTATGCCGTTGTTTTTAGGAATAACCAATATCAACCGGAAGTTTTTCGTCCCAGTCATTCTGCATTTCCTTGGAATGTGGTTGATTTAGGAGTATCTTCTCCCAATCGTTTAAACTGGGGAATTAATCTAACCCATCTCAATCATTGGAAGGTATTTCGAGAGATTGGAGGGTTTAAAATTCCTAATAGTTATCAACGCTTAGATGAGATTTCTGTTGCAGATTGGGTGCGTGAAGATTTCCCTCAAGGATTATATGATTTATATTTTCTTCCCTTTGCTAAATCGAGTTTAAATGCACCCGATAAACTCAGTGTGGGGGAACTGATGCAGTTTTTCCATTTCTATTTTTTTGGTAATCCTGAAGGGTTAGCATTTAATGGAACTCGTCAAGATATGGGAACCAGTTTAGTCCAACCTTTAGTTAATGCAATTCAAGAAAAAGGAGGAGATATTTTAACAGAAGTAACCGTTAGTAATTTTAACTGGAATCAGGGTAAAATTGACTCGATTACTTATTTTCAAGGGAATGGGATTAATACAGTTCCCTTTTGGGTCAAATCCAATTCTATTTTATCATCTAAAGGGTTTGAATATTTTGGCAATGCTGATGATGTTTATGCGGTATCAACCCATAAGAATCAAGCCATTTCTTTACATTGTACTCATCAAGGTTGTACGGTAAAAATGGCAGAGGATGGATATTTTCACTGTCCTTGTCATGGGGCAATTTTTGATCAGAATGGTCAGGTGATTTCTGGCCCTGCTGAACGGGATTTACCACAGTATAACGTTATCCAAAGGCAGGATGATCAAGTGGAGTTAGTGGGTATTTTTTCTCATGAGTTAGACAAAGAAATCACCCAACCCCCCAAAACATGGGGGGTAAAGGTAAACTTTAAACGAGGGGTAAGTGATTCTGATGATAATACAACAACAGCAGCAAATTTATCTGTTATCCCTGTTACAAATTCTCCGCAAATGATTCAAGCGGATTATTATGTGTTGGCGACGGATATTCCAGGGACGCAACGCTTATTTACGGTGATGACAGGGGATATTAATTCGCAGGTTAAGCAACAAATTGAACAATTAAAAGTTGCTGACCCTTTTGCAGTTTGTCGGTTTTGGTTTGACCGAGATTTCCCTTGGGAATATAGCCATTTTACCTCCTTATCAGGTTATGATTTAACCGATAGTATTACGCTTTATCATCGTATCCAAGATGAATATATTAAATGGCATGAAGAAACGGGAGGGAGTGTTGTTGAATTACACGCCTATTGTTATAAAGAAGTAGAGTTTCCGACTCAAGAGACGTTGTTAATAACCTTTGAGAAAGAACTTTATGAAATTGTACCGGAATTAAAAATGGCTACCCTATTACATCGAGAGTTAGTGAATCAGAAAAATTTTGCCGGATATCCTCCTGGAAGTTATGCCAATCGTCCGGTGACAAATTCCGGGGTTTCTAACTTAATATTTGCGGGAGATTGGGTGAAAATGCCCTTTCCCTGTGGTTTAATGGAAAGGGCTGTGAGTAGTGGATTATTAGCAGCTAATGAAATTTTACAGCAGGAGGGTTTGCAAAGGCGAGTGCTTTTTTCTGTTACTCCCGAAGGCTTTCTCAAGATATAAAGTAGGATGGGCTTTGCCCATCATTGATTTTTGAAGAACAGAAATTTTTTTTATTTTTTTATTAATATAATAAATGGGCAAAGCCCATCCTACGGTAATATGAATGATGATATTCGACATTTGGGAATTAACCTCAATAATTGGTATGTTGTTGCAATCAGTAAAGAGGTACAAAATAAACCTATAGAGGTGCGATTATGGAATCAAAATATTGTTTTATTTCGGGATAGTTTAGGAACAATTCACGCCTTAGAAAATAGATGTCCCCATCGACAAGTTAAACTGAGTCATGGTAAAATTGTTGAAAATAATTTAGAATGTGCCTATCATGGTTGGCAATTTAATTTCCAGGGGGAATGTGTCATGGTTCCTTATTTAGAAGATAATCAAAAATTACCGAAAAATTGCAAAATCCGAGAATATCCCGTAATAGAGTTAGATGGGTTTATCTGGCTATTTCCGGGGGATAATTCAACAGAAATTCAACCCTTGGGAGTTCCTGAATGGGATGATTTCAATTATATTGCCACGGTTTCAGTTATTCATTGTCAAGGGCATTTTTCCTTTTTAATTGAGAATTTAATGGATATGTATCATGGACATTTACACCAAGATTGGCAAGCGTGGACAGATGCTATTTTAGACAAGATAGAAGAAGATGAAAACCGAGTTGATGCCTATTACCAAGCTCAGAGTTATTATAAAATTGATAAAATTTGGTCAATTTCCCAGCTATTTTTTCCGGCTTTAAGACAACTCCACCCTGAACCCTTAACCGTGAGTTATATTTACCCTCACTGGGTTTCAACCTTGGGACAAGATTTCAAAATCTACTGTTTATTTTGTCCGATTAGTTTAACAGAAACCCGTGCTTATTTAATCCATTTTACCTCTTTAAATGCTTTTTGGCGACTCCATAAACTCCCGATAAAATTTAGGAAATTTGTGAAAGATTTATGTTTTGGTTCAGCACAACAACTCTTAGATGGGTTAGTCAAACAAGATATTTTAATGATTAAACAAGAACAACAAGCGTATTTACAACATCCCCAATGTCAAGGGTATGAATTTAATCATACTATTAGAAGTGTTCAACGGTTAATTCAACGTCAAGCTGAACCTTCAACCTAAGCTTTTTGCTTCAAAATTAATAAGGTAATATCATCAAACTGTTTTTGTTCACCCCGAAACGTGACAACATCATTAATGACCGCTTGTTTAATTTCTTCTATCGGGTTTTGCCAATTTTGAGAAATCACATCACAGAGTCTATCCAGTCCATACTGTTGTTTATCAAGATTAAATGTTTCAGTAATTCCATCCGTATATAAAACAACCCCATCCCCAGTTTTTAACTCAACTGTTGTGGAATTAATAAACTCCGTAATATTTTCATCTAACGCAATTGGAATTCCCAAATCAATTGTATCAATTCGTTCAATTTCCCCACCAGAACGAACAATCAAAATTTCTTCATGCTGTCCGCTAACTGTTAATAAACCTTGATAATAATTTAAAAGGGCTAAAGTTAAATTCCGATTAACATTCATCCGTTCAACATTTTTATAAAGTGTCCGGTTTAAAATAGTCAGAAATTGTATCGGGTCAGTTTCTCGAATTTCCGTGAGTGTGCGAATTCCCATTTGAGCCATTAACATTAAAATTCCACTTTCTAACCCATGTCCGGTGACATCTCCAATTCCTAAAGTCACAACACCATCGGTTTCTAAAACATCATAATAATCTCCCCCAACTTCCTCCGCAGGTTCCATAAATCCCACAATTTCTAATTCAGAAATCATGGCAAGTTCTTCTGGCTTTGGTAAAATCATTTGTTGTAAGCGACGAGTCACTTCTAATTCCGTTGCTAACCGTAAATTTTCAGCGTGGAGGCGACTAACATTAACATGGGTACGAATTCTGGCTAAAAGTTCATCCTTAGCAAAGGGTTTCATCATATAATCATTTGCACCCATATTTAACCCCGTTACTATATCTTGAACTTGAGTTTTAGCCGTTAATAAAATAATCGGTAATTCCGTAGCATCGAACTGTTCTCGGAGTTTTTGAGTGACTTCATACCCGGTAATTTTAGGCATCATCACATCTAATAACATCACATCAACTTTCAGTCCATTTTTAATTAATTCTAAAGCTTCTTCGCCATTACTCGCTTGAAAAACTGCATAATGATGTAAGGAAAGATTATTGAATAAAACCTGACGATTCACAATTTCATCATCCACAATTAAAATTTTAATGGTTTCTGGAGAATAATTAATTGACGGTTGAAAAAAACCAGGATTAACGGCTAATAATGTATTGATTGGTATAGGTTTTAGAGAATTTTTAATCGGGTTTTCCGTAGGAATTTTAACCGCATTTTCGGCAATAGGGAGGGTAAAGGTAAATTGAGAACCAACACCTAATTCAGATTGAACGGTTACTTGTCCCCCATGTAATTCAACTAATTGTTTGGTAATGGTTAATCCTAATCCGGTACCGCCATATTCTCTAGCGGTAGAACCTTCCGCTTGTTCAAAGGATTCAAAAATCCGATCTAATTTATCAGCCGCAATGCCAATTCCTGTATCAGAAATAGTAATTGCCATTTGAGAGATTTCAGTTTTAGGCAAAATTATGGCTGAAATTTCCACAATTCCTTCTGAGGTAAATTTGATGGCATTTCCGATTAAATTATAGAGAATTTGTTGTAAACGGTTTTCGTCTGCTTCTGCTAGAGGAAAATCAACTGAAATCCGATTAACGAGGTGTAAATTTTTCTGATTAATTAGAGATTGACTCAGGATTAAAACCGCATCAACAATGGCATGAATATCAATAGGTCGCAGTTGTAGTTCTATATTTTGGTAGCGCAGTTTAGAGAAATCCAGAAGATCATTGACTAAACTTGATAAACGGCGACCACTGGCAGCAATCATTGATAAATTGCTGTTAGTTTGGGGAGGTAAATCTCCCGTTGCACCATCAATTAAAGATTCGGCAATTCCAATAATTCCATTCAAAGGAGTTCGCAGTTCATGGGAGGTATTGGCTAGAAATTCATCTTTTAATTGATCTAAATGTTGCAGTTCTTCATTTTTAGATTCTAAAACTGTAAAGGATTCTTTTAACTGTTTTGCCATGCGATTAAAGGATTTCGCTAATTGACCTAATTCGTCTTTCCGTTTGAGATTAACGGTTTGTTTCCATTCTCCTTGAGCAATTTTTTTGGCAGCAATATTTAACTGTAAAATCGGTTTGACAATCCATTGCGCTGTTAATAATCCAATCAATGTGGCTCCTAATAATGCTAAACTACATAAAATAATTGTGGTACGAGTATTGGCATTAATTTGTTCCATAAAATCTGATTCAGGAACAACCACAATAATTAACCAATTAACAGTTTTTCCTTTATTAAAAGGTAACACTTTAACAAAATAGTGATGGTAATTCCAAATAAATTCTAGTTCTTTGCCTTGTTTAATATCGTTAAAATTAATAAAGGTTTGGGTTAAATATTTTGCTGTGGCTTGAGTTAAAGAATTTTGACTATTAACGGCGGGAAATAACTGTCTTTCGTTATTAATTTCTTGAAAAGGTTTTTCTAAGGTTGATGTTGCTAATAAAGTCCCCTCACTATCGATTAAAAAGGTTTGTCCTGATTTTCCTACCTTTAATCGATTTAAAAAATCTCCAATTCCATCTAAACGTAATGCAGTATTGAGAACCCCTTGAATTTTTTGGGTTTGGGGATCATAAACGGGAAGCAAAGCACTCATTAATAACGTCGGTTCTAATAGGGATAAATAAACCGAACTCCAAGTCGATTCTCCCGCTTTGACGGCATCTTTATACCAAACCCCTTTGCGAGTATCAAAATCTTTAACAATTGTTGCAACTTCTGTGCGATCGCCTTGATTATTGGTTTTATAAGAATAGAAATCAAAATTAGTAAATTTGTCAACTACATTAATTCTTAAAGATCCATCGCCTAACTGTTCTCCTGTGCGTTCCTGACCCGCAGCATTGGTAATTTTAATAAAATTAATATCAGGATAAAGTTGTACCTGTCGCCAGAGATATTTTTCCCACTGGGTTAAATCTTGAAAACTCAAAATCCCCGATAAAATTAAATTAGAATGGGTTTGATTAATCTTTTCGGGAATGGCTAAATAGGCTTCTAAATTTTGTTCAACTCTAGCACTAATTTCATTTTGTAACTGACTCACCACTTCATTAACGGCTTTCTGTCCAGCATTAAAAGATAGCCATCCAACAATGCCAACAGCCCCAAAAATTTGCAGTAAAAATGGTACAATCAAAACTGTTCGGATCGGAATTGGATGGCGACTTTTCCGAACAATCTTGATCCAGATTAACTGAAATTTAGGCAAGGAAATTGACATTGATGATAAAAAGTTGTGGTGTTTGAGTGGGTAATTACGAATTACGAATTACGAATTACGAATGGGTGATGGGATGGAAAGTCGCA
>CAITND010000166.1 GCA_903893625.1 uncultured Oscillatoriales cyanobacterium
AATGATATAATCATCGGCTCCAGCATCTAAGCCAATCACTTTATTGGTCACGGTATCCAAGGCGGTCATGAGAAGTACCGGAGTATCAGAGTTGGGAGTCAAGGGAGAGCCGGAATTAGACCGCAGTTGTTGACAGAATTGTAAACCGTCTAATTGGGGTAAAATTAAATCGAGTAAGATCAAATCGTAGCTAAAATTTTCCGCCAAGTTCCATCCCATCAATCCATCTGTTGCGATATCAACCTGATAATGATGCTTAACTAATGTGACTTCCAGGAGTTTAGCTAAATTTGGATCATCTTCTACACATAGAATTTTCACCTAATTATTCCTTGGTCTGTCGATTAAATTTTCTTCTTTGATCATACATTGAAATGTAAAGAGCCGTTGTTCTGCAACGGCTCTTTACGTCAATTGATTGGGTAATTAAGATGTTCTGCATCTCAATTTGCTTATTATTTAATGTCCCACATCCCGGACTCTACAACCGATTTTAACCATAAACTTTCAGCGTGACCGTTTATTGTATCACCCTTCTATTCTATATTATTAATGAATGGGTTAACGCAGGAACGAGAAAGCAACCGATGGTTGGCTATTGATTGCAGTCTGTTTGTGGGATAAAACGCTCAACGGAGAATTCTGAAGCTCTAATAGGGGCATTTCTTCCCAACAAGAGCGACAAAACCAATAGACTTGATGTTGGCGAGTATGACGGAGCATGGGTGAGGAACAGCAAGGACAAGTATTCATAGGAGGGGTTAGAAATTATATTCTAAAGTAAAGTTTTATTAAGGGGAAACCCGGCTTAATCTCTAATTCCAGGCCTTATTTTTAAATGTAGACTCAACTTGTGAAGATTGTGTGAATTTAATATTTTTTATTTTGCTTTCTAATATGAAATCTAGTTATTAAGGCTACAGATGATCCCCCCTGCCCCCTGCCCCAGTACACGGGGGATCAGTTTTAGCGGTAGTCTTCAAGGGGGAAGAAAGATCAACTGTTTAACCAATCTGAAAATTCCTGGCTAAATTGAGATAGGGATAATAAATGAATCGTCGAAGATTGAAAAGCCAAATCTCGTTCTCTTTTGAGATTATAACCCCAATCAGCTAAAAATAATTCAACTGAGTTTAAATCCGGTTGTTGTTGAACAGATAATAATGTTTGTAAGCGATCTTCAATAAACCAAATATTCGGAGTCGGTTGAATTGTTGTTAATAATTCGCGTAAAATTTGCGATTTCGGGCGTTTATAGCCTTTACCAAAAATTCGACCTTCGGGAATTGTAACCCCTTGTTGTTGGAGAAGCGATCGCACAAATCGCTCCTCCTTGGTGGTAATAATATAAACTGGAAAAGACTGTTCAATCAGAGGTTTAATTCGTTCAATCATACCCGGATAAAACCGATGTAACGCCAACCAACCGGATAAATCCGTATTAATCCATTGATCTCTAACCCCATCCAAATCAGGGCCAATTACCTCCGCTTTTAATTGTTCTTCCGTGACAATATTGTGAGCAATTGTTGACCAATTCTGTAAAATATCAGCTTCCGAAATTCCCAAAACCAAAGCTCGAATTAAAATCGGCATTTCCCAACCAATTTCAATCACGGGGCGAGTTCGATAGAAAATCGGGGCTAATGCTTCCGGTGAAATCCCATCAGGAGGCGACCAAAGTTGACAATAGCTGCGCCATGCGGTTTGAAAATATTCCAACAGTCCATCACAAACAACCCCGTCAAAATCCAGTGCCAGTAAAGTCGGTTTATCGTTTATCATAAAATTTTAATTTTAAATTTGGGAATCAACTCAACTTATATTAAATCAACGCTGTTTTATTCCTATAAAATTTGTAATTGAGGATCGATCGTGGTACAAGCCTTACAACTCGAAACTGAATCCTTCCTTAACCCGCCAATGCCTCCCTATCAGCTTGACGCGGACTTAATGAGGGTGGCTAAACATCTCTATTATGTCTATGTAGAAGTCCATGCTCAACGAATGCGGCGGCCCTTGGGCGTGGCGATCAACCCCAGTAATTATCGCAGTTGCTTATTATTTTCGGGTCAACCGATTTTGCTACCAGGGGAATATTTTATCCCTTTTGAACGCATTGAAGCCGATTTATTTTAGCTTCTGTAAGGACAGTTAGAAACCGGGTTTCTGTACAAAGCTTTCGGGATCTAATCAAGACAATTTCAGAAACCGGGTTTCTGGTGAATGGTTTTAGCTTCTATCGTTAAGAGTCAGCATTGAACATGAGTATTATACTGAGTTTACCTGCCTGTTTAATTGTGTTTGGGTTTGGAGCGTCTATCGGCAGTTTTCTCAACGTGGTGATTTATCGAATTCCCGCCGAGTTATCCATCCTGCATCCCCCCTCTCGCTGTCCTCGATGTCTAAGCCGGTTGAGTCCCTCAGAAAATATTCCCGTATTCGGTTGGCTGTGGCTTCAGGGACGCTGTAAACATTGCCATACCCCGATTTCCATCCGCTATCCCCTCGTAGAAGCCTTCACAGGACTATTATTTTTATTGATATTTTTAATATCCCCAAACTTCACCCAAACCTTGGGCTATTGGGTATTATTCAGTTGGTTAATAGCCCTATCCTTAATTGATTTAGATACCTATACCCTGCCCAATATTCTCACCCAGTCAGGGTTAATATTAGGTTTAGGATTTCAACTGACCCAAGGGTTAAAGGTATCCTTACCCCTGAGTAATGGCTTAATGGTGGGAGTTTTTGGGGCTGTTCTAGGGTTATGGTTATTTGACATGATTTCCTTTGCAGGAAGCCTAGTTATGGGTCAAACCGCAATGGGAGCCGGAGATAGTAAACTCGCCGCCATGATGGGAGCTTGGTTAGGCTGGAAATATTTACTCGTGGCTGGATTTATCGCCTGTGGGTTAGGGGCTATTGTTGGAGGAGGAGCGATCGCCCTCAAATTAATTAATCGCCGTCAACCCATCCCCTTCGGCCCCTTCCTCGCCCTCGCTACAGCCATCACCGCCCTTTGGGGCCAAGCCATCCTATCAGCCTACCTCAGCCTGTTTTTTCCCATCTGAAGGGAGCAGGGGAGGCAGGGGGAGCAGGGGAGGCAGGGGGAGAAGAGGAAGGTAGTGCGAGCGTTCCCGCTCACCAACAGTCAACAGTCAACAGTCGTAGGGGCGGGGTAACCCCGCCCGTACCAGTCAACAGTCAACAAATTCCTATTGATGAAGAATTAGAATCTGTAAAATAACGTGATTGATCTGATGTAGATCGTTCTATTATGGTATAGATTTAAAATTCAATCCTGGGGCTAACGGGAATCCCCCAAATTTCCAAATGCCTCATTTTTTAAATTAAAAACTGAAAGGTCAAAACAATCTTTAATGTCTCTATTTGATTGGTTCGCAAATCGGCGCAAATCATTACCTAGCAGTCCTGAACCCCAGGAACGGGAAATTGCTGATGGTTTATGGGTGAAGTGCGAACAGTGTAATGCTTTAACATACACCAAAGACCTACAAGCTAATAACATGGTTTGTTTGGAATGTGATCATCATTTCCAGGTGCATAGTGATGAGCGCATTCAGCAACTCATTGATCCCAATACCTGGATGCCCCTAGATGCCGAAATGTATGCCGTTGATCCCCTGAAATTCCGCGATCGCAAATCCTACAGTGATCGACTGCGGGAAACGCGGGAAAAAACCGGGTTATCCGATGCGGTACAAACTGGAGTGGGGTTACTCGATGGAGAACCCGTTGCCCTCGGTGTCATGGACTTCCGGTTTATGGGCGGCAGTATGGGTTCTGTGGTCGGGGAAAAACTCACCCGATTAATTGAACGCGGCACACAAGAACGCTATCCGGTGATCATTATTTGTGCATCGGGAGGCGCGAGAATGCAGGAAGGAATGTTGAGCCTGATGCAGATGGCGAAAATCTCCGCCGCTTTGCAACGGCATCAAAAAGCCCGACTCCTGTATATTCCCGTCCTCACCCATCCCACCACCGGAGGGGTCACGGCGAGTTTTGCCATGTTAGGGGATATGATTTTAGCCGAACCTAAAGCGACTATTGGTTTTGCGGGAAGACGGGTCATCGAACAAACCCTCCGGGAAAAGCTACCCGATGACTTCCAAACCTCAGAATACTTATTAGGTTATGGGTTTGTCGATGCGATTATTGCGCGTACCCAACTTAAGAAAACCTTAGCGCAACTGATTCGCCTCCATCGTCCCCCCCAAAATTCCAGCCCTTTTTCCCATTGTCCAGAAGTTAAATCCTTAACTTCTCCCCATCCTGAAGTAGACCTCTCCCACGAAGTCTCACCATCAAAGTCGATCTAAAGAAAATTAGCTGTTTTCAGAGATACCAAACGTTCCTATAATTTTTGATCAAGACCTGTCAGCAACTAGACTCATGGGTTTTGCCGATCTGTCCATTACAGCTTTTTCGCCACGAAAGCCCACCCCTTCAGGGGTCGGGATGAGTGGATGTGGCTTTAGTCGCAGTGTCAGATTTTTTAGAGCTTCGTTTTCTAAAATCCGATAAAATCTGATCAGATACAATTATTAACTTGAAAGTTATAACCATGCTAGTATTAGAGGCAAAATTAAGGGCAAAAGATTGGCAGTACAAGTTGCTAGAAGAAGCAATTCGTGCTGCCAATTTTGTTCGTAATAAAGCCTTGAAACACTGGATGGATAATCGTGGAGTTAGTAAAAATGATCTCCAGAAACTTTGTGCAACACTCGCCAAAGAATATGATTGGGCTGGGAAATTAAATTCCCAAGCCAGACAATCATCTGCCGACAGAGCTTGGAACGGAATTTCTCGGTTTTATGCCAACTGTAAACAAGGCAAACCAGGGAAAAAAGGTTATCCAAAGTTTAAAAAACGGGGTCGCTCAGTCGAATACAAGCAAACCGGATGGAAACTTTCTGAAGATAGAAAACGCATAACTTTTACCGATGGATTCAAAGCCGGAACATTGAAATTACTGGGAACTCGTGATTTAAACTTTTATCAGCCCGAACAAATTAAAAGAGTTAGGGTTGTCAAAAGAGCCGATGGTTTTTACTGCCAATTTCTGATTGATGTAGAACGCTCCGAAGCCCAATCACCAACGGGTAAAACAGTAGGTATTGATTTGGGATTAGAGTTTTTCTATACAGATTCAGAAGGTAATCATGTCGAAAATCCTAGATTCCTAAGAAAGTCAGAGAAATCTCTCAAGAGATTACAACGCCGAGTATCCAAAAGAGAAAAAGGTTCTAAGAACAGAAAAAAAGCCATCAATAAGATGGCTCGGAAACACTTGAAAGTCAGTAGGCAACGTCGAGAATTTGCAGTAAGAACCGCAAGGGCGTTAGTAACATCTAGCGATGTGATTGTCTATGAAGATTTAAAAGTGCCAAACATGGTTAAAAACCACAAGATTGCTAAATCCATTTCGGATGCAGCATGGTCGATGTTCACTAATTGGGTGGATTATTTTGCTAAAATACATGGAGTTCATGTTGTAGCAGTGTCACCTCATTTCACATCTCAAGATTGTTCAGAATGTGGAACTAGAGTTAAAAAGTCCTTGTCAACTCGCACCCATAAATGTCCGGCTTGTGGATTGGTTGAACATCGAGATTTCAATGCTGCAAAGAATATTTTAGCTAAAGGTTTAGGATTAAAAAGTACGGTGGGACACATCGGAACTCAAACGCTTGAGGAGATTGAGCCTCTGGTCTTTTCTGAGCAATCAGAACAGGTTAAGTTTGGTCATTGATTCAAGAATCCCACTGCCTTCAGGCGTGGGAGTGTCAAAGAAATAGCAGAGGACTACAATCTCCTCGTTGAGATTGTACTCAAACTGTGCGATCAGTTGGGAATTGCCTATCAACATTCTCAAACCCGCTTGGCTCTTGAGGATGCTAAAGCCTTGATGTCCTACATCATCGCTGAATGTCAGTCGCCAGAGTCCACCGAGTTCGATCAACCTTAACCATTTTGAGTTTAAAGGCATTGAAGCAAAAATCTGTGAAATTATATTTCGCGGACTGTCAAAAATGGTAAATAACAATAGACGATTGACAAGTAACGATCAGCCAATGACCGGGATCAGGTACATTGAACACTTGAACCGAAACTGAACTGACTTCTGCTTGGCGAGATAAAGCCAAAACTGGATTGAGCCTTCAATAATTACTTAGCTATAAGGAGAACCATGCTAAAAAGATACTTTTGGCTGGCAGTAGCCACTGTATTCTTCACCTTTCAAGTATTTGTCAATAATGCCAATGCGGTAGAATTGACCAAAGAACTTCGGACTTTACCTCTGAATGAACAAGGGGAAACCGTTGTCCTGAGTGAAAGAGAAATTCAAAAAGGCAAAAGCGTATTCAATAAGGCTTGTGCTTCATGCCACGCTTTAGGGATGACAAAAACGAATCCTGACATTAACCTCAGTCCTGCAACCTTAGCAGGTGCGTCTCCCTCCCGCGATAATATTGAGGCTCTGATTGACTTTATGAAAAATCCCACCACCTATGATGGGTTGGAGGAAATTTCTGAAATCCATCCCAGCACCAAGAGTTCAGATGTTTTCGTCGTCATGCGGAATCTGACAGAAGATGATTTATACAATCTGGCTGGCTATCTGTTATTAGAACCCAAAGTTCGCCCTGAACAGTGGGGTGGTGGAAAATACCTCCGCTAACATCAGTTAAAACCTCATAATTTTAGACTTTAGGTTTTGGGTTTTGGATGATAGAGATGTTTTGGTTTTTTCTCTGCCAAAGGTTGAGAAACCAACACAAAATCATCTTCAGTCTAAAGTCTAAAGTCTAAAATTTTGAGGAATTGCCGAACTTAGACAGGAAACATATCTTCATGTTATAGCAGGGAACAGGGAACAGGGAACAGGGGGGAAAAGAAAATAGGGAATAGGGGATAGAAAAAAGTGATTAGCCACCCGATCAAGTATTTATAGCAAACATTAAAGGATGGAATATAAACTTAAAATAAACAGGTGGGTAGTTTTTTGTTAGTTTCATCACCAACAAAAAACTACCCACAATTGATCATCAATTCAATAATTAGAGTCACTAAACTCCAATTATTTAGTTAGAACTATTTGTCCAACCATGCCAGCACCACGATGGGGTTCACAGTAGAAGGGATAAACACCAGCAGGCATATCATCGGTAAAAGAAATTTCAAAGGATTCACCAGGACTGAAAAGGGATTTCTTATGAGAAAGCTTTTCAGCAACGCCAGCATCAGCAGATTTGGTTTTATCAAAAACCATGTTATGGGGAGGAAGTTTGTTATTGACAAACTTAACAACGTCGCCGGATTTTACCGTGACTTTGCTAGGCACAAATTGTAACATTCCATTATCAGCACCCATTTTAACAGTATAGGTTTCTGCGGAAGCGGAAGTAGCACCGAAAACAAATGTGCTAATCATTAAAAAGGCCACAGACAGAACTAAAGCGACCCGCTTGGACACTGAAACAATTCGATTCATAACTTGCCTCTAGAAAATGTAACTTTCTCAGCTTTGAGGAACATCTTACCATCAACTATGACAATCTGTCGTATTAATCGATGAACTTGGCAAGTCGGTCAGAAATCTGTCACAATTTTCAATAATCACTGTTATCGTCCCATACCCTGATCTCAAGCATGGCAAAAAAGCAAAAGTTCCCTTACCTGTTAGGTTCTAAATGGACAGCAAATCAAAAAAACTGGGGTTGGAGGCATTTCCAAGTTGTTAACCGTAAAAATCAAGGGAAATGGGTATTTGCTGAACTGGTGGCCTCTTGTGACCCAACGGTACGATTTTGGTTAAATGCTCAACAACTTCAAGATCGTGCATTATGGCAACCGGGATGGCAATCTACACAGGAACTTGAAGACATTGAATAACTCTAAAAAATTTTAAATTCCAACTTCCCTATCGTTTATATTATCTCATGAATAATCCCCAACTTCAAGCTACCCTAGAACTTTTGCAACAAGCAACCCAACAGTTACAAGATTTGTTACAAAACCCTGTTTCAGAAGCCCATAACCGTGAGATAATCAGTGAAGTTGAAACGCAATTAACTCAAGCTTTAATCACGTTAAAAACACCGACTAATCCCCCTAATTTAGATCATGTTCCCCCAGAGATTTTACAACAAGTTAAAGCTTTGGGACTTCCCCTGGAAAATCTCGATATTCAGATGGCTTTATCCAGCCATCATCTCAGTCAAATTATCGGAATTTTAACCGAAATTCAGAATAAATCTGAACAGATTAGAAACAGACGAGACTATTTTTTAGCTCGTCTTCCCCAAATGCCAATTGAGAAATTAGGCCCTAGAGTTCCTCTGGTTACGGCGGCAGATTTTTTACCGGAATATGAACCTTTACCCCAAGATAAACGAGAACAATTAAAGGTTAAATATAATATTGATAAATTAATCCAAAAACGACAGCAATCTCGTTCTTCTTTATTTGAAAAAATTAAACAAGCTGAATCGTTTATGAGTTCCCAGACTAAACCCTTAGAAAATTCTCCAGAGTTTGAAGATGATTTACCTTTTTAATTTGCGATATAATATAATATCCCCTGTTTTTTTAAAGGAGTAAAAAATGTCTCAACCTGGTGCTAAACATCCCTCAACTCCCGATGAATCTCCTGAGTCTGGAGAGGCGTTAGAAATTGTTAGTATTGGTATTAATGAATCTCAAGCAAAGACTTCAAATCAAGAAGGTTTATCTCAAGATCAACTCAATCAAGTTACTGAAGAAATTAACGCTGATTTCCAAGAAAATAAAGATCCAAACTGGCGAGTTGAAACCAATTGGGATGAAACTAAAGTTAAGGTTGATTTAGATTAAAAACCGTAGGGGCGGGTTCCCTAAAAATCTATAAAACTAACAGAAAATCATTAAAAACCCGCCCAACCTCACAATTACGAAAGAAAGAAAGGGCGGGTTTTTATAATTTGTTTGTGTATATTAAAGATTGACTCGAACCCGCCCCTACGCAATGAATTTTTTCTTGAATTCATGAAAATTAAACTAAAATTCCTTCCGCAACTTTAACCACTGTTCCCCCGACTTCTACTTGTATAAAATCTCCTATTTTTTGAGATTTTAATAACAATAAAGAAGGACGATCAATTTCATAACCCTGCTCTACTCTAATATCAACTTGATCAGAACCAAAATAATCATAATTTGAGAGATATCCCGCTAAACAACCATTTGCACTTCCCGTTGCTGGATCTTCGGGAACTCCCAACGCAGGTGCAAACATTCTCGCACACAAATGATTATTAGGGTGATGGGTTTCGGGACAAAAGATAAAAATTTCGTTCGCTGTTGTTGTTTGAATAAACTCAGCATAACGTTCAAGATTTACTTGGGCTTTTTTTAACGCAGAGTGCGTTTTTAACGGAACAATAATAAACGGAATTCCCGTAGAAACCTCTTGAATAGGATAGCGGTGATCAAAATCAGAGGGTTCTAAATTTAATACAGGTGCTAATGCTTCTTGATCATAACTCTGAGTAAATTCAGGAGAATTTTGTCGCATCCAAAGGATTTGTTTTCCTTCCTCTGAGATTTTCCACGTCACCGGAATTTGACCTACAGCTAAATTTAGAATTACCTGTTCAACCGAGTTTTTAATAATTTCTTGTTGAATGATATAAGCTGTTCCTAATGTGGGATGACCTGCAAAGGGTAATTCCCGTTTGGGGGTAAAAATTCGCACGGAATAACCGCCATTTTCGGGTTCAGAACTACAAATAAACGTTGTTTCTGAATAATTCATTTCTTGGGCAATTTTGAGCATTTCCTCCTCGGATAATAACTCAACTCCTTCACCCCAAATAACCGCCAATTGATTTCCAGAATATTTCGTTTCCGCAAAAACATCAACAATTGAAAACTTCATAGAATTTGTAATATAGATTTTACTAAGTACCTGCACAAAATTATTTGCACGACCGATTTCTTGCTCTCTATGTGTTTCAAGGGCTTTAGGTCAACCCAGTGTGTAATTAATTTTGTTTACATACTTATCAAACTCTTTCACTGATAACTGATAACTGATAACTGATAACTGATAACTGATAACTGATAACTGAATTACCTTTCATTCCAAGTTTTTTCAGCATCTGCGATCGCTTGATCAACGGTTTTTTGATTTAACATCGCGGCTTGTAGATTATCATAAATGATTTTTTGCAACTGTTTAATATCTTTCTGAGGTGGAATTAAAACCTGGGCATTTTTGAGTTCTTCTGCACTAATTAAACGCGCTTGATCTGCGGTTGTTGGATTAGCAGGAAGGGTGGTAAAATAACTATCTTTGAGAGCATCTTGAGTAGACGGTAACACATTTGCAGCTTTAGCAAACGCGAGTTGATTTGTACTATTTGTGACAAATAAAGCAAATTTTAAAGAGGGTTCAGGAATATCTGTTGATTTAGGGATAACTAAATTCATAACAGCAACGGTAGTTTTCTTCGTATCTCCGGTAATTTGACCCGCAGGAACAGAAACTTTGGCTACATTGGGTGCATTTTGACTAATGGCTTTTAAAAATTGTGGCCCTGATGCTAATAACGCTGTTTCTCCTGCTTGATATAATTCAATAGCGCGGCGATGTCCTTGAGTTAAAACCTCTTTCGGAAGTAGGTCTTTTTGATATAAATCAACCCAATATTGAAAGGCAGCTTTTCCTTGGGGAGTGTTAAATACAGCTTTACCATTTTTATCGAGTAATTCTGCTCCCATTTGCACTAAAGATTGTAAAACTTGAGCCGAATCTTCAGGAACAAACGATACAAAAAACGCATATTTTCCGGTTTTTTCCTTGACTTTTTGTGCGACTTGTGCTAATTCTGTATAAGTTCTAGGAGGTTGATTGACTCCGGCTTGTTGGAGGAGTTGTTGATTAGAAATAGTAATTTGAGTTGTTAAATACCAAGGAATCCCAAACGTTACGGTTTCACATTGATTATTCGGACAAACCTCAATTTTATTCGCTTGCCAAATATTGGGTAAATATTGAGATTGAACGGTTTCAGGAACCATTGGATTGAGATTTAACCAAGCATTTCGTCCCGCTAATAAGGCAGCAAAATCAGGATTTAAGTTAATCACATCGGCGGCGGTTTTCGCAGCAACGGAGGCTAAAACTTTACTTTCCATTGCTGACCAAGGAATGTCAACCCACTTCACCTTAACCCCTGGATTTTCTGCTTCAAAGTTAGTAATAAGTTGATTAAAATAATCCGTAAATTGCGGTTGCAGTTGCATCGTCCAAAATTCGATTTCCTGCTTACCACTTTGAGAGTTTGGGGAGGAAGTGGAACAACTAACACCCCAACTCAAAAATAAACCTAAAACTAATAACAAACCAAACCGTTTCCAAGACTGCAATTGTTTCATTTTGTTGAGAAGCTAACTCAGGGGGTTAAATTTCGTTAAACTGGACACCAGATTAATCGGGACAGAGGGAAGAAGTTAAAGGTCAGCCGTCCGCATCAACTCCTAACCGGAAATGTTTGCTTTGATCTAAGAAAACACAAATTGAACCAGAACGGATCGATTTTGGGAAAAATAATAATAATAAAAGTAAGACGACGGAGGATAGATGGACAGGGTAAGATGGGAAGATCTTATGTACCTCCTTCCCAGAAAGGGGACTTTGAACCTTTTGGGTACAGGTCGGCTAAAATACGGAATCGATCATTAAAACTAAAAATATGGTTAGTTTATTAAAAGGACTGTTCTCCAAGCGCAAGCCGGGAATTGGAATCGAGTTAGCCACAGAACGAATTAATCTAGTCGAACTGCGGAAAAAAGGTCAACAATTAAAGTTAGTCACCTTAGCAACAACTTCTGTTCCAGAGGGCATTGTCCAAGATGGCCAAATTGTGGATGTTCCAGCAATGGCCGAGTTAATTCAGTCTATAATTACCGATAACAATATTAAGGCAAAAACCGTTGCCACATCCATACCCGGACGGGAAGCTGTAACCCGAATTA
This sequence comes from uncultured Oscillatoriales cyanobacterium, assembly GCA_903893625.1. Classification (GTDB taxonomy): domain Bacteria; phylum Cyanobacteriota; class Cyanobacteriia; order Cyanobacteriales; family Microcoleaceae; genus Planktothrix. The sequence continues at coordinate 12,049 of CAITND010000166.1, forward strand.
TTCCTGTTCCGGCGGAACTCAACGATGACGAACTCAAAGACTACATGAACCAAGAAGCGGGATTGTATCTTCCCTTTCCCAGAGAAGAAGCCGACGTTGATTATCAAAAATTAGGGCGGTTTGTGGATGAGGATGGCATCGAAAAAGTACAAGTCTTGTTAGTAGCAACTCGTAAAGAAGTTACCGATATCTATGTGGAAACCTTCGCGCAAGCGGGTTTAAAAGTTACGGTATTAGAAGTGAGCAATTTTTCCCTAATTCGTACCCTCAAAAGTCAATTAGAGCAGTTTTCCTCCACCGAAGCCGCGATTGTTGCCGATATTGAATTTGATAGCACGGAACTGGCCATCGTTGTGAATGGAATTCCGCAGTTTAACCGGACAATTTCCATCGGACTCTATCAAGTTCAAAGTGCCTTAAACAGTGCCATGAATTTACCTCCGGGGAGGGATGTCAGCGAACTACAAGCCATGACGCTTCCGGTGACTGATACAATGGGAGCATTAAACGATCCCAATCCGGGGACGAATGCCATCATTAAGGTTTTTGCCGAATTAGCCGATGAACTGCGTCGCTCCGTTGATTTTTATATTAATCAAAGTGACGGACTAGAAATGGCACAGTTGCTATTAACTGGCCCTGGAGCCGCCATTGGACAACTCGATGAGTTTTTCATGCAACGGTTAGCGATGCCTGCCACACAAGTTGATCCCATTGAATCCCTCTCTCTTGCCTTTGAACGGGAAATTCCTCCAGAACAACGTGCTAGTTTAGGAGTGGCTTTAGGGCTAGGAATGCGGATGACCTAAAGCCGTTATCAGTCCCCCCCAACCCCCCGTACACGGGGGGCAAAGGGGGGGTGTAAACCGTCAACCGTCAACTGATTTATGTATAACTTAGATATCAACTTTTTGAATGATCGACCTGATCTGTTAGAACGGGAAGTTCGACGGCAGGTTAGTCCCACCCAGAATATTGACCAGACTCCGATTTTAATCGGTTTAGGGGCGGCTTTAGCCCTGAATGCCATTGTTGGAGGAGCTTGGTTTATTTTTAATCGGCAAAATGCAGACCTCACAAAAGAACGGGATGTCCTGGTTGCCACATTAGGACAAAAAACCGCAGACGTGCAAGTCTTAGATAAAATTAATGCAGAAACTGATCAAGCTAATAAAGAAGCGGATGCTTTAGCAACGGTGTTTAATCAGATTAAACCTTGGTCAGCACTCACCCTAGAATTAGGGGAATTAATGCAAGTCGCCGGGGTAAGAATTATTGATATTAAACAGACGGAGCCAGTGGCTACCGCAACGGCTGCTGCGGCCCCACCACCGAGTCCAACTCCGGCTGAAGGTCAAGCCGCTGCTCCTCCACCCGAACCAGAAACCGCTAAATTAGAAATTTCAGGGCTTGCTAACTCCTTCACCCAAATTAATGATTTTGTATTATTGCTAAATCAATCTCCCTTTTTTAATGGGGAAAAAACAAAATTGATTTCGGCTAAGTTAGAGGACAACCCAACTCAACTGGTTTCTAAATCAGTTAATGCGGATACGGGTACTGTCAAACCTCAGTTACAACCTGTGGTTAAGTATACGATTGAAACAAATCTCAGTCGAGCTACTGCCTCGGAGTTATTACCTGAACTTCAAAAAAATGGAGCTTTAGGACTGGTTAATCGGATTAAAACCCTTGAGGAAAAAGGAGTAATCAAGCAATGACCTCAGTTCCTAATCAATTTATTGAAGACGTTGAGGGCGAAGGCGGTGGGCCAGCTATATTTGGCGTTCCCTTGACACCTAAAATCATGGGAATTGCTGCCGGAGTTGTCGGTGTCTTACTAGCAGGTTTCTTAATTTATCAATTTGTCCTTCCTACCTTAGCTGAAGGACAAACTTTACGCGATGATATTAAAGCCAAACAAGATGAAATTGAGAAACAAGATCAGCGTTTGCGGGAACGTGCTAAAGCTGAAAAAGCATTAGCAGAAGCTAAAATTCGTCGATCCACAGTTACAGCTTTATTTGCTGATGATTCCAGTTTAGAAACCCTGTTGTTTGATCTCAATGAACAGATTAATAAAATTAATGCCGGGATTATCGATGATCGCAAACAAGCCAAACTCTCTCAGTTCAAACCCATTCCCTTAGAAACACCAGAAGCCGAGATTGTTAATGATGGCAGCTTAGGGCCAGATGTTAATGGCAAACTCAGAAGACGGAAATATGAATTGGAGTTTCAAGGCAGTTTTGATCAGACTCGCCAGTTCTTAGTGGCCTTAGAACGATTACAACCTCTGTTAGTGGTGAAAAACTTAAAAGCCCAATTAGGGGATCAAACTCAAACCATTGAGGGAGAATATCGACAAGGGAAATTTGTTCCCTCTGCCAATCAACCCCAACGACAGCTAAAAAGCAGTTTTGAGTTGCAAGTGTTACTCCCCTTGAGTGAAGAACAAGTTAAAGCTGCTACTGAAGCAGCCAAACCACCGGAAACTCCGGCCGAACCTCCTAAGTAGGTAGAATTTCGGCCCAAGTTGTTGTATGTTGACGGGTGTTGACTGTTGGCAGATAAGATGTTAAGCAATCACCGATAACCAACGCCCAAAACCAAATATTGTGTTGAGGAGGAAACGTGAAACAGCTTCAAGGAATTAGTGCAGGATTTTTAACCACTGCTGCGATCGCCATTGTGGCACAAACCCCGGCATTCGCACAAACTCAAGTCCAGGATGTGCGACTGGTAGAAATGAACGGGGAAGTCGGCTTAGTGTTAATGACCAAAAGCGGAGAACGACCGGAAGTTTTTGTGGTCAGACGGGGCAATGATTTTGTGGTCGATATTATTAATACACAACTTCCAGCCCAAAAACAAAACTTTCAACAAAATAATCCGATTCCCGGTATCGCCTCTGTTGTAGTGACTCAACTTGATCCTACCAGTGTCCGAGTCATTGTTAGTGGGGTGAACAGTCCTCCCGATGCCCGGATTATGCAAGGTGCTAATGAAGGTATTGTGATTAGTATGGGTTCGGCTTCCGGTGCAGTGGCTCAAGTTCCGAATCAAGCCGTAACCCCCCCAGCACCGCCTCCAACAGCTTCCAACCCCCCAGCAAGAGGCTCTCAACCCGTATTAGTTCCCGATCCTGCCATCACCATCGATGGTCGAAATGTTCCCCAGGGAGCACCTCGTCCTGCTGATGCGGCTCCACCCTTTCTTCCCCGTGCTGTTGCTCCACCCTTGGGAGATATTGCCGTTTCTAATATTAACGCCGGAATACCAGTTATTCGACTCAATACCACTCAAAGAATTCCTCGTTTAGTATTGCGAGATGCTCCTGTGAGTGATGTTTTAGCATTATTAGCTAGAACTGCTGGACTCAACTTAGCAATAAGTAATTTGTTCAAAGAAGACGCCACTGGTGAGTTTAGAGCGCCCAATAGCGAACTGGAAGAAAAACAGATCACAGGACGAAAAATATCCTTAGATATTGAAAATGAGTCTGTTGAAGATGTTTTTAACTATGTTTTGCGTTTAAGTGGATTACAAGCAAATCGTGTAGGAAATACGATTTTTGTCGGGGTTAAACTGCCCACTGTTGCCAGTGATATCGTAGTTCGCAGTCTCAGACTGAATCAGGTTACAGCAAAGACTGCAGCCGGTTTTTTGAGTAGTCAAGGGGCAGGAACTCAAGTTCAGATCGATCAACTCCGAATTGAGCAGGTGGGAATAGGGGTTAATTCAAGATATGTTGAGACATACACACCAACAATTACAGAACTAGCTGCTAAAGAGTCCGATAGTCCCCTGGTACTGAAAGGATTATCCATCTCTGTAGATGACCGACTCAATTCTATCACTCTCATTGGCCCGCCGCATTTAGTGGAAACCGCAGTAGCGATGTTAGCCCAGCTTGATTTACGTCAGCGTCAAGTGGCTGTTAACGTTAAAGTTGTTGACGTCAATTTAAGCGGAGAACAAGCCGCCAGTAGTAGTTTCTCCTTTGGAATTAACGATACTTTCTTTGTGAATGATGGGGGTGCGGCATCGGTTAATTTTGGTGGGTATAATCCCCCGAATCAGACAACCGCAACCAGTGGGATTAATGCTCGACCGATTATTCCGAATGCTCCCCTTGCTGGTGAGGCTCCTTATTATAATCCCAATCAATTTTCTACAACTCCTTTAACAGCACCCGGAGGAGGTGTCGGTTTAGAACCAATTGCCCCTGTTGGCTCTCGTCCGGGTCAAGTCGGGATTTCTGATTACACCCCCTATACCAGAGATTTGGCAACGGGCGCACTTACGGGTTTAGGTACAGTTACTAATAGCATTTTTCCCTTCTTCCAATATCCCCGCAAGTTCTTATCAACTTTAACCGCTCAAATTATTAGTGGTAATGCTAAGATTCTCACCGATCCGACCCTGGTGGTTCAGGAGGGTGAAACCGCCAAAGTTGCCTTAGTTGAAGAAATTGTTAAATCAGTCACAACAACATTTGTAGACACGGTTTCCGGGACAAGGGACAGCAAAGACTTTACCTTTCAAAATGTGGGTTTAACCCTGGATGTTAACGTAGAACGGATTGATGATAATGGCTTTGTTTCCCTGCGAGTTAACCCGACTGTGAGCGCCCCCGGAGATCAAGTAGATGCTGGTGGTGGTGATTTTGCCCGTCAGATTCTCAGCCGGACTGTCGAATCGGGCTTAATCCGTTTACGCGATGGTCAAACCTTAATATTATCGGGTATTATTCAGGAACAGGAACGAGCTACAGTTAGCAAAATTCCACTGTTAGGAGATTTACCCATTGTTGGTTCGTTGTTCCGCAGAACTAATAAGCAAAATCAACGGGCGGAAGTGATTGTATTAGTCACGCCTCAAATTTTGGATGACAGCGATCGCAATCCCTACGGTTATGAATATAACCCCAGTCCCGATGCCTTACGGATGATGCGAGGACGTTAGTTTAGGGGTTGACGGTTAACTGTTAACGCCCCCCTTGCCCCCCAGGGCGTTTTCAAAGTCGGGTGTAAAAAAGAAAATAAAAGTGATCTTTTCTTGATAAAATCAAAAACAGATCACTTTTTTTGATTTTAAAAATATGTTAAATAGTATAATAGAACAAATAAAGTTAGTCAAGGATTTTCG
>CAITND010000167.1 GCA_903893625.1 uncultured Oscillatoriales cyanobacterium
GTTAGTGCTATGGGAATTCTTTGAATCTGGGTAAACCATATAATTTCTTTCTGGGTATGTTCAATTTCTCTCGTAGAATATAGCTTGCGATAGTCATCCTTTGGGATGATTGAAATCTTTTGTTCCTCTTCTTTGTGTGTGTCAGCGCGGGTTCCTTTTTTTAATAGTGCTTTAGCTTTTTGTTGTATTTTGGCGTCTTCTATGTTTTTTTGTTGAATCACCTAATGAACAATATGATGTCTCTAATATTATGGATCTCTCTGATCAATGTGAAAAACCTGAAGATGACGAGAGATCTACACAAAAAGGGATTATTGATATAAAGGGTAAAACAGAAATAGATATTGATCTATTGACCAACTTGGCTGAAGAAGTGGTTTCAAACATTAATTAAGAAGGGATAAGAAACGTACCCCCAGAATTTCAAAAATTAAAATATCCAAAATCACCGATTTTCTCAATTGAAATAACTGTTGATTCCTTATCGGAAGAAGAAAAAATACCAGTATGGTGGTTGGGAAGATGTAATAAAAAAATAACTGCGCAATGGGTGAAAGATAACGAATTCAGTGGTACAGCTACAATCTGTGCTTTGGAGCTACAAAGCGTCAATTTCCATCACCACAGCTTTTCAAGGTTTTATGCTGTTTCAGGAATGCCTAAAAAATTTAGAGATTACTTGGCTTCAGGCATTAAGATTCATCGCCACAAAGAGGCCAGTCGCCACGGGCAGCTTATGGCTGGGACTTGCCCGTAAGTAGTGCATCAAGATCAACGACAGCTACTTGGAAACACTTGGGTCAGAACCCGCGCCACTCCAGTCATTCGGGTATGGATTTAAGTTTCCCCAAGCCTCCCATTCGCGAACTTTAGAAAACGGCAATAAGTAGGCGGTCAAAACATTAGATTTTGCAGAATTTTTAAACGGCTTGATTCATTGGCTTACGGCAATTAAATCCAATGAAGCCAGCTAAAGCCGAACCGAACAGCCAGATTGCTGCGGGAATAGGAACAACGGCTGGAGTGGTGCCTTTGAGATAGACATTAAACGTTGTATAAGCAGTACTCATATTTTGCATGGCTAGTTGGTATGTTCCGTTATAATCCGTAGTCATACAAAGTCCTTGCGGGCACCGAGCGGATCGCCCAGAAGGATTTCCAAATGCATCAGCGGTATACAGGTAGGCATCAAAAGTTACGATATCTACTCCTCCACCCTGACGGGACCAATAGTTGAACGAAAAACTATCTAATAATTTTCCCGTCCCTGGTTCCAGTAATTCAAGGCCACGGTTGCTACCGCCGAAACTAGCATAGTCACCGCCTGCGACTTTGAAGTTAATATCCCAAGCATTGGGGCCTATGGGAGTGATAGTTGAACAACCGGCAGTAATACTACAGAATGATCCCGAAAAGACAAATGGGTCGTCGGATGTTAACGTAGGCACTGGCCCAGATGCGTCAATGTAAACACCAGCATTAGTAATGTTCACCACAGATAGAGCCCCTAATATAACTAAAATTAACTGAATCTTTAAAGTTTTCATGATTGTTTCCTTAGAGTGAAACGTCACATTAAGAGGTTAATTTAACAAATGAAGTATAAATAACAATTCTTTGATTTAATTATTCATAATGTGAAATATGAGATTGGTTGATAGGTTTGTTTCTTTCAAACTAAGAGGAAACTCTAACATCTAAGATGATTGGATGTCTATGCGTAGGATTACTTAGTAAAAGCATTTTGGCTAGACAGTTTGAGCCACAATGTCTAATATTCAAAACAGTGTCCCTTGATTTTAGTGGCTTTCAAGTGTATCAAAAAGCCAAAACGGTAGACAATACGATAACAGTATCTGAATTAATAGCATATTGCCTACCTTTATTCCTCCATATTCATCGCCCTAAAGCGGACAGTCGCCACCGGCAGCTCATGGCCGAGGGACTAAACCGCTTCGCGGTAGGGGTGCAGCTATTTAAGCTTGCCGATGATTGAAAGCGTGTAACTGTTCCCTATGTTAAAGAATAAGGCAATTCGCCTTGTTTCTTAACA
>CAITND010000168.1 GCA_903893625.1 uncultured Oscillatoriales cyanobacterium
AAACTCTAAGCATCAAGTACAGAGAAACCCAGTTTTATCGGTTTTGAACTGTAGGGTAGGGCATACCCGAACAGACTTCTGCAATGGGGTAAAACGCTTGGGGAGAGAACCATCTCTGGCAGAGAAAGGGCAACTTTTTTCTATTAAGTGGACTCGTTGAATCAAGAATCCACTCGCCTTTAGGCAGTGGAGTGTCAAAATTCTCTAAAACCCAACAGGAACGACTAACCCTTCCCGTGCCATAATTGCCTTTGGAAATACCGCTTGAACATCCTGTTCTACCTGATCGAGAAAATCATCGCTGTGGGAGGGATCATGATGGAAAATTACGACTCGCTTCACTCCAGCCGCTTCAGCCATTTTCACGGCCTCTTGCCAAGTGGAATGGCCCCAACCAATTTTAGGAGATTTGGGACTATGATACTCCTCATCGGTGTACATGGCATCGTAAATCAAGACATCAGCATTCTGAGACAGATTTAAGACATTTTCATCCAAGCCATCGGGCAGATGTTCGGTATCAGAACAATAAACCGCCGTGCGTCCCTTCCAGGTAATCCTATACCCCATAGCCGTATTCGGATGGTTGAGTTGTCCAGTTTCAATCAGAATATCATCCAACATCATCGAATCTCCAGGCTTCAGGGTATAGAATCTTAAGTCGGCTTGAATTCCTTTGAGGGGAACGGGAGAATTGGGATGTAAAATTCGTTCAATAAAATGCTGTTTCATCGAGTCCCCATCCGGTGGAATTGCCCCATAAATATGAAAACAATTTCCCTGCATAAACGCTGGGGTAAATAGGGGAAATCCTTGAATATGATCCCAATGGTAGTGCGTAAAAAACATATACGCTTCCACAGGTATTTCTTGGAGTAACTGATCTCCTAAAACTCGTAAACCAGTTCCGCCATCAAAAATTAAGCGTTTACCCGCTACTCGCATTTCCAAACAAGATGTATTTCCCCCATAACGAATGGTCTCTTTTCCGGGGGTGGGAATACTCCCGCGAACCCCCCAGAACTGTACAACAAAATCTTCTGGATTCGAGTTGGGATCGGATAGGTTAGAGTGCTTCTGAGGAATGACCCCAACAGACGACAGGCTGCTTTCCATTTTTATTCTTCAGGCTTCAAAGTTCCACACTGACCATGATGACGCAGCAAATGATCGCACAGGACGAGGGCAACCATCGCTTCTACCATTGGCACGGCCCTGGGTAAAACACAGGGGTCATGCCGTCCTTTCGCCGATAACAACGTTGCCTCTCCCTCATGGGTAACGGTACGTTGCTCTTTCCGAATTGTAGCAGTTGGCTTAAATGCTACTCGGATAATAATGTTTTCTCCGTTGGAAATGCCACCCTGAATTCCGCCAGATCGATTAGTTACTGTTCGGATATTACCCGTCGGATCACGATAAAATTCATCGTTATGCTCACTCCCTTTGAGGAGTGTTCCTGCAAAGCCGGAGCCAATTTCAAACCCTTTACTGGCGGGTAAGGACATGACACCTTTGGCGAGATCTGCTTCTAGTTTATCAAAGACTGGAGATCCGAGTCCTTGAGGAACGTTTCGGGCCACACATTCAACTACGCCCCCAATGGAGTCTCCTTGATCCCGAACTTGTTCAATCCGTTCTATCATTTTTTCGGCACAATCGTCATCAGGACAACGGACAATATTACTTTCAACTTGTTCTAAGGTGACACTATTGGGATCGACGATGCCTTCTAAATCTTGAATCCGTTTAACATAGCCAATAATTTCTACCCCGGCGAATTGTTTAAGGATTTTTTTAGCGATCGCACCTGCTGCGACTCTGCCAATGGTTTCTCGCGCCGAAGATCGTCCGCCCCCTTGCCAATTTCTAATCCCATATTTAGCATCATAAGTGGCATCAGCATGGGAAGGGCGATATTTGAGTGCCATATCACTATAATCTTGGGGGCGAGTATCTTGGTTTCGCACCATAATCATAATCGGTGTTCCCAAGGTTTGTCCCTCAAAGATTCCACTGAGAATGTCACAGGTATCGGTTTCTTTACGGGGAGTAGTAATTTTGCTTTGTCCGGGACGACGCCGATCCAATTCGGTCTGAATGTCTGTAATCTCAATTTTTAATCGGGGAGGGCAACCATCGATAACAACTCCCACCGCCCCACCGTGAGATTCTCCAAAGGTCGTGATCCGAAACAAATGCCCATAAGTGTTGCCCATAATGGTCGTATTTATTCTGCCAAACTGTATATTTTAGCTGATCTGGAGTTAATTGATGATCCATAGCTTGCCCAAAGACGACTGGTTCAACCAACTGACAAATTGCTCCCGATCATCGGCAGACAAACCTTCAAGAACTTCTTCTATCCCTTCTGCAAAACTGGTATTGCCAAAATAGCCCTTTCCTAAGTTATAGAGTTCTTGCAGAAAGGTGCTGAGGTGATTCTCTTGCCAAGGCGGAACTTTAAGGCTATCAAGGGGATTCAGGGTCAGAAGCACTTTCACAGCCTCGGCATTATCTGCTTGGGGAAACTGGGACTTTTGAAAAATTTTGATTAAATCTTTTTCAAAAGAAGCTGCTTGTCTACCCCCTAATAAGTCTTCAATATCAAAATACACCGCTTGCAAGAGGAGTAAGCTGGCTTGAGTTAAAATGGGCAATTTGGTGTCTGTGCCACCGTGACCTTCTCCCAAGAGTTGATCTAAACGGACTTTTCCCCAGACACTATATCGATCTGATTCTTCTAATAAGACACAAGCTTTTCCCTTATTATCAGTGAGATCCCGCCACAATGCTCTCGCCTCTTCAGCTTGTTGGGCGCTAAACATTTTCATCAGGCGAAATGTCTGTCCCTGATAATTCAAAACAGGAATTTGCTGGTCTCGATGAGGGTGTTGAACCGTCGTTATTTCAACATCCGTTCGTTTTAATATAAACATGACACTTATGCACCTACTCCTGTCATGGTGGTCGGCTGTGTCTTTAGATTGTAGTCTTTAACTTCTGTCTCCGGCTATAAGCATCAGACATTTCCGTAAAGATGCGCCATATCACCTCTTTACGGGTTACAATAGGCTTGAGATCAAACCTATTGTTTCCGACATTTACTCAGAATAACACGGCATCTGTCAATGACTTGAGCAAAAGTCTTTTGAGATTCTGTTAAAAATTGAGCAGGAATAAGGTAAAATCTCTGTATGTTGGGTGTGTAACTCAGGTGGATAGAGTAGCGACCTTCTAAGTCGTCTGTCGGGGGTTCAAATCCCTCCACACCCGCTAAAATCAAGCCTTTCAGAATCCGCAAAAGTGTAGCAAAAGTGTAGGAGAATTTACTCCACGTTTGCTACACTTTTCAGTTTCAAGACTTACAACTACCCGCTAACCTTCTATATGCAAAACTTATAACCCTGTTAAACACCTGTTTGTCCCTACAATCCCCTTATTTTTTTGGGTTAAATTTTTACTCCTTCGGAGTCGGAATTGCGATCGCATTCTCATCAACAAAACCGTACCTGATCGCTTAGAATAGCCTATTGAGTTTAAAGATTGCCTATCTCAGTTTTATTTATGTCTTTGGATACCCCTACCTCCGATCTGCTCAACACAGAATCTGAATCTCCTACCAGTTCACCGGAGGTTGATCCGAATTTACAAGTCCGGTTTAAACGTGAAGAAGGACAATTACTGTTATTTTTACCGCCAGAAATTAAGCAAGAGGACACTGAGGCAAACCTTAATCATACCTGGACAGAACTTTGGCAACAGTTAAAACATCGTCTCAATGGCGGTGAACACACCGAACAACCCCAGACAGACGTTTATCTGATGGCAGAAAATCGGTTATTAGATGTTCGCCAACTCCAAGATATTGCTGAAGCATTGAACGAAGTGCAACTACAACTCAAACGGGTCAAAACCAGTCGGCGTCAAACCGCAGTGGCGGCGGCAATGGCGGGTTATAGTGTCGATCAAGATGCAGAACGGGAAACCTTAACTCAACCTGTTTCGGAACCCTCAACTTCCGCTCTAGTCGAACCGTTATATTTAAAAATGACGGTGCGCTCTGGGGTCGATATTCGTCACCCTGGAACGATTGTAATTGTTGGGGATGTTAACCCCGGTAGTTCTGTAATTGCCGATGGCGATATTATTATTTGGGGCCGTCTGCGGGGAAATGCCCACGCTGGAGCGAAGGGCAACCCCAAAAGTATAATTATGGCATTGCAAATGGAACCGAAGTTAATTCGGATTGCGGATCAAGTGGCACGGGGGCCAGAAACATCCCCAGAACAGTTTTACCCCGAAGTGGCTTATATTAATGCCAAAGGCATTCGTATTAGTCCTGCTAAGGAAGTTGCCAAAGCTAGAGTTTTAACCCTTGACAATTAACAGTCAACAGCCAGTAGAGACGTGCCATGGCACGTCTGTACATAGTAAACAGTCAACAGTCAACTTTTAAATATGAGTCGTGTTATTGTAATTACCTCTGGAAAAGGAGGGGTAGGAAAAACTACCTGTACCGCTAATGTGGGTATGACCTTGGCGAAACGGGGGCATAAAGTTGTCGTCATTGATGCCGATTTTGGCTTAAGAAATTTAGACTTATTGCTAGGTTTAGAAAATCGCATTGTTTATACAGCAATGGAAGTTCTATCGGGGGAATGTCGCCTGGAACAAGCCTTAGTTAAAGATAAACGAGAAGCACGTTTAGTGCTATTACCTGCGGCGCAAAATCGGATGAAAGAAGCCGTGACTCCTGATCAAATGAAACAGTTAGTAGGAATGTTAGAGGGGAAATATGACTATATTTTAATTGATTGTCCGGCAGGAATTGAACAGGGATTTCAAAATGCGATCGCGCCCGCAAAAGAAGCAATTATTGTCACCACTCCCGAAATTTCGGCGGTTCGAGATGCGGATCGAGTGATTGGGTTATTAGAGGCAAATTCGGTTAAACAAATTCGGTTATTAATTAATCGAATTAAGCCCTTAATGGTGCAAGCTAACGATATGATGTCGGTGCAGGATGTGGAAGAAATTTTAGCAATTCCTTTAATTGGGGTAGTTCCCGATGATGAAAATGTGATTGTTTCGACCAACAAAGGCGAACCTTTAGTATTAGCAGAAACCCCTTCCCAAGCTGCACAGGCGTTTACAAATGTGGCGCGTCGAATTGAAGGGGAAAAAGTTTCATTTCTTGATCTCAATCCCCGTCCAGACGGATTTTTTGCGAAACTGCGTCGTTTATTTTCTTCTAAAGTTAGCTAAATATCGATTTCTAAACTTTTGATCTCGTTGCTTCTGTATTCATCCTGCAAATCCATGAGAATTAATGAACTCCTAGAACGACTTTTTCCCCGAACTCATCAAAGTAGTCGAGATGCGGCTAAACGGCGTCTGAAATTAGTGTTAGCCCATGACCGGGCTGATCTATCTCCCGAACTGGTGGAAGCCATGCGACAGGAAATCATGGAAGTGGTGTCTCGTTATGTGGAAATAGACACCGATGATTCTGAATTTAACTTAGAAAGCGATAACCGAACGACAGCATTAGTGGCTAATTTACTAATTCGCCGAGTTAAACAAAAGGCCTTAGTGATTTCTGAACCTTCTCCTGGGGAAGAATCAAACGCCACCCCAGAAGTTGAACCCGAACCTCCCAAAGCTGAAAAAATTGAGCAACCGCCAACGGTGACACCAGAACCCACTCCAGCTAAATCCGAGTTAAAATCCCCACCCTCCTCGGTAGAGGAAACCCCAGATAGTCTATAGGAATGGGTTCCGAGTCAATTGTTCTCGCCAAAAACAACCGACCAAAACCTTTCCCGAAAAGGGATTAAGGTTAACTATTAACAGGTGACTGTTCAGTGATAACCTAAAAGATGGCAATATTAAATTCTTCTAAAGCTTTCCGAGACGAATCGGAACTCGCTTGTATTAACCCATAGGCAAACCCAATGGTCAGCACCGCAGAAAAAACAAATGTAGGCCACGTTACTCAAATCATTGGCCCGGTTGTAGATATCAAATTTCCGAGCGGTCACTTGCCGGAAATCTACAACGCACTAAAAATTAGTGGCAAAAACGAAGTTGGTCAAGAAATTTCTATTGTTTGCGAAGTCCAACAACTTCTAGGCGATGGTCAAATCCGCTCCGTATCCATGAGTACCACCGATGGCTTAGTCCGAGGGATGGCAGTTGTTGATACTGGCGTTCCGATTAGTGTTCCCGTTGGCCCTGCTACCCTGGGACGGATTTTTAACGTCATTGGTGAAACCGTCGATAATTTAGGCCCGGTTCAAACCACAGAAACCTCCTCCATTCACCGTTCAGCCCCAGCATTTACTCAGTTAGAAACAAAACCCGCCGTGTTTGAAACGGGGATTAAAGTGGTAGACCTATTAGCTCCCTATCGTCGGGGTGGCAAAATTGGTCTGTTCGGTGGAGCCGGAGTTGGCAAAACCGTTATTATTATGGAACTGATTAACAACATCGCTAAGGCGCACGGTGGAGTTTCCGTGTTCGGCGGTGTGGGCGAACGTACCCGGGAAGGGAACGATCTTTACAATGAAATGATCGAGTCTGGCGTTATCAACACCAAGGACTTAAGCCAATCTAAAGTGGCTCTGGTTTATGGCCAAATGAACGAACCCCCCGGAGCTAGAATGCGGGTGGGTCTATCGGCCTTGACGATGGCCGAATATTTCCGCGATGTCAGCAAACAAGACGTGCTCCTGTTTATTGATAATATCTTCCGATTCGTGCAAGCGGGTTCTGAAGTATCGGCTCTGTTAGGTCGGATGCCTTCTGCTGTGGGATATCAGCCCACTCTGGGAACAGAAATGGGTGAATTGCAAGAACGGATCACTTCTACCAAGGAAGGCTCTATTACTTCAATTCAAGCGGTTTATGTCCCGGCGGATGATTTAACTGACCCCGCCCCGGCCACAACCTTTGCTCACTTAGACGCCACCACCGTATTATCACGGGGTTTGGCTTCTAAAGGTATCTATCCTGCGGTTGATCCCCTGGATTCCACTTCGACGATGTTACAGCCGTCGATTGTCGGTAGCGAACACTATAACACCGCCCGGGCTGTGCAATCCACACTGCAACGGTATAAAGAACTACAAGACATCATCGCCATTTTAGGTTTAGATGAATTGTCGGAAGAAGATCGGATGACCGTGGCTCGCGCTCGGAAAATTGAGAAATTCCTGTCTCAGCCTTTCTTTGTGGCGGAAGTGTTCACAGGTTCTCCTGGTCAGTATGTCACCCTGGAAAAAACCATCAAAGGGTTCAATATGATTATGGCTGGAGAACTTGATGACCTGCCAGAACAAGCTTTTTACATGGTCGGAGACATTGACCAAGTGATTGCTAAAGCCGAAAAACTCAAAGGCTAACTTTCACCCGTTGTTGGGCCGTTGTTGGGACGTTGTTGGGACGTTGTTGGGCTTTAGCCCTCCCAATCTTCGCCCAACAACCCTTATTTTTTGATCTCGATAATATTTTATTAACTCTTGACAAATGACATTAACTGTGCGTGTAATCGCCCCAGATCGGACGGTCTGGGATGACCAAGCTGATGAGGTGATTCTTCCGAGTACAACGGGCCAAGTGGGTATTCTGACGGGTCACGCTCCCCTGCTAACGGCCTTAGATACCGGGGTTCTGCGGGTTCGGTCGAAGAACAAATGGACTCCTATCGCCTTGATGGGTGGGTTTGCTGAAGTGGAAGCCAATGAAGTCACCATCTTGGTTAATGGTGCAGAACGGGGTGATACTATTAATTTAGAGGATGCCCGTACCGCCTATACCCAAGCTCAAGCTGATTTAGAAGCGGCTGATACTGGTGATTCTAAAAAAGCCAAAATTAAAGCGACAAAAGCTATTAAAAGAGCCAGAGCGCGGTTACAAGCGGCTGGTGGTACTGTCGAGTAAACCCACTACCACCTCCAAGAAACCGGGTTTCTGTCTTAACCTTTGTTACTAACAGAAAGCTCAATTAAGAAACCCGGTTTCTGACCCTCACCAGCAATTTAAACCTTTAAAGATAACGACTCTTTTTTAATTGTTTCTGAATCATGTTGCTGATTTATAAACTCTGATAATAAATCAAAGAAATTCTTAAAAGCGTCGATTTCATCACTAGAATACAATAAAATAATTCTAGCCCAAGATGCGGAAGTATTGACCCCAAATTTAGCTTGTAACCAAGGCTGAAATTGTGCAAATTCCATTTCTTGTTCACTTTCAGGAAGTTCCATCGCTTCACAGGCGTATTGATAACCACACAAAAACATCAATAAATTATTAATATTAGGACTTCCAATATACATTCCTGGTTTTTGTTTAATTTTTTCGAGTAAGTCGTACAGGTTGGTCATCTTTTTTCCTCCAGAAATATTACAGTTAAAACTTCTCAATTTCTTCTATTATAAACTTTCCGCTTGGACAGTCAAAATCGGCAACCCATTGTTCTCTAGTTAATCCAAAAGTAGATAGGTTATCAAAGACTTTACCTCTTGCTTCAATACCATAGTGCGTTCCATTTTGGGTAATTGATGTTTGACCATTCTCCCAACGCTTACTAACAATAAATAATCCCCGACCTACGAGTTTTATTTTCAGATGGATGCCATTAATTTGATTCGCCTCTAACCAGTTTTTGATAGCAGCAGCGCACTCCGCACATTCTAGTAATTTGTATCTTTGGATAATTTTAGCAATTTGTTGATATATTTGTTCATCGGTAAATTGGAAATTATTAGACATTATTGAGAATTAAGAACAATTACAAATAAATTATGTTTACCACCCCCACCTCCTAGAAACCGGGTTTCTACCTTAACCTTTGCTACTAACAGAAAGCTCATTTAAGAAACCCGGTTTCTAACCCAATTATTAAAATAAAACCCGTAGGGGCGGGTTCGACAAAATCTTTCAAATCTGACAAATAATCTTGATAAACCCGCCCCACCCCACCAAAATTTAACCTTAATAAAATTCGACAAAATCTTTCAAATCTGACAAATAATCTTGATAAACCTGCCCCACCCCACCAAAATTTAACCTTAATAAAACCGGGTTTATATTGATTCCTATTATGGGGTTGGGCGGGTTTATTTAGGTTAATTATTATTCACAAAAATCCCGGCGAACCCGCCCCTACATTCAGGGGTTGGGCGGGTTTATTTAGGTTAATTATTATTAACAAAAATCCCGGCGAACCCGCCCCTACATTCAATTGATGTCATAAATCTTTACGTTAATCTGTAAGCCTTATATGTTACAGTCTACAAGTCTCGACGCGAGAGGAGAGTATCCCCTCACCACCACCCCTCAAACCTAAACTAAAAACTTTATAACCAAAACCCCTTCCTGAAGGGAGATGGCCCTCTTTTGCTGTCTGATTGAATTTTAGATCTTCGTAGTACAACCAGCTACCACCTACACGCCAACCCACCTGATCACCAAACGCTTCCCAGACTTTTTGATCATAATTCCGGGTTCCTCCCAGACTTTTATAGATGCGCTTCTGTACTGAAAAGCCGAAGTACCCATTGCTATATTTTACCCAAAGTTGGTCAATCGTGCGTAAATCGTCACAGGGAAAATTATCAATATCTTCTTCCCTTAACCATTCTTCCATTGTTCTTCCGGCTACTTCATACATTTTTTTAGCCGTTTCTTCGCCAGCTTCTTTCCAGTTTCCGGCTTTCAAAAGTTGTTCTAATTGACGATAA
>CAITND010000169.1 GCA_903893625.1 uncultured Oscillatoriales cyanobacterium
AAAGGGGCAAAACCCCAATCTAATAATTATCATAAAGCTCGGAAAAGACTGGGTAAAATCCACCTAAAGATTCAGAGACAGCGTAAAGACTGGGCGATTAAGCAAGCTCGGTGCGTAGTTCACTCTAACGATGTGATTGTCTATGAAGATTTAAAGGTGTCGAACATGGTCAAGAATCACCACTTGGCTAAGTCGATTTCCGACGCTAGTTGGTATCAGTTCACCCAATGGCTAGATTACTACGGAAAAATCTGGGACAAAGCAGTTGTGGCTGTTTCGCCTAACTATACCTCTCAAGATTGTTCTAGTTGTGGTCATCGGGTGAAAAAGTCATTGAGTACCAGAACCCATTCCTGTCCTAGTTGTGGAATAGAGATTTGTCGTGATACAAATGCGGCAATTAATATTCTTAAAAAGGGCATGGGAATTCTGGGGATAGAATGGCAAAACAGTACCTTTGGGCAAAAGGGATCTGCCGAGCAATCGGGAAAGCATGGGGAGAATACCGCCTCTACTATTAATGGGAAACCAGAGATAGCAAGTGGATTTCTGTGAACCATGAACAAGAATCCCCCGCATTTATGCGTGGGGAGTATGTCAATCCAGAGGTATTAGAAAAATTAAGGAATAACTCGATATAAGGGTATAGGAGATTCAATTCCTTTGAGTTTACGTTCTCCTAAATAAGTTATTTGCAAGGATAAATGATTCTTAACTACATCATAAACCGTTTGAGAAATACAAAGTTCTCCTGGGATGGCTTGAGATTGTAACCGGGCAGCAATATTTACCCCGGTTCCTAACACATCTCCACCGCTTAAAAACACATCTCCAACATGAATCCCAATCCGATGTTTTAAACTCGTTTCGGGACTAATTTCTACGGCGGCTAAAGCTCGTTGCATTTCTAACCCACAACGCACCGCTTCTACGGCTGAACTAAAATAAAGTAATAATCCATCACCCATACTTTTAAGTTCTTGTCCGTTGTGTTGACGAATTAATTCTCGCATCAAGTTAAAATCACGTTTTAAATATTCTAACATCTGTTTTTGATTGCGTTCCATGCAGCTTGTTGAATCTACAACATCTGTAAACATAATCGCGGCTAATGTGGTTTCTTGAAGGGGAATTTTTGAGGATTGTCCTAATTTTTCTTTAAAATAAATCCGATACAGATTACATAACGGTAATACATCATTGCCTTGAAATTTAACTAATCCCATACTTCGCAGTTTAAAGGCTTCTGAAGAAGGAATAGAAACGGGATAATCACTATTAATCACTTGTTTTAAAATATTTGTTAACGCTTCATTTTTTTCTAAATTGGATAAATGGCGACGTAAATGATCATAGTAACATCCGGCCTCTGTGGGGGCAGTTTGGATAAATTCTTCTAAGGTAATTTTATCTTTAGCGATTTGATAAAGTGCCATTCGGACTAAATAGGGATGTCCGCCAATCATGTCTAATAAAGCGGTGAATTGGGCTTCAGAAAATTCTAATCCATGACGGTTAATTAAATCTTGAATTTGTTCGGGTGTGAGTTCAGGAAGTTCAACGGGTAATCCCACATTAAAGGGAGATTGATTAATATTCAGGGGAATATAAACTTCTTTAGAATGGGAAATAACTAATCGCAGATTTTGCCAAGTAGGTTCATTTTTGCTGCGTTCATGCCAAGCTCTTAATAATCCAAAAAAATCAACGGCAATTTCAGGATGTTGAAAGATTAAATCGACTTCATCTAATCCTAAAACTAACGGAGCATTGAGTTGAGCAAGTATATGTCGTTGTAAATATTTTGTACATTTGTTTTTACTGCCAATAACGCCTTTCCAATATTGCTCAAGTTGATCATCAAATCCTAATTCTTCAGAAATACTCGCACAAAACCATTGTAAAAATTGATCAAGATTACTAAAAAATTCATAATCTGCTAACTGAAAATTCAAACAAGCTGTGTGATATCCTTGTTGAGTTCCATAGTGGAGAATTCGCTGCATCAGGGAGCTTTTCCCCATTTGTCGGGGTGCTTTAATCCGAATTAATGCGATGGGTCGTGTTAAGGTCTGGTAACAGTCAGTTTCAATGGGAGGACGTTCAATATACAACGGAGAGTCTAAGGGAACTTGACCTTCGGGTTGTTCGAGTTGTGTGGGGGGGATAGGTAGATTCATAGTAGAAACTTGGGGTGTTGATTGTTTCTGTTTTGACACTCTCAGGTCTGAAGACGCGCTCGATTCTTGGTTCAGCGAAACCACTTAATCAAAGTACCTTGCAGTGCTTTAACCAGAGGTGGGATTCTCCCCAAGCTAAAGAGCGGGTATGCCCTACCCTATTCGCATGACTG
>CAITND010000170.1 GCA_903893625.1 uncultured Oscillatoriales cyanobacterium
ACTTCCCTGCTCAGTGATGGTTAGAGCTTGCTGTGCCGATTCTGTGGCAGATTGGGCTTGACGGGCTGATTGTTGGGAAGATGCCCCCAACTCATCCATTGTAGTCGTAGTTTGATTCACAGAAGCAGCTTGCTGGGCGGCGGTGCGTTCTTGCTGTTCGACGGTGGCGGCAATCTCCGCAGAAGAACTGACAATCGTACTGGCTACCTGATTGATGGGTCGGATAATTTTATCAGAAATAAATAATATAATAACCGAACCAAATACTAAAGCAACAACCGTACCTCCGACAGAAATAAACGCCGATAATTGTTCCGACTGTTTTGCTAGTTGTGTTCGTTGAACCAGGAGATCATCTTCTATTTTCAGCATTTCTGTCAGCTTATCCCTGATTTTATCCATGAATATTTTGCCTTGACCTGAAAGCACTAAAGCTTTTACTTCTGCTTCTTTACCCACGCTTTTCAGAGATATAGTTTCGGCTAATTCATCTAGTTTTTTCTGGGCTAATTCTTCAATTTGCTCCAAATTTTTTACTTGTTCTGGGTTATCTTGTATTAACTCTTTTAGCTCCTTTACTGATTTAGAGAAGCTAATTTTTCCACTGTTATAGGGTTCCAAATATTCCTCTTTACCAGTCAAAATAAATCCCCTCTGCCCCGATTCAACATCCACTAAATATTTTTCTAAGAATTGCAAATTTGTCTTGACTATATAAGTATGGGTTTGCCACTCCACAGCTTCTGATAATTTATCCATACTAAATTTAGATGCAAATCCGATGCCAATCATTAACAAAAAAATGAAGCTGAATCCCATCGGTACTATTTTACTCAGTCTAACAATATTTTGCGACATAATAAATAATTATCTCCTAGTGAATGTTTTTTGTTTTTATAAAAGATAGAAAAATTAATTTTAGACAATTGATTTGCTTTTTTGCCTACCCTACTTCTTGAGCATTAAATAAAACCAAAATAGCTGCTCCATTGGTTAGAATTTATCCTATGCTAAGTTTTAGTTTTCTGGTGTATTCTGGGTTTATGGTGGAAATGTAGCTTGTGATTAAAAGCGGAGGACGGCTTTATATTACAATATAGATGGTCACTGACCCACCCGCGACGCAGACGGAACAGACAGCCTAAACGTGACGAAATCTGGTTTAGACCAGTGGCGCAGAAAGCTCGGTAGACCGGGAAAAGAGGATAGGGCAATGGGCAGTCCACCCCTGGAATCAAACTAAAACGAGGATGTCAACAAGATGGATCATTCACCTTTGGGGGTAGGAGGATCATAAAAATGGGATGGGTTGAGTCAGGCATCAAGCCAGGAGGAGGCGTTAGATAACTGTCGCTAATAATTGAGAACCGCAATATTTGGTTAAAATTGATACATTAAAGGGGATAGCATCTCCCCAAAACCCAATAACAACGACCGATCATGGGTTGTATAATGAAGTGACTTTGCTCTTAGATGGGTTTGAGATACAGATTAAAATGGCTTTCAGTTAGAGCCGAAAAATTTAAAGACATAGACCTTATTTTAAGCTATGACGAACACATCCCAAAGACGCGCCCTAGTTGTTCAAAGTACCACTCCCTTTGGCAACAAATTAATTCAATCAGGCTATATTAATCCAGAGCAACTTCAGCAAGCTCTAAAAACGAGCCGAGCCGGTCAGCCCCTGACAGAAGTTTTGGAATCGATGACGGGTCAGCCTCTGCCCCCCGACTTGGCACGTCATTATAAAAAACAACAGCTATTTGAACTCAGAATCATTCATGGGGTCGAAGCCTATGATCCTGAAATCGAACCGATGACGAATGAAGAACTCGAAGCCATGCTGCATATGCTGGAAACGGGTTTGGAAACTTGCAAACGCCATCGCTTCATTCCCTTACGCACCCTGGAAAATGACCCCACTTCTGTGTTAATTGCGATGGTTGACCCCGACAACCTGAATGCGTTGGAGGAGTTAAGAAACCAGATTTTGCGACCCAAGCAGTTGAAGTTACAACGGCGGGTAATTACCCAAGAAGATTATGATCAAATTATTTCCGCCTATAGTAATGAAGATGTTAAACGCAAAGCCGCCGAAGCTGCTAAACGTGAACAAGAGAAATTAGAGTTTACCGCCGGAGACTTTGAAACGACAGATCTCGAAGAAGTGGGCGATGATGGCACCGGGATGGATTTGTCGGAGGAAATCGAACAAGCCGAAACCGCCCCCGTGATTAAAGCCGTGAACGTGATTTTAGCGAAAGCCCTCTCAGAAGGGGTGTCCGATATTCACGTTGAACCCCAAGAACATGAGATGCGGATTCGGATGCGAAGAGATGGGGTGTTAGAGGAATATTATAAGTTTCCGAAAAAGGTGATTCCAGCTATTACCTCCCGGTTTAAAATTCTGGCGGAAATGGATATTGCAGAACGTCGTCAAGCCCAAGATGGCCGGATTCGTCGTAAGTTTCGAGGACGGACGGTAGACTTCCGGGTGAATAGTCTCCCCAGTCGCTACGGCGAAAAAATTGTATTGCGGATTTTGGATAGTTCCTCGACCCAATTAGGTTTAGATAAATTAATTACCGATCAAGAAACCTTAGCATTAGTTCGGGAAACGGCTTCTCGTCCCTTTGGATTGATTCTAGTCACCGGGCCAACGGGTTCAGGAAAATCAACCTCTCTGTATTCGGTTTTAGCCGAACGAAATGATCCAGGGATTAATATTAGTACCGCCGAAGACCCGATTGAATACGCCTTACCGGGAATTACCCAATGTCAGGTGATTCGGGAGAAAAATTTAACCTTTGCTAATATTTTACGGGCGTTTTTACGACAAGACCCTGATGTTTTACTGGTGGGGGAAACACGGGATTTAGAAACAGCAAAAACCTCCATTGAAGCCGCCTTAACCGGACACTTAGTATTAACTACTTTACATACTAATGACGCGGCAGGTGCGATCGCCCGTTTGGATGAAATGGGGGTAGAACCATTTATGGTGTCCGCCGCCTTATTAGGAATTCTTGCCCAACGGCTGATGCGTCGGGTCTGTGGCGAATGTCGGATTCCCTATACCCCCACGACTAAAGAATTGGGTCGCTATGGGTTGTCCGCTTCACAGGAAATGGATATTACCTTCTATAAAGCGAATACGATTGCTGTTGAACAACGCAAGCATTTAACGGATACGGGTCAATTGTGTAAAAAATGTAGTGGACTCGGCTACAAAGGTCGGGTGGGGGTGTACGAATTCCTGAAAGTCACCGAACGAATGCAAACCTTGATTACCAAAGGTGCTCCCACCGAACAAATTAAGGAAGCGGCCGTTGAGGAGGGGATGAAAACCCTATTAGCCTACAGTTTACAGCTAGTTCGTGAAGGTTATACCACCTTTGAAGAAGTGGAACGGGTGACATTTACAGATTCGGGTTTAGAAGCCGAACTCAAAGCCAAACGCAAACAAGGCTTAACCTGTAAGAGTTGCGTGGCGGAATTAAAACCCGAATGGTTAGACTGTCCCTATTGTATGACCCCACGCTTTATTGGCTAGGGAAGCAGGGGGAGTAGAGGAAGCAGGGGGAGTAGAGGAGGCTGGGGGAGCAGGGGAGGCAGGGGAGGCAGGGGGAGCAGAGGAGGCAGGGGGAGCAGGGGAAGCAGGGGGAGTAGGGGGAGTAGGGGGAGTAGGGGGAGATAATTGATACTTAGAACTTTCCATCTCACAGCCTAAACTCTAAATCCTAAATCCTAAACCCTAAACCTGCTTCGGTGCTTTGTAAAACCGATACTTTTTTGCTAACGTCTGCTAACAAATACATAAGTCAAGATATTCTCTCAACCAAGGCGTATCAACCAATGCACGAAGGAAAATCCTTCCTATTGGGAATACTATCACCTGAATATCTCAAATCATTGCAACTTGATATAGAGGAGAAGAATTATGGCGGGATTAATGATTGAAGACGCTTTAGAGTCTTTAGTCGAGCAGGGTGGGTCTGATATTCATATTCAAGCAGGTGCGCCTATATTTTTCCGAATTAGTGGGAAACTGACACCTCAGCCTCAATTTGGGGAAACCCTATCGGCGGAAGAAGTGCAATCTCTGATCTATCAAATGCTCAATAATATGCAGCGCAAGCAGTTAGAGCAGGAGTGGGAATTAGACTGTGCTTATGGGGTACGGGGACTGGCACGGTTTCGGGTGAATGTTTATCGAGAACGGGGGTGTTGGGCTGCCTGTTTACGGGCGTTAGCTTCTAAGATTCCCAATGCGGATAAATTAGGCGTTCCCCAAGTGATTCGGGATATGACTGAACGCCCTCGTGGCATGGTGTTGGTGACAGGTCAAACGGGTTCGGGTAAAACCACAACGATGGCGGCTTTGTTAGACTTAGTGAATCGGACTCGCTCCGAACATATTCTCACGGTGGAAGATCCGATTGAATATGTGTTTCCCAATATTAAAAGTTTGTTCCACCAAAGGCAAAGAGGAGAAGACACTAAGAGTTTTGCTAATGCTCTAAAAGCGGCGTTGCGGGAAGACCCCGATATTATTCTGGTGGGGGAAATGCGAGATTTGGAAACTATTGGTCTGGCGATTTCCGCCGCCGAAACAGGTCACTTAGTCTTTGGAACCCTGCACACTAACTCGGCGGCGGCTACGGTAGACCGGATGTTAGACGTATTCCCACCGATTCAACAACCCCAAGTTCGATCACAGTTATCAGGTTCACTGGTGGGGGTTTGTAGTCAAAACTTGGTTCCCGCCATTGGGGGTGGTCGTCGTGCTTCCATCGAAATTATGATGAACACTCCGGCTATGGCCAACTTAATTCGGGAGGGAAAAACCGCTCAAATTTACTCCCAAATTCAAATGGGGGCGAAATTGGGAATGCGAACGATGGAAATGGCTTTAGCAACACTCTATAACGAGGGTCAAGTCACTTGGGAAGCAGCGATGAGTAAATCGTCTAAACCCGATGAATTGGAACGTTTAATTGGCCCGGCTCCCTCAGTCGCTAAGGGACAAAAGGCAAGAGCATAATCGCTTGTAGGGGCGGGTTCATCGAGATTTAGGTAGGGGCGGGTTCACCCAGGTTTAGGTAATTAGCTCATACCTAACGGAACCCGCCCGTACAGCAAATATCTAACAGAACCCGCCCGTACAAGTTATCAGTAATCAGTTATCAGCCAACTAATTGAAGGTATAAATATATGGCAGGCAGTGCAGTTCGGAGTCAAGTCAGAAACCGAGGTTTCGACTTTAAGCGAATCGAAGAAAGTATTAGTATTGCCCTCGCAACCATTACTGTTAAAGACTTGGCGATTTTTGCTCGTCAATTTGCGTCTATGTTTAACGCCGGGATTGCAATGGCGAGGTGTTTGAGTGTATTAGGTGAACAATGTAGTAATCCTAAGTTAAAAAATGCCTTGACTTCCATTCGGGCTGATGTGGAAGAAGGGACAGAACTCTCTTTTGCTATGAGGAAGTTTCCCGATATTTTCGATCAGCTTTTTATTAGTATGGTGTCCGCAGGAGAAACCGGGGGGGTGTTAGATGAAGTTTTAGAACGGCTGGCGGTGATGATGGAAAAAAACCACAAAACCCAAGCTGAAATTAAGTCCGCCATGTCCTATCCCAAAACGGTGTTTTTTATTGCTATTACTATCTTTTTTGGGATGACAACATTTTTGCTGCCAACCTTTGCTAAGGTGTTTCAGGATATTGGGGCAACACTGCCAGTGTTTACGCAGATCATGCTCAATATTAGTGCCTTTTGTAGAACTTGGCCCCCAATTCCACAAGGGATTGTGATCGGAACTATAATCGGGTTATTGTTTGCCTATAAAACTGCTTATAAAACTCCGGGTGGAAGAATGTTTTTTGATAAGCTATTTCTGAAGTTACCAGTTTTTGGAAACCTGATTCAAATTTCTGCTGTGGCGCGGTTTTGTACAATTTTTGGGAGCTTAACCCGGTCTGGGGTTCCGATTATGAATTCCCTGGAAATTGTGGAAGAGGTAGCAGGAAATGCGGCGATCGCTTTATGTATTAAAAATGCCAGAGATTCTATTCAACAAGGGGGTTTAATTAGTTTAGCCTTACAGGAAGGAAATGTATTTCCAGGTTTGGCAATTCAAATGATTGCGATTGGTGAAGAATCGGGGGAACTCGATAAAATGTTGATGAAAGTTGGGATATTCTATGAAACGGAAGTGGAAGAAGCCGTAAAGGGACTCACCAGTATGTTAGAACCTCTGATGATTGTGTTGGTTGCCGGAATTGTGGGTTCAATTTTGTTATCCATGTATTTGCCCATGTTTGCAGTATTTGAAAAAATTGGCTAATTCCAAAACCCAGAAAATTAGAGGGTATTGCAATCAATACTTTCTAATTTCTAAAAAATCAAATCTTTGATCAGATCAAATTCAGTTATCAGCTATCAATTCATTAACACTTGCTATTTTAAAAAGGTTGTTTAATTTTACCAAGTTTAGGAAATGGTTGTTGATGTTGATTCTACACATTACTCGATTACCCAATGCTGTAAACTTTTTTATTTTCAATGATGTATGTCTATTCAAAAATCCCATTATGAAGCGTTGCTGGCAGAATATAGTAATTCGGAAGCTGCGATTACTTTATTAAAGCAACATCGTCCTTATTTTGAGATGGTTCCGAGTATTCGCCGTTCTGATGATAGCGTGATTACGATTCCGTTACCAATTGTACGTTTACGACAGGGGGTTTCCTATTCAGGACAACAAGGAATTACTATTAAACCTGGGGATGCTGTGGGTTTACCCTGCGATATTGGAATTTTGATGTGTGATCCAGAATGGAAAGTTAAAATTGGGGCGGAAATTTTTATTTTTATTCATCGTCCCCAAGAAGAATTATCGGATTTATTAACACGCTGGCGCTTAACCCAAGTGTTGTTAGATCAAGATTATGAATGGATTATGCCTCATCATTATAAACATATTGATTCTCAAGAGCCAGATGATATTTATCCCCTATTTGTTTTATTTCCTGAAACATCAGAACGGATTAAACGTGGCTTAATTGGCGCTAATTTACCGTTTGTTATTCACCCCTTAGAGGAAACAATTGACAATTACGAATACCCCGATCTCGATCAAATCGAATCAGAAGAATATCAAGAATTTGGTGGAGAATGGGGATAAGTGAGTCTGATTTTTCGATAACGCCAAACCTCAAACCGCAAATCGCGGGTTTTAATCTGTGAGAAACTGAATACTGTTAATTATAAACTCATCCCATGAATATTATCCCTGCCATTGATTTATTAGACGGACGTTGTGTGCGGTTATATCAAGGAGATTATAACCAAGCTCAAACTTTTAATGATGATCCGATTGCGGTTGCTCAAGATTGGGTTGAACAAGGTGCAACGCGGCTGCATTTAGTCGATTTAGATGGAGCGAAAACCGGACAACCCACAAATTATCATGTAATTGAAGCGATCGCCAATACCATTAATATTCCGGTACAAGTCGGCGGAGGATTACGCACCCGTGACAATGTAGCTACCCTATTAAATTTAGGCATAGAACGGGCAATTTTAGGAACCGTTGCTGTTGAACAACCTCAATTAGTTGCGGATTTATGTGCAGAATTTCCCGGTCAGATTGCGGTGGGAATTGATGCTAGAAATGGCAAAGTTGCCACTAAAGGATGGTTAGAAACTTCTGAAGTTTTAGCCACTGATTTAGCTGAACAAATAGCGCAGTTAGGCGTTGTCGCTATTATTTATACGGATATTCATCGGGATGGAACCCTCACCGGGCCTAATCGAGAAGCCTTACGAGAAATTGCCAATGTCGTTTCCATTCCGGTTATTGCTTCTGGAGGAGTCAGTTCGATTACGGATTTATTAAGTTTATTATCCCTGGAACCATTAGGTGTAAATGATGTAATTGTTGGACGTGCTCTTTATACCGGGGATATTAATTTAAAAGAAGCGATTCAAGCCGTCGGTCAAGGACGATGGCAAGATGTTCCCTTAGATTTTGGAAACTCTGCATTTGCTTAATTTTTAAGGTCAAGAGGCTTCTACAGAACGGGTTTACATTAGCAAGGCTTTAACCCGTTCTTGTTTCCTTGAAGTGGTTAATAACGCGGCAATATATTGAGTCGCATCGATTGAATTTAAGGGTTTTGAAAACAAAAATCCTTGTCCCCATTCACACCCTAATAATGACAGTTGATTCAGTTGAGATTTTGTTTCAATCCCTTCAGCCACAACATCCATTCCTAATCCATGCGCTAAGGTAATAATGGTTCTAATTAACTCTATTTCTCCCTGATTAGAACCAATTCGACGAATAAAAGAGCGATCAATTTTTAAAGTATCAATGGGAAACTCATGGAGACGGCTCAGAGACGAATATCCCATGCCAAAATCATCAATACAGAATTGAATCCCTAAGCTTTTCAAGTGTTTTAGGACTTCGATGTAATGAGATCCCGTTTTTAGCAACGAGCTTTCTGTAATCTCAAATTTGATTTGATGACTTTTAATGCTAAAACCTGATAACAGATCTTGGACTTGTTCAGAAAAAGAAGCAATCATCAATTGTTGTGGTGAAACATTAACATTAATGGCAATTTCTGAGAAACAGGGAAATTGTTCTTGCCAAATTGAGATTTGATTTAAGGCTGTTTTGATCACCCATAATCCTAACTCAATAATTAATCCGGTTTCTTCAGCAACCGGAATAAATTGATCCGGGGGAATCATTCCTTTTTTCGGATGATGCCAACGAATTAGTGCTTCAAACCCTAATTTTTGGGGGTTAGAAAGGGAAAGAATCGGTTGATAATAGAGAGAAAACTCTTGATTTTGAATAGCACGTCTGAGATCATTTTCTAACTGCAAACGACTTATGGCTTTTTGTTGCAATTCACTGGTTAAAAGTTGATAACAGCCTTTACCATTGGCTTTGGCTGAATACATTGCAACATCTACATCTCGTAAAATATCTTCGGGGTAATCATATCCAAAGTCGCTGAATGTAATGCCAATACTTCCTCCGGTATACACTTCATATTGATTTAATTTAAAGGCGGAGTTTAACAGGTCTAAAATCTGGTGAGCAACGGTAATAACTTCCTGATCATCGGTGATCTTTTCTACAATAATCACAAACTCATCTCCCCCTAAACGAGCAATCTGAAGATTAGAAGTTAAGCAGGATTGTAAGCGTTGAGCCACCTGTTGTAACAGTTGATCACCTAATAAATGACCTAAACTGTCATTGACGACATTGAAGCGATCTAAGTCTAAAAATAAGACCGCATAGCGATAATTGGAATCGGATTTAGCCTGTGCAATTAAGGTCTTAAGCTGATGAATACACCAAGCTCGATTTGGGAGTCCTGTAAGCGGATCATGATAGGCTTTATGATGTAATTGTTGTTCTCGTTCTAATAATTTTTGTTGCGCTAGTTGTAATTCTTGTAAGGTGATTTGCAGTTGAGAGGTTCGTTCTTCTACTCGGTTCTCTAATTCCAGATTTAGCTGATTTAAAGCTTGTTCTACTTGTCTTTTTTTTTGAATTTCATCCTTTAATTGAGAGTTTAAGGTATGAAGCTTTAAATGTAGATTAATCCGGGCTAAAATCTCTCTTTGATCAAATGGCTTGGTAATATAATCTACGGCTCCTAAGTTTAATCCTTTAACTTTTTGTTGGGATTCAGCTAAGGCAGTTGTGAAAATAATCGGGATTTCGGCATAGATAGGATTGGCTTTTAAACGAGTGCAAATCTCAAATCCATCCAAATCAGGCATCATCACATCTAATAATATCAAATCAGGGGTTTTTTGGGAGATAATTTCTAAACCCGTTTTCCCATCTAAGGCTTTCCAAACTTCAAAACCAGCGTAATTAAGATACTCAAACAATAACTCAACATTGATAGGATTATCATCAATAATTAAAATTTTGTGTTTGGGTTTTAATGGATTATTCATACAATCATACTCCTATGGGATACCCTTCGATTCAGCCGGAATTTTGCTGGAAAGTAAATGTCAATTTAAAAATTGCTTTTATTAAACGCCGATGTGTTAAACAGAGGATAAAATTTGTTGTCCTCGAACGTTCCTAACCTTTGTGTTGCGATGTAATACTTTGGATACATCGTGAGGGTTCAGGCTATTGAGAAAGGCAAAATAGATGCACCGGATCAAGAATTAATAGTAATTATGAGTGTTTTAACTATCGGATAGTTGACCCATTTTTACAAATCTTAATCAATTGATTAACACACCTTGAGCATAAAAGCAATGATCCGGTACACTTCACCAAAACAGGGTGGCACATTTACCTGTTACCCGATCAATTTCATAAAACGAGAAGGGGACAATTGTGTGATGATCGGATTGGGTTGTCCGGTGATAAAATCGGCAAATCGTTGAGCTAAAGGGGGAATAAAGACTAAAGGATTACTAAACCCTGAAAAGACATGAATTTTATCAAAGTCCTCAATAGCACCAATTAGGGGTAAACTATCGGAACTAAAGGCTACTAAACAATGATAGCAAGTTGTCGGTAAATTTGCTAATGCTGGTAAAATTTTAGCAATTTCTTGACGAATCAAGCTTTCACTTTCCATTAGATTCACAGGCGCATTAACATCGCTTAAAGCATGAGAGGGTTGACCCATTCTAATCCGACCATCAAGCAACTGTGCTGCACTTTTATCCAAAATGAATGGCGTTAACTCATGACCGGGTTTCTCCCATAAAAGTTCTAAATCCCGTTGAGTTGCTTTGGCTTCGAGTTGGAAGCGCTCCATGGCTGCTGACATGACAATTGTTCGTAGTTTTAAATCGACGGGTGGGGTTTCCAAAATTTCAGTATGGGTAAAATAGATGGGAATCGAAATTCCAGCATTTTTTAATAACTGACGACTGAACCCCCCCGCACAAATTGCCACATTTTCAGCTTGATATTGTCCTAAACGAGTGGTGACATTAATGGCTTGATTTTTAATGGGATTAATCTGTAAAACTTGATCTAAAATCTGGGTTCCACCCCAACGTTTAAACCCTTGAATATATCCTGTATTCAGATGTTCGGGAGAAATTTGACCATGACGAACGGTAAATGCTCCGCTTATGGCATTAGGATTTAATAGAGGTTCTAATTCACAGGCTTCTTGAACCGAAATAAACTCAGGGGGTGTGGCAAAATAGCGATACTTTTGAGCTAAACTTTCTCGATCATCAGGAGTATTAAAGGGGAAAATTAAATCTAATTCTCTAAGTTCTGTATTTACTCCTAACTCTTCCGATAAAATTTGATGACGTTTGCGTCCTTCTTCACATAAAGTTCGGGTCAGTTCTGTTGTTCCTGACCAATAAGCTAAACCCCCATAACTATAACGAGTTGCACTATCTAATAGGGGATTTGGATCTAATAAAAGTACCTTAAATCCTTTTTTAGCTAATTCATAACTGAGTGCAGAACCCGTAATTCCAGCCCCAACTACAATCCAATCGTAAGCGCTCATGGAATTTCCGTAATAGCGGTATTTTTAGCAGACTCATGATCTACTATACAATAAATTATGTTTTTTAGAAAATTAATACAAAAAGTTAATGGGTCGATGGCTTTCAGTGTCGCTTGGCTTAACTTCTCTCCCTAACCTCCTTTTCTGAAATTTAAGAGTAAAACTGTTTATAATAAAAATCAGTTTTCACACCCCTAAAGGGTGAGATTATGAATCAATAATGATTCATATTTTTTCAAAAATACCCCTACACAATAGTTTTACAATGCCTAAATCACAACCCTATCAACCTTTATTTTTACGACTTTCTCACGCTTTAACTACTTTTTTAGTCTTGGGTGCTTTCATTACTGGATTTTTAGTTTATGATAGTTATGATCGACGTTTTGGAGGCTTAGAATTAACGGAAGAAAAGTACAGTTTAATTGATATTCATGGAAGTTTTGGATTTTTCTTGTTGTTTGTTTATTTTGTTTTTGTAGTTTATAGTTTAATTGCCCAAAGAAAAAAGTTGATTCAAGGAAATACTCTGCAAACATTAACTAAAATCAATAAACCCGTTTGGTGGTATACCCTGCTTCGGATTAGTAATACTTTAGCTTTGATTGCCGTGGGGTTGTCAGTGATTTCAGGAAAGTTTCAAGAAGAGGAGTGGCTTACCAATGGAGAACTTAATCATCTCTGGTATTTTGTGCATCTAATAGCTTGGGTAATCATTTTATTCTCTATTCTGCTTCATGTTTTAATGGTTGCTAAAGTGGGAGGTGTCCCTTTAATTGTTTCTATGTTTAATATTCACTATAAACCTCAAGATCATCCTAAATTATGGTTGCGAAATATTCAAAATTGGTTTAACCAGTTTTTAGATAAATAGTCTTGATATAAAATCCAAAACTGTTGGCTACATATTTTTCCCATCTGTTAGGAGATCGGGTGTAGCATTTTAATTCCATTTCATATTATATAATGTAGTGATGGGCATAGCCCATCCTACTGAGGTAAATCTGGGTTTAAATTAAAAGTTGAAGATTAATTTTTGCAAATATTGTTCATTTGTAAATAATCAAAATCGGGATAATTTATAATATTAATAAACCCATCAAAATGTTGATCTAATATAGAGTTTGATAAAAATAATTCCACTGAAACTGAAGGTTGATTTAATTCTGGTATGGATGCAGTAGCCTGTTCAATGGGAATTGCAAAGGCTAATTGAACCATTTTTTCTCGTAATTCGGGACTCGGTAACGAACCATCTTGATAAATATAAGGATCTCCCCAAAGGGGATAGGCGTGCATCCCATTAATACCAATAACTTTTCCTTGAATATTTAATAATGGCCCCCCACTCATGCCTTTTTGAATGGGATTCGTATAACCAATTTGATACCCTTGTTGAATTGCTTTTTCAGATAACAAAGAAACCCGACCCCGTGTTAAATGAAACCCTAATTTTGGTAAGAATTTGGGTTCATTCAATTGAGAAAATTTAGACGGAAATGGCTTTGATAAAATCGATGAATTAAAATAATTTTTCGGAATCACAGGTCTATTGTTAATCTCTATAGCAGATGGAGCTTGAGACTCCTCCAACCAGGGAAAACCCGCCCCAAATACCTTATCTCCTAGTTTAAGTTCAGTAGAGGGTAGTAGGTTGGCGATCGCATAAATCCGGGTTTGACTTTCAAACTGTAATAAGGCTAAATCCTCTCCTGAAAACTTCCAATTGTAAATAGGATAACCTGAATAAATTTTACCATCAGGCGTTTGAATTGAATAGGGAGGGTCACTAGGTGTTAAAATATGTTGATTGGTTAAAACCGTGTAAAGATTTCCCTGTTTCCTAACTAGAATTCCTGACCCCCAAGCCGAACCCGATAAAATTTTAACCGTAATATTTTGAGCAATTCGTTGCAGTTGTTTGGGGGTACAGACTTGACAGGAAGCTCCCCAACAAAAAGACTCTGGTTTTACAGAAAAAACCATCGAACTTGTAGCTCGAACCTCTAAAGATGGGGAATTCAAAAACAATTTTGAAAAAATAAGTATTGGCAACGTTATAAAACAACTACCAATACCAGTTATAGTTTTAATTTTTTGAGAAGTTCGAGATAGATTAACCATGATAAATTGAATCAAAATCGATCTCTTTTTTCGTCCTTAACGATTAATCCAACCGAACCGAATCTGAAGCAGAAACACTTCCTTGATCCTGAATATATTGATTCAGATCCAAATAAAATCGAGCATTACTTTCTTCTAGTGGGCCAGCACTGGCATTAGCTCGCAGATCAAATAACTGTTGTAATGTGCGATTCGCATTTTGATAGGGTTTTAACGTAAATAAAACACCCAAACAAGGCCCTTCTTGAGTATTAGAAACACAGATAACAGGTTGTTGATTTACCCATCCTGTGGTCACATAATTTAATAGCCCCCGTTCATAAAATTGTTGGAATTTTGAAGAGACTTGGCGACAGCGAGTTTCAGGAACATAACCCGCATCATCAAAAATTCGAGAAACCCAACGAACAACAGGGAAGGTTCCCCGTGAATTTTTAACAAAAGTAGTCGGAACTCCATCGGAACTCAGACCACAATAAAACTGTTGTCTAACACCATCAGCATAGTGATAATTAGGAATTTCAACTCGACTGGGTTGACAACGATTCCAGTTCCCAAAATCACAGGAACTATTGGCAGGTAACTCTCGTCCTTGACTTACAGAAGTTAACGCAACAGATGTGCTAAAAGCGATCGCACCGATCAGTAAACTTTTGAGGAAAATCGGGTTTTTCATATTCATTCCATCCAGTTCAAGAATACAAAGATTTTAAAGATTACAAGCCCGGAATATTACCCTTAAAAAAACCTATATTCCATGCTTTAATCCACATCATTAATCGTTGTTTGGTTCCTCCACTTCACCCCTAACCGTTTGAGATAATCCCAACCTCTTTGGGGCCAAACATGAGGACGTCCGGTTTTTTGAGCAATCCATTCAGCTACTTTCGGGCCAGACCAAGATCCTCCATCCGGTGCTGGCCCTTGCAAAGCCTGCATGAGTTCTTGTTGTTGTCCTGAAGTGAGCAGAGATTTTGCCATTGGGGGTTGACGCTCTCGGCTACGGTTCTTGATAGAACTTGGCCCCTCACGGTTGTAGCGCCGGATAATTTCCTTGGCGTAATCGTAATTTAACCCCACAACATCCGCCGCTTGTTTAATTGTCCAACCCCCTCCCACAAGGTAAAGCAAGTGCCATCGACGAGCCTCAGTCGTATCTCGTGTTTGACGATAGCGAACTTTCAGGTCTTCGAGCGTCAGATGAGGTTCTAAGTGAGCTTTAGGTGGCATTCCTCCGGTACAGCATCAGGAAAGTTGGTTAATCTATCCCAACTTTTGATGATTTTCCGGATCGAATAGAGAATTTTTATTTCCCCGAAGGTGGTTTCGTTGAACCAAGAATCCCCACGCCTTCAGGCTGGGGAGTGTCAATATTCTTTCTTGATGCTGAATTCTGCTTTTAACCTTTGACTGATCATTTCACTAACTAATTGATTACCAGAGGGACTGAGATGAATATGATCTCGATACAAGGTTTTGGGTTGTGAAGTCTCTTTAAATAACGGTAAAAAATCAATATAAACCCAATTTTTAGCTTGGGTTAATTCCGTTAATCGTTGACGAGCTTTAATTTCATAATCCCGTGATCCGGGTTCACTGACTTCTCGTAATAAGGGTGTCATTGCTAATATAAAATCAGCCTGATTTTGAGCAGCGATCGCTTGAATTTGTTGAATCTTCTCTAAATTATATCCCACTGGGTCAGAAGGTTGAGGCTGTTTTGCGGGAGGAATGGGTTCAGACCCTTTTAAAAAGCGGTTAAACACCTCCACTAAGGCTAAAGCTGGTTTGATTTCAGGATAGTTGCGATCGCGTCCTACAACCCCAGAATTCGGGGGGTGAGTAAATAAATCATCGGTATTGATCAACAAAACAATCACCTCTGACCCAAAGGTTCCAAATCGTTGTAAATAAGCCAGTTGATTCGGTGGCCCCCAGGAATTGGCGGCTACATTCAGGATTTCCCAATTCTCCCCCGTTCCCAAAGCAGCCTGAAGTTGTTGGGTGATTAACGCCGAAAGGGTTTGAGATTGGTCTGTCCACCATCCCCCATTCACCAAGGAGTCTCCCAAAAGTAAGACTCGCCTCGTGTTCGGGGAGGAAAGCGGAGTAATAGCAGCATTTCGCATCGAATACTGATTAATTTTAATCCGGTTGCCATAACGACGGGTGTTTTGATTCGGGGCCAATAAATAACCGATTTCCGCGTCCCCCAAGTAAAGCACGGGAGAGCCGAACCCAAAACGAATCCGTAACCCGATTTCCACGACAATTAAAACACCAAACAGGATTGTCAACAGAACTAGGGCAATTTTCACCCCTCTACCTCCACACTTTAACGATAAAATTCTAAAATGTACTGTCTTTATTCATTTTGAGACTCACCATCCTCTGCTTCTACTCTGCATTAGAGATAAAGCTACAAAATTTTGGGGGTCATAGGTAAATCTGTGGACTTAGATCAAATCTTTAAAACTCCAAATCCTATTATCGGTGTCGTACACCTGTTACCTCTACCGACCTCTCCCCGTTGGGGAGGGAACCTCAGAACGGTTATTGACCGGGCTGAACAAGAGGCAACGGCCCTGGCATCAGGCGGGGTCAACGGCATTATCGTTGAGAATTTTTTTGATGCCCCCTTTGCGAAAGATCAAGTTGACCCGGCGGTTATCAGTGCCATGACCCTGATTGTGCAGCGAATTATGAACTTAGTGACGCTACCCCTGGGGATTAATGTTCTGCGGAACGACGCTCAAAGCTCCTTAGCTATTGCGTCTTGTACAGGTGCTCAGTTTATCCGCGTCAATGTGTTAAACGGAGTCATGGCCACTGACCAAGGCATCATTGAAGGTCACGCCCATCAACTCTTACGCTATCGCCGAGAATTAGGCAGTGATGTCAAAATCTTAGCCGATGTCTTAGTCAAACATGGTCGCCCTTTGGGATCTCCGAACTTGACAACGGCCGTCCAAGAAACCATTGAACGCGCCCTAGCCGATGGGGTGATTCTGTCCGGTTGGTCTACCGGGAGTCCGCCCAGTTTAGAAGATTTAGAATTGGCCAGTGCTGCTGCGATGGGAACCCCAGTTTTTATTGGCAGTGGGGC
The DNA here is from genome assembly GCA_903893625.1 of uncultured Oscillatoriales cyanobacterium. Lineage (GTDB taxonomy): Bacteria > Cyanobacteriota > Cyanobacteriia > Cyanobacteriales > Microcoleaceae > Planktothrix. The sequence continues at coordinate 16,773 of CAITND010000170.1, forward strand.
GAGTTGGGAAAATGTGGGAACCCTGATGCAAGCCGCCGATGGGGTGATTGTTTCCAGTTCCTTGAAACGCCATGGACGCATTCATCAACCCATTGATCCCAATCGTGTTAGTCAGTTTGTTGAAACCACCCGGCGCAGTTTAGAAGCTCAAGCTTCATCTTCCCCTTGGGTAAAGGAAGAAAAAACCCCTCCAGCCTCGTTAATCAGTAATCAGTAATCAGTTATCAGTCATCAGTAAAGAATAATTAGTTATTAGATCAAGAATAAATATTAATCTGTTGATTAACTCTTAACTCTTAACTCGTACAGACGCTTCATTGCAGTCTCTACACTGATTACTGATTAACTCTTAAACTGATAACTGATAACTGATAACTGATAACTGATTTATGCGCGGACGTTCTACCCCTTGGATTCATCGCTGGTCACGCCCTATTATCATTGCGATCGCTATGATGGGTGTGATCGAAAATATCTATTTGACGGCAATTAAACTGATGGGTGGGACGGCAGTTTGTCCCACTTCCGGCTGTAATGAGGTTCTCAATAGTCCTTATGCAAGCATCTTGGGTTTACCCCTAACCCTGTTTGGATTTTTAGCCTATACAACGGTTTTGCTATTGGCCGTTGCTCCTTTGTTGATCAACCCGGTAACTCAAAAATCCCGTCGCCAAGCGGTTGAAACTCAGACGGGGTTTCTGCTATTCCTCGTCACTACCGCAATGGTGTGTTTTAGCGGTTACTTAATGTATCTGCTGTTTTTTCAAATTCAAGCGATCTGTCCCTACTGTATTGCTTCTGCCCTCTTCTGTGTGAGTCTATTTGTTCTAACGTTAATCGGGCAGACTTGGGAAGATGTGGGTCAGCTTTGGTTATCGGGTCTTGGGGTGGCGATGATTACCGGAATTGTTGCCCTCGGTTTATACAGTAGCGTTAACGTTGCCAGTGTCCCTTCCTCCGTCACTGACGGTGATGGAAAAGTGGGGTTAGCCATTACCACCACATCCGGGCCAGCAGAAATCACCTTAGCTCGTCACCTCACCCAAATTGGAGCCAAGGAATATGGAGCTTATTGGTGTCCTCACTGTTATGATCAAAAGCAACTGTTTGGAAAGCAAGCATTTGCTATGATTAATTATATTGAGTGCGCTCCAGACGGCAAAAATTCCCAAACCCAACTTTGCAAAAAAGCAGGGATTCAAGGTTTCCCGACTTGGGAAATTAAAGGGGAATTTTACCCAGGACTACAACCGTTAGAAAAATTAGCTGAATTATCGAACTATCAGGGTCAACAAAACTTTAAATAATGATCGAGTTCATTGCTGTGCCTTCTCTACATCCCATGACACTTTTAATCGGTGTGTTAGGTTAATGTTGATTAACAGATAAAGTCAACATCTAACACTCCCAATCATTTAGTTTGGGTTTGATGATCAACTCATTACCGTTCAATCGGGTTGAACTAACCTCAATTTCAATACAGAAGCAGGATGGTTGCGTTAGATGTTCAAGAGACTTAAAGGTTCTCGTCGTAAAGTTGTTTCCGCCTTAAAACGTTGGTTATCTCAAGAAGGCCGAGTATTAGTTACCTCGTCTAGTGTCGCAGGAGCCGTCATTCTAATTCGACTGTTAGGAATATTGCAACCCTCAGAATGGGCGTTGTTTGATCAATATTTTCGTTGGCGTCCCCTAGAACCTGTTGATCATCGGATTTTAATTATTGGGATTGATGAACAAGATTTACAAAAATATGGATTTCCGACTTCGGATAGAATTCTAGCTCAACTTTTAGAGAAAATTAGTGCTGCTCAACCGCGAGCTATTGGTTTAGATGTTTATCGAGATTTACCCATTGAACCCGGACAAGCGGAATTAGAAAAAGCGTTTAAAACAATTCCGAATTTAATTGGGATTGAATTGTTAGAAACCGATAAAAAATCCGGGGTTCGTTCTCCTAAAATTTTAGCAGATCAGAATCAAATTGGTTTTAATAATTTAGCCAAAGATGCCGATGGCAAGGTGCGTCGAAGTTTATTATATATTAATGCTGAGAATAGCAAAGTTCACACCAGTTTCGCTTTAAAACTCGCTTTAATCTATCTCGAAAATCAAGGAATTAAATCAAATTCTTCCCCTCAAAATCCCAAGGAATTACAACTGGGAAATACGGTATTTCATTGGTTTCAACCTAACGATGGAGCCTATATCAGAGCCTACGATGGTGGTTATCAATTTTTAGTCAACCTGCGAGGGCCGGCGGAAACTTTCCCCAGCGTTTCCATGCGAGATGTCTTGGAAAATCGCGTTCCTCCTGATAGGATTAAAAATCGGATTATTGTGATTGGTTCTAAAGCCCCCAGCATTAAAGATTTTGAATTAACCTCCTATAGTGATGGGGTTTTTAAAGCTTCTACACCCACTTATGGAGTTGAACTACAAGCTCAATTAACCAGTCAAATTATTAGCGCAGTTTTAGAGGGTCGAACCTTAATTAAAGTCTGGCCAGAACCCTTAGAATGGCTTTGGATTTTCGGGTGGTCTTGGGTGGGGGCGGCGCTGAGTTGGAAACAACAATCCCCTCGTCGTTCCGTGGGTTTAATTATTTTAATTACAATTGGAATAACGGGAGTAACTTATTTGGCTTTTTTAGGAGGGTGGTGGATTCCAGTTATTCCTGCTAATTTGGCTTTAGTGGGGTCTGCGGGAGTAATTATTGCCCATTTTGCTCATTTACAAGGACAATTAAAACGTTCTACAGAATTTTTACAAAGTGTAATTAATACCATTCCTGACCCAATTTTTGTGAAAAATAAAGATCATCAGAAAATTGTCTTGAATCAAGCCTATTGTAAGTTTGTGGGTTATCCTTTAAATGTATTAATGGAGAAAAGTGATGAAGAACTTTTTCCCAAATATGAAGTAGAACTGTTTCGTCAACAGGATGAACAGGCATTTCACACCACTTGGGAACAGGAAAACGAAGAACAATTAACCGATGCTCATGGTATTACCCATTATATTGCCACGAAGCGATCGCTCCACCAAGATGCGGCGGGAAATTTATTTTTAGTGGGCGTGATTCGAGATATTACAGAACGTAAACTATTAGAAGATAATTTGAAACAAATTGCAGCCGAACTCAAGCGGTCAAATGCTGAACTGCGGATTTCCGCCGAACATGACCCCCTAACGGGACTTCCCAACCGCACCCTATTTCATGAACGGTTAACCCAATCGTTAGAATGGGCCGACAGTCAAAATCGTTTAGTCGCTCTCTTGTTTTTAGACTTAAATGACTTTAAGGAAGTCAACGATAATCTGGGACATCATATTGGAGATTTACTACTCAAAACCGTTGGTGACCGACTCAAAGGCTGTCTACGGGGAAGTGATACCGTCTCCCGCTTAGGCGGAGATGAGTTTACGGTCATCCTCCCAGGTATTCCCAGTAAGTCGGACGTGGCTAGAGTCGCCCAAAAAATTCTGGATACGATTACTCAAGAGACAATTTTAGAAGGACACCATCTCTCGATAACCACTAGCATTGGAATTAGTATGTATCCTACAGATACTCAGGATCTTGAAACTTTAATTAAGTTAGCAGATACAGCCATGTATCGGGCTAAGAGCACGGGAAAAAATCTGTATGAGTTTGCTAGTTCCTAAGCCGATCGCAACTGTACATCTACGAGAGCTTTTCCGGGCTATTTTATGTTAAACTATAATAATATTTTATACGAAAAGTAATGTGCCTTAATAGCAGACTACACAATAGCAGCGAACGAGATGGGTTGTAAATAACTCTCCCGGAGAACTCAGTGTAAATACGGAATATAACTGATATACTTGAACCATTAAGGCAGTTTTGTTATCGTTGGCTGCCCGGGTTGAAATATCAAAGGTTTAATTAGGGGGTAAAGCGATTGTGGTTTCTAGCCTAACACTAAAAACACTAGCATGGGTTAGCTTCTGGCCCTTAAGTGTTGCCCTGATTTTTGCTATCGCGCTAAGGTTAGGGGCGACCACCCAGGTTCATTTTTCTCAATTCTCTCAGCATCTGGACACCTCAGTTTTGATCAGTGAATATGTTCCTCCTGAAACGGGAAAACCCCCAGAAGGAGAAGGTTCAGGCTCACGAACTTAATCTAAAACAGGCGGTGATTTCCAGATTTGATTTCCTTGAATTAAAGTATGTAATTGCCAGCTAGGGTCTGACTGAGGATAATCTTGTCGATAATGACCCCCGCGACTTTCTAGACGAAACGCTGCACTCTTCAAAATTAACTCACCAATACTGAGTAAGTTACGAGTTTCCCCCCACTGTTTTAAGTCATGGTGTCCTATCCCCTGAATTTCTATATCAGCAGGGGAACTCGGATGTAGACCCGATAAAAATTGGCTAATGGGTAAAGCTAAAAATTCTTCAGACCATGCTTTCACCTGAATTAATCCCTCCTCCAAGTGATCAAACTGGCGACAGATTCCGGCACTTTGCCACAGGACATCGGGCAAGTGGGATCGAATTGTCTTAATCGTAGCATATTGTTCCTCCCAATTGGAGTTCAATAACATTACTGAGTTCCTCTCCCTTGGAGAAGAAACATCATCATCAACATCCCCTTCCGTTTGACAGAAATTTAGATTTTCCAGGGATGCCAGTTGAGCACCAAACACTAGACATTCTAACAAAGAATTACTTGCTAAACGGTTAGCCCCATGCACCCCCGTACTCGCCGTTTCACCCACCGCATAGAGTCCCGGAATGGAGGTTTGACCTTGGGTATTGGTGACAATACCCCCCATCCAATAGTGGGCGGCTGGGGTGACAGGGATAGGTTGATTCAAAATATCAATGCCCCACTGTTGACAAACCTGAATAATATTCGGAAACCGATAGCGGACTTTTTCAGGCGGAATAGACCGTAAATCTAACCAAACTTGTTCCGCATTCGCGCCCGGTATTTGACGTAACTGTTGCAAATGGTTAAAAATTGCTCGACTCACCACATCTCTAGGGGCTAATTCCCCCTGTTGATGATAATCAAACACAAACCGCCGACCTTCAGCATCAATTAAGTGGGCACCTTCCCCGCGCACAGCCTCACTAATTAAAAACCGAGGAGCTCCAGGTTGGGTTAAAGCCGTTGGATGAAATTGGAAAAACTCTAAATCTCGCAGTAATGCCCCTGCTCTCCAGGCGATGGCGACTCCATCCCCGGTACTAACTTCGGGGTTAGTGGTGTGAGCAAAGACTTGACCTCCTCCCCCCGTTGCTAATACAACAGCAGCCGCCTTCACCCAATAAATCTGCTGGTTTTGAATTAAACTCATGCCCTGGCAACGTTGGCCGGAGGCATCCATCCATAAATCTAAGGCAAAGGCTGGAGAAATAATTTTAATATTCGGTTGTTCTAAGACTCGTTCAGTTAAGGTTGTGATCACTGCCCGTCCAGTTGTATCTTTGGCGTGTAGGACTCGATGACGGGAATGGGCGGCTTCTAAGGTGAGGGCTAACTGGCTTTGATGCCGATCAAAAGCCACGCCTAATTCGACTAAACGATGAATACATTCAGGGGCGTGATTAACTAAAAACTGCACAGCCTCTAGTTCACATAACCCCGCCCCAGCTTTCAACGTATCTTCTAAATGCAGACTGGGAGAATCATCCGTTGAAATTGCAGCGGCAATACCCCCCTGCGCCCAATCACTCGCCGATAGGGGTAAAATATCTTTACTGACTAGGCCAATACTCAAATGTTTGGGTAAACAAAGGGCAGTATATAACCCCGCTGCCCCTGTACCCACAACCAAGACATCAAAAGTTAAGGGCAGGTCAGAAGTTAAGGAAACATCCATAGAGGTCATGGGCTAGTGCCAGGATGAAGGGTTGGTTTCAAGTCATAAGATCTGGACACTCTCCAGATAGATTTAAACGGATTAAACTGACTTTACAGATGATGTTAACTTGTTTTAAACCTGTTAACATCATCCGTAAAATCTGAGTAATCCGTCTAAATCCTTAATCTATTGTTCAAGGCGTGTTGCCTCTCGGCGACTGGGTTTTTCTTATAAAAATCAACACCGAACACCGAACATTCTGACACTGATATCCAAAGAATGGCTTAGTCGTAAGCCCCAACATTTAAGCGTTGGTCGCCTTCGATAAACACAGACTCAGTAGGAGTCACGGTAAAGTTATCTAAATTCTTTTGCAGAATTTCTTTTTGTTTTTCGGTCAAACCGGAAATTTTCAATACATCCTCAACAGAATCATAGGGCGCATTCTTAATAATGAGTGACCCTAATTTCGGAAACATTCCTTTGTATTGACGAAAATCCCGCAGGTCGCTATTATTTAAGTCCAATTTATTGCGAACCTTAGCCATTTTCTCATCAACACGATTTTTCCGAGGGGCTTCCGTTGCTAAGATCGGAGCAGCAACTCCATACTGCATCACATTCAAGTTTGCAGCTAAAGCACTTTGATGTCCAGTCCATCCTAGACAACCGACTATCAAAACTAACACAGCCAACAGGCGACTCAATCGTTTCATCAACGCTCTTCTCCCAACTGACATAAACAGCATTTACAAGAATTTGATATTTTCAAGGCAGCATGAGCAGCAAAGTGTATTCTACCATCTTCTTTGAACCCACTTCAGTAGCAAAGTTGAATAGAAATACTCGCTGATCCCCTAGCCAAAAAGCCCGGATTTGGAAGTCAACTCAAATCACAGTTCAGTTTATGCTGTTGTCAACCTTTTCTGATTTTATGTAAACTTTCTTAAAATTTGTTACGGTTATGGGATTGGAAATCGAGATTTGGGGCTATTGAGATCGCAGTCCCACACCCATCCCATAACTATGATCACAATTTCCCCTCACACTTGCGGATATCCGCTGTGATTTTATCTGAATTTTAGTAGAGACGTGGGATGGTGCGTCTTTACAGGGGTTGGGGGACTAATATAAATTTAAGTTATAAAAATAGCGTTATCGTTTTAAATTTTAAAAGTTTATCCCGATTTTTCGGCAAATTTTGTCAAGAGGTTATTGCAACCTGTTTGCAACTATTGACGAAATTAGGGGGTTTGGAGGTATAATACAAAAAAAATAATCTGGGGAAGTATAGCTTAATTAAAAATGATAGGACTAAAAGCCCTAATTCTCCGTGTAATCCTCATATTACATTCCCGAATTTACCCCAAACTGTTGTACAAATTTTTTCAAGGCTATTCTTGAAATCAATAAGTTGAGCTTGACAAAATTACCTTTTTATGTTCTAAGACCAATTTCGCCGTTTCAACCGTTTCCAATGTGCTTTTTTTAAATTAATCAATAACAGTCGCATTTGTTCAAGATGAATAGGCTTTCCTCCATATCGCCAACGCATATAGGTTTGAGAAATTTCATCAATCACTTCAGCTTCCGCAATCGGATGATATTGCTGTAACCAAGACGCATATTCTAACGGAGTTTGGGCGGGGCGTTTGGGATAACCTTTACTGGCTAAAACGGCTAAGAGTTGTTGATAGATACTTTCTTCAGGAGGCAATTTTGCTAACCAACGACGATACCGCCAACCTCGCCAAATATCCCAACTTAACCATCCCAAAAAGGCAATAATAGTTATGATAATTAATCCACTAAAAATTCCTAACCATCCCTGAGTAAATAAACTAAAAAACCAAGTAATCGCTTGAAATAACCCTAAAATTAAAACGCCTAAAATTGCTTGTAAGCCATTTGCTACCGGAGAAGGTAACCAACCTGCCACCCAATTCCAAAATGCTTTTAATGTACTAAAGGTTTGATCTTCTTCAATAGAAGGCGGTATTAAATCCATCCCCGGAATAGGATTAAAGGCAAACCAACCATATCCAGGGAAATACACCTCCGTCATCGCAAAAGCATCCGTATTTTTAACGACATATAACCCCGTAAAGGGATTAAACTCTCCTGGGTTAAACCCCGCCGCCAGTCGCGCTGGAATACCGATAGAACGCAACATCATTGTTAAAACAGTTGAAAAATGATCCGGGTAGCCTCCGGTTATTTTTTCTCCTGGGGGACTATCTTGATAACCGAAAAGAAATGCTTCAACTAAATCTTCATTTTTGCGTAAAAATGGGGGCTCTTTTTGCAACTTATAATTGGGGTTTTGCTTTAAATATTGCGCTAAATATAAAACTTTTTCATAGGTTGAATTTAAAGGTTTCTTATTTTTAGCAACTTGATTCACACTGGCTAAAATTTCTTCTGTCTTTTTCCTAACTTTCTCCTGAATTGGATCAGGAACTTGTAAATAATATTTTTTGATGGTTTCTGGATACTTTGTTGACGCTTGCTGTAATTGGTTACGATTACGATAGGGAACTTGAGAAATCACGGTGTAGGTCATCCCTTCTCGTAATTCTAAAGGCGATCGCAAATTGCCATCGGGATCAATTGCAATTTCCTCCGTCGGGAAATAGATTTCCTTCGCCTTATCCATCGCCGGAATTAAACTCGGAAGTTGTTGAAGTACAGTATAACTCTGAACCACTTCTTGCGTTTTCGCCTGACTAATGAACGGAAATAAATTAAACTGATATGACCATATCGAACGTCTTAACGTCAGGGTTCTATTATTCCGAGAAATTTCCCAACCTTGACCCGTATAACGATCAAAAGATACCACTCGCCAAAATCCTCTGGCTTGCGATCGCACCCTTAACACCTCTTGAGGCTTTAATGCTCCGCGTAAATTCTGATTAATTTTCGTATTAAACCCATAATAAAACGTATCATTCAGCGTTCCCGCCCCCGTCTCCTGATTTAATCCCGTACCCCCGCCTCCCGAATTATTATTATTTTTACCAGAAGACACATAACCGGGATTTAAAACTTGTCGGCCATCAAATTGTCCGGGTGGCATTTTAATCGGAGAACTCACCGGAAATGTTTTTAACTGATAGCCGGGAAACCGAGGAAGAGCCGCAAAAATCATTAATCCTAACGAAACAACGACTAAAAAAATAATCCCGACCAACTTAAAATTTACTCCGCTTCCCGGTTGCGGTGACGTTTTTTTAGACTTAAATTGAATATCTCCCAACCCTAAACGAGAGCGATAATCTAAAATTAACGTCGGTAAAGCTAACGCCAAAAACACTAACACCACAGGCCCAAACGCCATCGTTTGACTGAGAGTTCCCGCCAATCCCATTAAAATTAATCCAATCACCATCGAATACCCCAAATCCTGACGACGGGGTAAATCAAAACTATGTAAAACCTGTAATTCGATTAATAATCTGGCTAACGCTAACCGCGTATCATTCATTTCTCCAAACAGTCGCCCAAAAAATGCAGCGAGGGCAACTAACATTCCAATGGCAATACAAAATTTAATAGGCACATTCCGATGGCGACGACGAAACCAACTCCACGTTGCTCCTAAGATGCTGACAGGAATTGCCCATAAATTCAGGGGTTCCTCAATCGCAACATCCGTTGCCACAATCCCTGCAATCACTAATAATTGCACCAACACCCGCAGCCAAAGTGAATCTTCCGGTACTGGCTTTGGTGCTGCCTCAATTCGTCGCCATAATTGACTTATATAAGGGATCTGAGTTGTCATCGTTTAGGCTGAAATTTGCTTAGAGTTGAAAGCTACTACTCTAACTTAATCTTACCTGAACTTCCAGCCCGAATTGAAGATCTAGGGTTGTTTATTCCGCAATCAGTTGGGGACAAATTGCAAAACAGAGGGGATTTTGCTCATTACTATGCAATAAAACATGAAGTCGATAAATTTGGTTGGGTTCCGGGTCTATCAGTTCCAGTTTTAAATATCCGGGGGACTCCCGTTGCGCCGACGCTGATCTGTGGTCGCCCAACAGTTGCAACCGTCCGCCATCAGGAAGTTGACCCAAAATTTTCAAAGTCGCTCCATATTCCGTTTGAACATATTTCACATCAACCGTAAATAACCCCAAGGTCGTTAACCATTCTTGATGAACGGTCGATTGATTCAAACCACAATTTAGAGTTAAAGTATTCAGAATTTCCTGCGCCGCTAACAATAACAACACCATTTGTTGTTCAGGGGTGGCTGTTTCATAACCGGGCTGGGACTCTGTTAAATCCAAAGATCCGCGTAATGAACCTCGAATTACTAAACTCGCCAATTCATTCAACGGTTGTGATTCATTTGGAAACAAAGTTTCCACGGCCTGAACTAATTTAGCCCCCTCTCGTAAACCAGATTGCAGCACTCTTTGACAGGGTGCAAGTAACTGAGCAAAAACCCCTTCTGGCAGAGGAATTGACCATCTCAATTGTTGTCGATGAGCCATCCAAAGATTAGGAATAGGAACTTGTTCTTCCCCGAATGCGTCTGGATATTCATTACACAAGTCAGTTCCGACCGATTCCCACGGAAACAGGGGCGGGTTCAGTTGAATCTTGGCTTTGAGTCTTTCTCTTAACACGGTCTCAAATCGGTTTTTCACAATCGGTATATCTCCCAGTGTGAATCGTTGACTGTTGGGGTGGAAAACCTCCTCTTCAGAATCGAGGGGATCTAATTCATCCGCCTCTAAGTTTTCCACCTCAGAAGTCTCATCAGGCTGTATCTGGGTGTTTAATCCCTCCTCAGCCTCATGAGATGAAGATATTGTTGGCTGTTGCAACAACCAGTCAAAGAATCGGCGTTCACAACCTTGATTATCTTGGTTTGTTTCGTTATTCATCACTGGATGCCCCTGCTCCGGATACTGAACGATTCCTGATTTCCCAAGCCAATTCTAACAACTTAAACCAACGTTTTTGAATTTGAGCCGCTTTGCAATTTAAAATTTTTGCAACTTCCGCATCAGATAATCCCTGCTGTTTTAACTTTAACAAACTCTGTTCTTCTGAGCCGATTTGATCTAAGAATTCCTGCCATTGATGCGGCAATAACCCTAAATCCCGTTCTAAATCTGCCTCTAACCATTGGTGAACTAATTCCCAACGATGTCCTAAAGCAAATCGAAGCAGATGGTACTTAAATCGTTGCTGTAAATAATCACGCTGACGAGGAGTTAATCCTAGAATTTCCTCAATTTCACGAGTCGGTAAATCTTGTAACCGTAAGGCAAAATAGTCTGCACAATCCTGTTGTTTGTGTTCTTCCAAATAAGCCATCAGTTCCTCAACTACCGTTTGACGGAGAGAATCGGACTCTGATTCGTTGGACTCTGTTACCATTGCGCTTCGGACTTGGCTGAGTGAGGAATCCTTCCAAGTGGTATCTGATTCACCACCACCCCCTTCAGCAGCTTGTTCTAAATCAACAAAACTTTCCTTGGGCTGTTGTTGAGAGAAGGTTTGCGCTCGTAATATAATCAATTGTTGACTCCGACCTCGGGCTAAAGGAATGCGCCGTTTACCGTAGCGTTCCGTAAATGCCATATATTCCGCAAGTTCCAATAATGTCCGAGGACGGTAGGTGGCAGCTAACTGCGCTTCTTTGCGAAAGGCATTCAAGGTTTCTAAATAAAAGGCTTGTAAAAAATCCTTAATTAATTCCAATCGAGCTTGGTAACTCGACTGCACTTGAGGAGGAGTAATATATCGATAAACAATCGCGCTCAAGGTACTATGTAATTCCAAAGATCCGGCGTTTTGACCTAGCTGATAATATTGAATACATTGCTGTAAACGATGTTGAGCCAGAGTCATCGCCCAAGTTTCTACATCCCCGGAATCTTGAATCCGTTTGCTTTCTGTACAGATACGGGTGGCTTCTTCGGTAATTCGTTCTGCAACATCCCGACAGTTCTGTTCAGAAGCACGAGTGGATTGATTCAGTTCTCTCAATAGCCTTTGGAAAATTGTTTCGTTCTGGCAGATTTCCCCCATGATGTCTAATTACTACAATGACCCTAACACACTGATTCCAGAATCAGCCTTGGATTTCCGGATGGTTTAGTATAGTGGAACTGGCATCTTGCCTGTTAAGTAAGAGATGTGGGGAACAATACAGTCAACAGCCAACAGCCAACAGTCAACACTTATGAATTTAGATCAACAAATTCAAACTTTAATTAACAATGCTCCTCAAGATGGGACAACACCCCAGATTGTTGAAGCGATCGCACCTGCGTTAAAAATATTAGCAGAACAATTGCAACATCCAGAATATTATATTTTACAAACCTTAGATCAAAGTTGGGTTGTTCAACCTTTTATTAATGTAGATCAACCGCAGATAAAAAAAAGAGTAATTTATGCGTTTTCTAATTTAGAAGATGCTTTGAGTTATGCGAATCCTGATTCAAGTTCTCAAGTTTTAGCGATTCCTTTACCCGTTACCCATATTTTATTTCAAATGGTTGTCCTAGAAATGCCCGATAGTTTATGTTTCTTTGAAACCCCCAATAATTTCCAATCCGCTACCGAAATTAAGCGCAGTGAAATTCAAGAATTAATCCAGGTTTATTTACAAGACTATCAACAACGTCGTCAGTCTAAATCGCGTAAAATTCCACCGAATATTGCTTAAGGTAGTTATCAGTTATCAGTTATCAGTTATCAGTGGAAAACAGGCAACAGTCAACAGTCAACGATCAACAGTCAACTGTTAACAGTCAACTCCCCCGTTAATAAAGCCGACTCAAAACATAATCTGCTAAACCGATTAAGGCTTGTCGAGATTCGCAGGCTTGAAAGGGTTCGAGATACTTTACAGCAACTTGTGCATGATAGGACGCTAATTCCCTAGAGCGTTGAATGCCTGAGCTATCTTTAATTAAGGTTAAAGCCTGTTCTAAATCTCCTTCTTGAGCAAATTCTCGCTCGATTAAAGTTTCCAAATAGGGTTTTTCTTCTAAAGCATAGAGTGTGGGTGCAGTTAAATTTCCACTCTTGAGATCAGATGCTGCTGGTTTTCCTAATTCCTCCGTTAACCCGGTAAAATCCAAAATATCATCAACAATTTGAAAAGCTAAACCAATATGGCGACCATAATTGTATAAATCTTCTGTGTGTTCTGTAGAAACCCCACTCAAAACACCTGCTGCTTTGGAACTATTAGCAATCAAAGAAGCGGTTTTATAATAACTTTTTTCTAAGTACGCTTCAATTGATAATCCTGTATCAAACCGATTGAGTCCCTGTTGAATTTCTCCCTCTGCTAAATCCATAATCACTTGGGAAAGTAATTTCACCACTTCCAAGTTATCCAAATTGGCTAAATACCAAGAAGATTGAGCAAATAGAAAATCTCCAGCTAACACTGCAATTCGGTTACTAAATAAACTATGAACCGTGGGAACTCCTCGACGCATTTCAGCATCGTCCACAACATCATCATGGACGAGACTGGCGGTATGGATCATTTCGGTGATTTCTGCCAATCTCCGATGCTTGAGGGTAATATTTTGATCCGGCATTGTCGTCCGGGAAATCAACAGGACAATCGCAGGACGTACCCGTTTCCCTTTGACACTAAACAGGTGTTCTGCGGCTGCATACAAAATCGGATGCCGCGCTCCGACAAGCTGTTTTAAGTTATCGGTCAACTGCCGCAGGTCTGCTTCAACTGGCGAAAATAGAAGAGTTTGCGATGTCATGGATTAGCCAACTCAGGCGTTGAGTTAACAAAATTTTACATATTATAGTCTGATTTTAATCTGTTTCGGTTCAGGGGATCGGATTTAAGTTCAAATAGGAGTCAGGGAGTTGCTAAGGAAACAGGCGATAGTCCAGAATTTTCGGGTTTCGGCACCTACCCCTAACCTTTTGTCAGGGTCGCTTCTGGCACTTTTCCCTCCCCCGTTTCTTGACTCTCTTCCCTTGACCATCTGAGGGACTGAAATTCTGAAAAATTTTTCCGCGAAATGCTCCAATTTTTTAATTTTTATGTTATCTTTAGAATAAGAGTTTAAATAATTCTATACATTAAGGGCAACGGGTCTAGCGATGGGATTAAGGATAATCTATCGTCACCTGATTGATCCATTGGCTTCAGGATAGCCGTTAGAACTTTTTAAATAGTTCGTAAGCATATTCCGGTCGGTGGACTTATCCATGACATCGGTTAGAGGAGTCTCTATTTAGGGTTTTCTGGGAAAGCCCTGGGTTTTTGTATAGGGAATCTTCTGGCAGAGTTGAGTGTGAGCAATATTTCCAGGGGGTCAGCACCCCGCACTGAAGTGACGGGGCTATGCGCGGAGCGCAGGCTACGCCAACGTGCCTCTAACTTCAGTTAGTTGACCAGCCTAAGTCTTAACTGACTACGTTTTTTGAGTCAAGACACCCTGTTGGATGCGTAGCTAGTCCCTGGCTCTGTCGTTAGTAGTTAAACAGTTTTACGAGGGGTAAGA
>CAITND010000171.1 GCA_903893625.1 uncultured Oscillatoriales cyanobacterium
AAAAATAATATAAGGTTCGCGGTTGTTTTTCTCCTTCATGGACAAAATCAATTTTTACCCCTGGAATCATACCTTTTGCAAACTTTTGAATTTTAGCATCTGGATCTAAGCCAATATATTGCAGATCTAAAATTCTGTTGTTTGTCCTCGCCATAAATAATAAAACCAAGGGTAAAACCCCTTGATTAGATAAATCAGACTTCATTTCTTTAGTTTGAAAGAAACTGAACTGAAGTAAAGAATAAAGGGAGTTTTTAACATCGGCTAATTTTTGATTACGTTGACTTTCTGATAATTGATTAAAATCAGGCATTGTTCCAACGGGTTCTAAAGCGGTGAGAACATATTCTTTTGCGGTTGGGAAAAATAAAGCAGCATACAAGAAATCTGGCCCGCTAAAGGGATAAAAAATCTGAGGATTGGATTGATTAATCGTAGCTAATTCTTCCTTTGACCATTGGCTGACTTTCGCTAGTTGTTGTTTTTCTAGTTTTGACCAAGCCGGGTCAATAAAGCTGTGATAATTTCTCCAAACATTGGATTGTTGTAAAGGATAAAGTTGACTTTTGGGATCAACTTTAATTCCGGCAATCAATTTCGCTGTATCTGTTAAATGATCCGCTTGTTTTTGATCATACTTAGCTAAAGGATCAATTGGTTGGGGCGGAATTGGTGATGTTGTTTGGGTCGTTTGAGTAACTTCAGTTTGAGGTTGTTCAATCTTTTGCTGTGGTTCTGTTTTAGAACAAGATTGCAACCCAACTACACTTAAAATCAGGGCTAATAAGGCTTTGATTTTCATAGATTACACCAATTTTTTGTGAACACCGATAAAATAGAAGGGCAAACCCAAGGCAATTGTTCCTAATCCGGCTAAGGATTCTAAGGGTTTATCCTGAAAAACAAATATTAGCATCCAAAGGCTGATTCCTAAAAAAATAATTGGGGTGATTGGATATCCCCAAGTTTGATAGGGACGAGGAGCATCAGGACAGCGAAATCGATAGATAAAAACGCCCAAAACTGTGATAAAGGAACAGAGGGTTAAGGTAAATCCTAAATAGGTAATTACGGCTTCAAAGCTGGCTGTGATGATTAAAATAATTACAATTGCTAGTTGTAAACACAGGGCATAATAGGGTGTTCCATGTTTATTTTTTTGAGATAAAATTTTAAATAAGGGAATATCTTCTCCCATAACTTGGGTGACTCTTGGCCCTGCTAATACCATTGAACTGATCGAAGAAATTAAGCCAAATCCGATTAATAATCCCATGATTTTTGCCCCGAAGTTACCGAAAATTTGTTGGGCTGCAATGTAACCAATTTCTAACTGTCCCGCTAATAGATTGATGGGGGTGGTATAGAGAAAAATGAAATTCAGTAACAGATATAAAACCGTAACAATTAATGTGCCAATTAACAGCGATCGCGGTAAATTTTTCTCTGGTTCTTTCAGTTCACTGGCTAAATAAACGGCTGCATTCCAACCGGAATAGGAATAGGTAACATAAACTAAAGAAATAGCAAAAGCGGAACTAAAAATAACCGGAATATCATTAAAATTGGGTAAAAAATCAATCGGTTGAGGGTTAGCCAAGCCTAAGCCACAGAAAATAAAGACAACGATGAGTATAACTTTTAAAACGGTAAATCCTTGCTGAAATAAACTGCCAATTCTCAGGGTTTGGGTGTGAATTAGAGAGACTAAGATTACTGCTATTAAGGCGATCGCTGTTGGATAATTAAAAGAGGGAAATACACTAGATATATATTTGCCAAATGCCATCGCTGCGGCGGCAATGGGAGCGGCAAAACCTACGGTGACAGAAACCCATCCTGAGAGAAAACCAATCACAGGATGATAAATTTTAGAAAGATAATGATATTCACCCCCAGAACGAGGCATAGCGGCTCCTAATTCCCCATAACACAAAGCACCAGAAAGGGCAAAAATACCACCAATAAACCACAAAAACAAAATTGCAAAACCGGATTGAATATCGATAACTTGAAACCCTAAACTGGTAAATACACCTGTGCCAATCATATTAGCAACGACAATACAAATAGCTGTTAATAATGTGATTTGACCCTGGGATGCAGAGGATTTTTTAGGGGAATCCGAGGTAGAATTAGGAGGGGGGGGATTGTTAAATGAAGTCATAAATATTTTTAAGAAATTTAGTAGGACTATAGCAGATTTTGACCTAATTTTTTATCCGATATTTCCATAATATTACTAATTTTCCTCTTGATTTAAGCTTAAAATCGTTCTCACTTCTTGCAGAAGTTGATTTTGTTGTTGATGAATATTTTCTAAGTATTGTAATACAATAATAAGCCGTTCTTGCTGTTCTAAGGTGAGTGATTCTATCCGTTGAGGGTGAGTTGATAAAAACTGCGACAAGCGACTTCTAGGGGGTTCAGAATGTAAGGGTCTCCCAGGGTTTAAAATTAACTGAGAAATCCCAACTAAGCTATATTTAAAAAGGTGAAAAGGACTGGTTAAAATTAATAGCCATCCCTGTTTAAATAAACTACTAATTGCTTGTAAAAAGCCGAGAAATAAGCTAATCAAAAATACAAATAGAATTAAACTCATCCCTGGATGGCTAATTAACCAAGAGATGAAAGGATGAGTATTAATCCAATCTTGAATTAGGGAGCTAATCGCGTTTTTAATGGCATCATTGATCGGTAAATTAGGCATATAAAAGCTTTTTGCTTATATCAAGCTGATATTTGAGACGTTTTTTGTATTTTATTATTTTATTCTCAATGAAGGGTGAAGTTATCTATCTTAGGACTTATGCACACGACCAAAAAATCTGATTTCTGCATCAGTCCTGAATTTCTAATTAAAGTTTATTTTAACCCTTTAATTGTAAACATAACTGGCGGAAATCTTCTCCCCGATGTTCAAAACTTTGATATTGATCAAAACTAGCACAAGCCGGAGATAATAACACAACTTTTGCGCCTAATTTGGGAGCAATTTCTGCTGACCTTTTAATGGCTTTTTCCATCGTTTCAACAATTTCAAAATTATAGTAATTCTCCTCTTTTAACCGTTTAGAAAATGCCTCAGCTGCATCCCCAATTAATAAAACCGAGACTGCTTTTTCTTTAATTCTATTAATCCAGGCGGTATCATCTCCTTTTTTTGCCTCTCCTCCTGCAATTAAAATTACTGGAGAATCAACGGCTGATAATCCCACTTCTGCCGCGTCATAATTCGTGGCTTTACTATCGTTAATCCAGTCAATTTCTTGCCAATTCATAATCTGTTCTAAACGATGGGCAACTCCTGGAAAAGTAGAAATTGCCTCACAAATTGCTTCCGTTTCTATTCCAGCTAATTTAGCAGTTGCTACCGCCATTAATAGGTTCTGTTTGTTATGACTGCCTACCATTTTTAAGGCATCTGCTTGAATAATTGTTTCTCCATTTTGCATCACCCAATTGTTCTCAATATAAAACCCTAATTCAGAATTTGCTACTAATTTTTCTTGTCCTAAAACACTTGTCCAACAGGCAGAAAGCCAGCGTTGATGAGCCGTTTCTCTTAAATAGGGGTCATCCCCGTTAATCACTTGTTGTTGCGATTGATATAATAATTTAGCTTTAATATCATAATAGCGTTCTAAGGTGTAATGACGATTCAAATGATCCGGTGTAAAGGTCGTCCAAATTGCAATTTTAGGAGTTAAAGTTGAGGAGGATTCGATTTGATAACTACTCACTTCTGCAATAATCCAATCTAAGGGTTTGGCAATTCCTTGATATTCTTGTAAGGCTAATTCACAGGCTGCATAACCAATATTACCGCAAGCTGGAGCGTTTAAACCTGCGGCTTGAAAGATAGCAGAGGTGAGGGCTGTTGTTGTGGTTTTACCATTAGTTCCCGTAATACAAACCCAAGGCAAATGTCGCAGATTTCGCCATGCTAATTCCATTTCTCCAATGGTTTCTATGCCTAAATTGCGGGCGATTTTTAACCCTGGAATATCCCAAGGAACCCCAGGACTGACAACGATTAAATCCAGGGAAGAATCGGGTTGAAAATTGTGTCCTAAATGAACTTCAATTCCTTCACTTTCTAATTGTTGTTTTTGTGATTCTAAATGTGTAGAATTATTGCGATCGCTTAAAATAACATCCCATCCTTGCAATTTTAATAACCGTGCTGCGGCATTTCCAGATTTTCCTAAACCGATAATATGAGCTTTGAGCATAAATAATGTTATTGCACCAGAAATTTTTTTTATTGTACTTGATAAAGAGGGCAGGTTTTGAATCTAAACCTACCCCTATTTTCAACTTTTAACAATTGCCCCAAAATCAGCTAAAACACGGGCATGATTTCTTAATAATCCCAATAAGTTCAAACGATTTCGTTGAATATTCGGATCATCATCCATCACTAAAACACTTTCTGAGCCATCAAAAAAGCTGCTAACGGTTGGGGTAATTTCGCTCAAAGCTTCCACTAATTGACGATAATTTCTTGTGGCTTGAGACGCTTGTGTTTTGGGAACTAACTGTACTAAAGCCTGATAAAATTCCCGTTCAGAGGATTTTTGAAAGAGATCGGGTTTAACCTTCGTTTCCGGTTGCAATTCTAGGGTGTCTAAATCCCCTTGTTTGGCTAACCGAGTGGAACGATTTACCGTTTCATAAATTTGGTCTAATGTGCCATCTTTACGGATGGTTTGTAGGAATAAAGCCCGGTCTCGGACATCTAACAAGTCCTGTAACGCCCGTTCTTTATATTCGAGATCATTTTCTCCTAAAATAGCATTAACTAAATCATAATCAATGGCTTTTTCATCCTGTAATAACGTTCTAATTCGTTGTAAGAAAAAGTCATCTAATTGATGGGTTAACCCTAAAATGGCGTTGGGAAAAGTATTGACAAAATCCGCCGAAATTTGTTTGAGAAGTTGATATAGATTCAGAGGTAAATCCGCCGACCAAATAATATTAATCACTGCATTCGCCGCCCGACGCAAGGCAAAGGGATCGGAGGAACCTGTGGGTAACATTCCCAAACCAAAAATACTAACTAAAGTATCCAGTTTATCCGCTAAACCGACCACTTGACCGACTAAAGTTTGGGGTAAATTATCCGTAGCATTCCGGGGTAAATAATGTTCAAAAATCGCCGTTGCAACCGCTTCCGGTTCTCCCCCTTCACGGGCGTATTTTTCTCCCATAACTCCTTGCAATTCGGGGAATTCATACACCATTTGGGTGACTAAATCCGCTTTACATAATAATGCAGCCCGTTGTATTAAATTACGATCAGATTCACTGACATTCAGTTGATCCGCAATCCAATTAGCAATTTTACCAATGCGATTGACTTTATCCCGAACTGAACCTAAATCTTCTTGAAATGTCACTGCTTCTAATGCAGGTAAATAGCTTTCTAATGGCGTTTTTAAGTCAGATTTATAGAAAAATTGTCCATCGGCTAACCTCGCCCGAATTACCCGTTCATTTCCCGTCGCAATTAGATCGGATTTAGCAGGATCACCATTAGAAATCGTGATAAAATAGGGCTTTAATGGCGATAAATTTTGAGTTTCTGTTGTTAATACCGGAAAATACCGTTGATGCGTTACCATTACGGTTTTAATCACTTCCGCAGGTAAATTCAAAAATTCCTGATCAAAAGTTCCAATAACAGCCGTCGGCCATTCCACTAAATTAACGACTTCTGCTAATAAATCTTCGGGAATTTCTGCTTTTCCCCCAACACTATTAGCAGCAATTTCAACTTCTTTTTGAATCGTCTGAATCCGGTCTTGGGGATCAACTTCAATAAACGCTTGTTTCAGAGATTCTGCGTAAGTTTTAGCATGGGAAATCGAGATTTTTTCAGGATGTAAAACTCGATGTCCTTGGGAAATGCGATCGCTTTTAACTATTTCTGAACCACTAACTAATGTAACAGGTAAAACTTGATCATCTAATAAGGTAATTAACCAACGAATTGGCCGAGGAAATTTTAAATCTCCATCCCCCCAACGCATAAACCGTTTTCCTTCTAATTTTGTAATCCATTCTGATGTTAATTCGGCTAAAATTTCCGCCGTTGAACGACCCGGAATTTTCTTTAAAACAAAGACAAAATCACCTTTAGAAGTCGGACGAATTTCTAAATCTTCTAAGGTGACACCCTGTTTTTTGATAAATCCTTCCGCCGCCGGAGTGGGTTTTCCGTCTTTGAAAGCGGTAGATGCCGGGGGGCCTTTAATTTCTTCTTCCCGGTCAGGTTGTTGACTAGGCAGTCCTTCAATTAATACCGCTAACCGTCGCGGTGTTCCCAATACTTGAACGGACTCAAAGCTTAAAAACTGTTCTTTGAGACTCGCAGGAATTTTCTGTTGCCATTGTTGAATGGCGGTTTCCACAAAGGTTGCTGGTAATTCTTCTGTACCAACTTCGAGTAAAAAACTAACCATAGGAAATTTTATAAGGGATGTTGCTAAGAAAGTTAAGGTGACAAATAATTACCATAGCAGATTAGGGGGTCATTTCTCAAGGGTTAATCATTTTTCGAGAATTTTTCAACCCCTGTAGAGACGTGCTATGGCGCATCTCTACAAGATTTTTGGAAATGTCTTTATTCCATAGGTTCTATTCCCAAAGATCGTAATTGTTCGGCTAAACGTTCAGCACGATTTTGTGCTTCTAATGCAGCTTCTTCAGGAGTCGAAACAATATCACCTTCTGGGGTAAAATATCGGAGTTTTTCTTGATAAATTCCCACAAGTAATCCTAACACTTCACTTTCTAATAATCCTGCGACATTCGGAATAATTTCTTCATAGTCCTGTCCGACTAATTTAAAACCTGTTAGTTCTAAATCATCGGGAGAAAACCAGA